>BAIF02000058.1 GCA_000509105.1 Clostridiales bacterium VE202-21 | reverse complement strand
AAATGCACCACGCGTCCACTTACAATTACATTGGTAGTGGGATAGTAAGTCGAATTTGTCAGGGTAAAATTTGACGCATTTAAATTGCTATTTAGTGTAGTAAGTGATGCAACCAGCTCATTAATAGCACCAACCAGATTTGTTTTCTCGGCTGTGGTTAATGCGTCCAGACTCCCGATCAACGTTAATGCAGACGTAATTGATTCTAATAAAGCCTTCCCCTGCGGCGCCGCCAATACTTTCGTCGTGTCTGTCGTAGTTAGATTATTGGCAATTCCAGACGATGTGAGTTTGCCAGCAATTAAATTAGCCAGCGCATCCTCTAGGTCTGATTGTGCTACCTCGCTTTTGGTTGCAAGATCCCCCAACCCTAGCTTTGTCTTTATCCGATTAAAAATATTCAAAAAAGATATTTTCTTGGTTGAGGCAGCATCCTGCAGTAAAAAAATATCTACATCATCCGGATTTGTTTTTTCCGTATATTCATTAAATTTTGGCATGTTCTCCTCCTACTGTTTTAAGCTGTCAAACCAATAATATTATTTCCGTTTATATCCAATATGTTGTTTCCGTTGTGATCAAGTATTGGTGATTCATCCCATATAAGGAATTTACACTCAAAATCCGCAGCCATTGTTACATCACTTCCCGACAGGGTTAGCGAATATCCTGTGATCTGCTTTCCATTCCATTCTCTGTCGCCAGAATCATCTTCTGATAATCGGCTCCAGACAAAGTGCTCCGGGCCGAATGTCTCTGTCACTTCCTTATTACTTGCATATAGTCTGGCATGTATCGTTGCCGTCTCTCCGTCACCTGTATGACCACCCTCCACATAGGTCTGCAAGATATATCCACCGCCTGAAGCAGATATGCTGTCAATCTCCTCCTGCATGCTATCAAACTTTGCTGATATGGTCTGGCTGGTTCCATCAACAACAACTTTACTCCCCATAATCTGCACATTGCTCCCATTAATGTTCTGCACCAGCGTCTGGACATTGACCTTATACCCACTGATACTGGCATCATCTGCCACCATCGAGTCTTTGATGATAGGTGCCTTAATTCCTGCGGCAGACACGCCGTTAAGGGCATCAAACATCGTATTCCCTGCGGCATCCACGATATAGTAATTAAATGCACCCGCAGCATCAAGCCCGGCCTGCATCCTTATCCTTCCATCCTTATCCATCCACTGCTGAGTAGACCCGAATATCTTCATGCCGCCAGCTTCATCTGACCAAATTTGAAATTTGTTAGTATAGATGGTGCCCGCCAGCAGATCATTCACTGTCACGGACTGCATTACCGCACTTTTTATCAGTGCGCTCTCAATCACTGCATTCTGGGAGGTTAGATGTATATTTGTCAAATCACCAACTCCGGCATTCCCCGACAAAAGATTTTCGATATTTCCAAGATTGATATTGGCAGTATTTATTTTTGCGTTTATTGCCGTCAGCTCTTCTGTTTCGATTTTGGTAATCTTTGCATTGATTGCGTCCAGATCCACAATCTTCGCGTAGGTGATGTTAGCCACATTGACATCCAGCTTATTAACGATTGCGTGATCTACCAATGCAAGCTGTACGGCATAACGCTCTATTGCCTGCGTTACAGGCCCCTTAAATCCTTGTTGCTCTTCCGTTTCGGATTCAGCAACGGATTCAATGGTTGTTGACAGACCGCCGTCAAAATCCTGGGTTATGCTCATTATCGGAACGCTGTAGTCTGTCCCGTCCTTCCCCCTGACACCGACAATATCCCACGGATCTATGCGCGGATCGCCCAAAAACTTTAAGTTTCCAGCCATATAAGAGAAGCCTTTTAGTTTAGTAGCCACGCTGTCTAAGATGCTTTGGGTCATCAGAGGATTAGATATTGTCATCTCCCGGTTTCCACTGCCTGCGCTGATAGATATGGTGTTTCCTTCTGTGTCTTTTCCAGTATGACATACGATTTTCTGGAATGTGTACGGAAAATCATTGTGAACAAAACTGTCCCAATACTTTCCCGGGAGTACTTGAAGGGATGAATTAACATAGGACTTAATCTCAATCTGCCCCTGCCGGTTGCATATAGCAAAGCCAGCATACATCTGAGATATGTAGGAGAGTACCTCGCGGCACGTATATCCGACTGGCCTCTTTATCGTTATAGCAGATAGTCCTGTGGTAATTATGGGAATGCCTAAAAACGTAGACATTTCATTCAGTACAGCCACTGTTGAAGTAGAAACAGGCAGAGAAGAAAAGTAGGCCCTCTCCGTTTTCATCATTCGGTCAAACGCCGTAAACTTTACCATATTTTCATCGGATTCAGGCTTTCCGACCGTAAAAAATCCCATTGGAACAAATTCTTCTACAGTTGCTGAAATATCCGCTCCTATGCGCCATTCAATCTCTTCGTTTTCTATGAATACTGATGGTTTTTCCATTTCAACTTCTATGTACTGGCTGATGCAACTTCCAATAATAAAAGAGGACCCACTATTTGAGCCCCCTTTTAATGCGATACTTTTAATGCCTGATTCTATTTCATTTTCGCCAATGATTAATTTACTTTTAAACGTCCGGGAATCTTGCTGTATCAATTCCGCAAACGCCGCTGAGGATTGATACATTGTCTCACCCCCAATACTATTCCAACATCATATCCAATAAGGTAATGTCCTGTACCGACAACGCGTCAAACTGCTCCAAATCGCACTTCTCAATCTCATCAAACGTAACCGTATGGAGCTGCATCTCATTTTCGATTTCCAACAGTTCCTCCATCTCACGCTCGTATCCCGATATATCAGAAATGATATAGGAGCCGTCTTCTACTTTGAATTTACCGGAATCATCCTTCTCAGCATATTTCCCAAGTATCTTATATCTTTCCTCCTCATAGGAGGTCGCTACCGGGTCCATGATCTTTATGTTACGCGTAATCGCATACCCCAGTTTGATTGGAAGTTTTTTCTCTTTAAGATTCATTATCCCATTTATGAAATTAACTATTTGACTGTTTTTAATCTTCATTACTGCACTCCCCCCGTATGAATAGAATCTTCTATTTCATATACCAGCTGATCGAAATCAGACAAATCTTTCCGGCATTCAACCTTATTTGCCTCGTACAGTACTTTATCCTGTATGCTACTGGAATGGCTGGTTGTGCCCCCATCCGTAGATATATTTGCCTGCATGTAGACTACTTGTTTATCATTAATAATGCTATTTCCTGACAGGTTAATAGTTTTGCTTGTCTTTAACATTTCGTCCTCCTATTTCTCTACCAAATCTACTTTTACCCCGTTATAAGTAATCCCGTTGCCATTCACATAAGTGTAAACTGGATATGTGGGCGTGCCCGCATAGAACGTCCTCGTAATACGGGTATTACTTCCTGGATCCAAAAACGTTACATTAAAAAAAGCAGGAGACACAGCTTGATCGATTTTCGCTGTATCTGCCCTGCTTAATGGAGGCCATTCGCACTGCAATTTATATTTTATTGCAACCAAGTCGCCTATGACATTCCCATCTGCTGCTCTTCCAGTGTTTCCGGACCATACTTTTTCCTTTGTAATAGTTAATCCGCCTTTTTTAAGCGATGGCATTGTAATGCCACCTATGATAAGAGGCTGTGTCATATCTTCACCACACTTTCTTATATATAAAAAGAACACCTACCATAATGGTAAATGTCCCTTACATCTATTGCCGTAACTGTATATACAAATTAACTCCAAGAGTTTATTTTTATTTTCAAAACAACTTCATTTATTGGTTCATCATATTTCCATTCAACAAGAATAACTCCATTTTTTTCACATAAGCTCTTCTTTTTCGAATCAAGTTTTTTTCTATTTTCGTATGATTCTATACCACCAAAATGATTTATTGCTTCATAATGTTGTATTCCTTGATATTCAATTCCGATTCTTTTGCTTGGTATGAATACATCAATAGACTGATTTCCTAACCATTCTGATCTGTATTGAAAAACTGCATCCGGGAAGAACGCCCTGATTAGTTTAAACAATTCATATTCCGACTTCCACTTAGGACTTACAGTTCCCTTATCGACCAAGTCATGATAAATATCATTATATTTCTTTTTAAAGTCTGAAAGCATTTCATAAAATTTTTGATTATCCTTCTGTCTTGCTTTCATTATAAATTGAGAATCTCTCTTTTTTAATTTACTGTACTCTGGAAAATCCTCATATCGCATTTTATATGGAATATAATTTTGATTTAAAAATCTTTCAACTGCCACGGTTTGAGTTAGCGATATTTTATCTTTATGAGGAATACTTCTAGGAATGGAATAATAATTCACCTCTTCGTCAGACCACTCATAAATTTTTCTTAATAGTTCCCTATGATACATCACCTTTTCTTCAGAAATGAATTTATTTAACCCCAATAATGGTTCTTTAGTTTTTTGTTCAATGTTTCCAAAGCATCTTGCTGGAGGAGTTATTTCCATACCTAAATAGAAGTCTTCAATAGGAATTCTCTTTACCGCATACCCTGAAAACATATTATTTGAACTATTAAATAAATATTGCATAAATGCAATGTCTTCCAACCGATTTTGATTGAATTTAACAACATAGTTTTTTGTATCATCATCCAGAAAAGCGTTTTGAGCCATATAACTTTCATCTGCTGAATTCGCAAATTCTCTGGCAATATAATAAGCCTTCGTCTCCATATCATGAAAAAACAACTCTACCATACCATCTTCTCTAAATATATTGCACTCAGGAAGCAAATCCATATAATATTTCAACTCAATCATTTGCATGGCTTCTTCTCCTTAAATTCAAACTATGAGAATATTATACCAAGCCATAGCGAAACTTAAAAGAAAAAGGAGCAGCTAAAAAGCCACTCCCAATATTATAAGGCCTATGTAAGCGATAGAGTCCATATCATCGGAATCTCCGTAGAACTGGTACACATAGTCATAACAAAATCAATTTTCATTATGAGAGTTTTCATAATACTTTGGGATTTAGTATATGAATCCGAACTTTGGGTCAGATTGTTTCATATTGTTATAATCTTTTACGATTTTCTTAACTAACTTCTCTCCACCTATTTCCAATGTTAAATACAAGTCACCACCCTGTCCGTTTCCAGATGATGATAACGCACTTGTCACAGCATTATACACAGCGGGTCCAACTGCTGCAGCAATACCGTCTGTAATCTGTCTGTTATTTGCAACAGTATTTTTGTTTCCCATCTTACCGAGCATTTCTGGGCCTTTTTCATTCGCCACAAATAGTTCTCCTGTATTTGGGAATCCTCCCTTCGCATACCAATTCACCCTGAAACTCGGTATTGGAATGCTGGTATTTCCGACTTTGAGGCTGCTAAAAGATACACTTAAATGAGGTAGCGGTATATGTAGGTTTGAGAAAGACCTGAGGATACTGGACGCACTCGACGAAGCGTTCCCCTCCGCTTGCCTGAACTTGTCACGTATTCCTGAGATTGCCTCACTCGTATCTTCGGATAGCCCTTTCAATGTTCCACTCATCGACTTTTTGATGTTTTCACCCAATGAACGAACATTTTGTTCTGCACTTGAACTTTTGCTCGTAAATCCGTCATTAAATCCTGCAACTGTATTTACACCATAAGAAAAGAATACTTTTGATGGAGAATGCATTTCCATTTCCCCGGTAAATGCTTTTTTTATTTTATCGGCTAAGCCTGATATAGCATTTTCAACTTTCGAGCGGCTTTGCTCTATGCCTTCTTTTGTACCATCGCCTATACCGGCACCCACTATTTTGGCTTTACGTGGTGCCGAGGTTCCTAATCTATCAAGTGTATCATTTAGACTCTTTTCGAATTCATCTGCAGACACACCAGATTTATCAAGCTCATCTCGCACATAAGCCATAGCATCTTCGAAATTCACACCTTTATCTTTAGCTGCCATTAATGTACCATAAAAATCATTGAATTGAGAATCTGTTATGCTTCCCGCATCGTTTAATTCCCCGAGCGTACCAATCAATGCTCCATACGCTTCTGCTGATTCACCAGAAACTGCATTTAATTGCTTCAAATTCTCATGAAAAAATGCCGTCCACGTAGCACTATTTGCAAACTTTCCAACAAGCCCACTCAACTTTCCGCCGAACAAGTCTAATGTCCCACCAGCAGTACTTGCTGCCGTACCCATTCCTGATACCGAACTCGCAGCAGAAGAGGCGGTTTTTCCAAAAATACTGCCCAATGCTCCATAGCCAGTTTTCACCTTACCGACAAACTCGCCTATGGAAGCCAGTACTGATGCCCCTTTAAATGCAACAGCTAATCCTGCCATAAAAAGTGCAACTTTGCCTCCCGTTGTCTGAGAAAGACCTTCTATAAGTCCCCCTAAAACCTCTGAAATAATTGTAAATACTTGTCCTAAAATAGTTTTCCAATCAATATTTGACAGAAGCTCTCCCAACTTCCTACCGAACATTTCCCAATCAGTTTGTTCTGCTACATCAACGAGTACTCCAAGAACACCCGTTACAAAATCGCTAATTGCCTTACCTGCCTCACCGGGGTCTATCCCTCTAATAATCTTGTTTAAGCCATCTGAAATCTTTTTTCCTAAACCTTCAAATGGTTTTTCTGCATTAAAGTTCTTCAGTACCTCAAATATTCCATTAAACCCTTTTACAAACGTATCGGCTATAGTATCAAAGTCTATCTTCTCAAATACTCCTTTTAAGGCTCTTCCGAGTCCTTTTCCTAGTTCTGCCCATCCGGTCAACCCTAAATCATTTTTCCTGGACATATCGGTAACAAAACCATTCAATATCTTCCATGGAACCATGAACCAATTTCCCAAAAGATTACCAAGTTCAGTCCATGGTATTTCATTTATGGCGCCACGTAGCCCTGTTGAAATACCGGTTCCAATTGCTTTGAAATTGATACCGCCATCCCCAATAAATAAATTTGCTGTTTTTACAGCAGTATTTATGCCTGTTCCTATAGTCCTTCCAAGCGTATCCCACAGGCCGCGGTTCTCGATAACTCTATTAAAAGTCCGTGTGAAACCATCTGCAAATTTTGTAATTTGAGACCCAACATTGTTCCAATTTATCGCATCATAAATCTTCCGCAATCCTTTATTAAGTCCTTCTGCTATAAGATCGCCCAAACCTTCCCAATCTTCTTTCAGGAACGCTTCTCTTAATCTTTTCGCAAAATCAGCTACTGCACCGGTAACCGGAACTGTTTCGAACATATCGCTTGGAGTTAACTCAATTCCGTCTCCTCCGCCAGAACCACTGTTTCCCGAGTCATTGTTAGGTGCATTTAATACATTCAATTCATCAAATCCCAAAATAGTCCGCTGCAACTCTTTGGCTGATTTATTTGCATCATCGAGACCACCGGAGGTTTTATCCAGAGATGCACCATAATCCTGGAACACCTTTTTGGCCTGAACAACAAACCCTTTTCCAGTCAATGCTGCCATGAACTTACCTACAGCATTTAAAGCCGAGGCAATCATATTAATGAAAGATTGAATATAAGGACCCACTACATTAACAATCGGTGCAAACGCCGCAGCCCATGCATTTTTCAAATACAAAAGTGCTGACACAATAGAAGAAATACTTTTATTATACTCATTACTATATTGCACTAAATTCTTTGTTCCATCTGATATAGCCTGTTTAATACCAGAAATCATGCCAAACACGCTGGAATATAGAAGTGACATTCCTATCATCTGAGGAACACCAAATTTTCGCCCTGACTGCTTTTGCACTCCAAGCAATGCATTTTTCAATTTTCCTAGAGTTGCAATAGGTGAAGCCAATGCCTTTGTTATGGTTTTGGCTCCTCTGCAGAAAGTAACAACACCTTTATACGCTTTTATAGCTCCTGAAGCTATTGAAGAAAAAAGTCTTGACGCACCACTTAATACGCTTTTCAGATTTTTCAGGGTATTTGCCGTATTATTTGTTGACTTTGCAGATTCATTTTCTGCTTGAATAGAAGACTTTAGTTCCTTATCGTACGCTTTTTTTGCATATATAACTTCTTGAAGATTCTTGGCAACAGAATCATATTCCGGGTCGTATTGTGAAAAGCCTTTATTAGCTAATTCGGCAAGTTCCTGTTTCAGACGCTTTATCTGAGCCTCATATGTATTAACTTTTGCGGAATCCATAGAGCCTTCAAATTCATTGATGGCATTACCTGCCGACTGCGCTGTTCCCTTAAATTGTTTCATCAAATCGTTAAAATTACGAATTTTTTCAGCGCCTTCACCAAACACCATTCTCATAGCTTCTGGATCATAATTCATAGAATCTTGGGATATCTTCGCAACTTTTGGCACTTCTTCCATCGATGAAACAGATTGGTTCCTATCAATGGTAAATTTATACATCTTTGCCGCTTCGGAATTATATTTTTTCAATGCTTCTCGAGCTATCTCCAACTGATTGCTTACTTTGGCAATATCATATTGTTGACTCACCCAAGACTTACCCGGAATTTTCTCACCTTCAATAGCCTGTCTTTTCTCCTGGTTACCATACATTCTATCAAGCGCAGATTCCATCGACTTTATCTGCTTCCGCAATTCAGTGCTATTCATCCCTGAGAAGTCAATGTTTTTTCCAACATCTTTAAATTTCTTTTGAAGCTCTTCAGCCGTCTTAGCTGCATATTTAATATCTGCTTTATTAATCCTAGGTGTAGCATCCGTATTGTGGGATTTCTTGGATTTTCCAAGTAGTTCATCTATGTTTTTAGATGCTTTTTCATATTCTCCAAAGTCTACATTTCCAACATTGCCCAAAGCACCGGATAATGCACCAAGTTTATCCAACGCGTTTGCGATATTGGTTATGCGTTTTTCCATTTTGGCCAGATTACGATTTGCTTTACTGGCCTCAGCCTCAACGACAATTTCCAGCCTATCGATCTCATTTCCCACTTACGCCACCACCTTTCATCATGGCGCTCATGGCACTCTACTTTTTCTCAAATGCTTTATTAAAAGCATCTACAAATTCACCGAATCTAATTGCCGAAATATCGCTATCTTCATCTTCATCAAAAGACCGCATTCCAAATGGCTGATTTGGATATTTCGCTTTTTTTGGATCTAATGCTTTTTGGATTGCACAGACCATATATTGCCCCATTAACCAACAGGAATAATCCATTTTATCAGCCTCAGCCTGCATCTTTTGGTTATAATCGTCTTGAAAAGGCTTTAAGCGTTTTGGGTTCATCCTCCAGAAAGCTTCATATGGGATCCCATATCTTATTGCTGCTGGAAGCCATACTTCATATATGCAATCCGTGTAGCTTTTTACTTTGTTTCTTTTTCCGCCGGAACCTTTTCCTCCATTGATACTTTCCGTGTTTCCTCCGTCTGCTGAATATTCAGCATCTTTCGGAAAAAATCCGACTCACCAGCTGCCTCCGAGAAGGTATTAACAATATCAATTAAATTTCCCCCGCCGTACACATGCTGCGTAATTAATTCTTCTGCTTCTTCCCTGTCAAGCCCTGTAATTACACAAACAAATCCCATGGCAATCAGCATGTACTGTTTTTTTTCAAAAGCCTCCGTAACAGAGAATCCCTGCTCTTCCATCTTCGTAAAATGCTCAAATACTAATTCCGGGACTCTATATTTCTTGTTATTTATTTTAATATCCATCTATGTGCTCTCCTCTTCACAAAAAATAGGAGCGGTTATCCCACTCCTAAAATCTTCTACTCTACTGCATTAGGTGAAATAACAGTGGATGGTGTAATAGTGATCGTCATCTCACGTACGCCATTTACTTCACCTTCATTCACAAATACGCTATGCTGCCCCTTCCAGCTGAATATTCCATCAACACCTGCCTCACCAAATTCTAACTGATAGAACTTTTCCTTATCAGCTGCCGCTTTTACTGCTTCATAGGTGTTCTTTTCATAGTTTGCTGTAAACTGCATGGATTCGACCTGCTGAACACCCGGCACAAATGTCTGCATGGTATCTTCCATATCAGTTGTCTCAAGCTGCTCCGGTTCTCCACCTAACTGTGGATATGTCTTGATTTTACATAACTTCGCAAGACTTTCTTTTGCATCACCACATTTTAATACTGTATTAATGGTACTTCTTCCACCTGCCATTTACACTACCTCCAATAAAAAAAGGCGCTCAATGGCGCTCGAAATCATTTAATTATCAAATTTATCTATATCCTCCACAGACGACACAATTCTTTTGAATCTTGCCACCATGCGGTAGATATTAGTGTCTGCGGCGTTCGCTACTTTTGATGGACCGTATCGCCGCTCATAACCCATGATTCTCATAGCATCACAGGCACTATTGATGATTGTCTTAGCTTCTGTAATGTTCTTGTTAGAGAACGACTGAATTTCAATAGTGGAAAACACCGCATTTTCAGTATTTTCCAAGTCAACTGCCGTGTCTGGATTGTCAATCTGAACAACTGAAGCTGACGGAAATGATGGAGGAGTCCTCGTGCTATCACTCTGAACATTCTGACAGATATCGGATATATACGTTTTCACATTCGTAAGAACTCTGTTTGATACATCAATCACTTCTGCTACGCCCCCTCATGCCTCTTAAGTCTCCGGGATAAAATAAGACTTCCGGTTCTCTAATTCCAAGCTGATACCTCCTGTATGTTCGCTTATCGTTAAGTCCGAGTATTTCACACCATTCGGCTATACACTTGTCTTCTCCTCGATAAACAACTCTAATATTGCTTGCCTTATTTCTGGCTTGCTGTTTCATCGTTATAAACTCACAGTTATCTGGCGAATATCCTTGATCCAGATTCTTTCTTTCAATGCTGAGAAAGGGGGTCCATCCATTTTTCAATGCCCAATCCGCAAATAAATGAAAATCATCCCTCCACTCATCACACACCTTGATTCCTCTCGCCCCATAAGCATAGAAACGATCACATTCTTCATTGTAACAACGTTTAAGCATATTGCCCCAAACACTGTACAGCTTTTCGTATTCCTTACTTGACAATCCGAATTTATTTCTTTTCATATATTTTTCTCCATTACAAAAGGCGTAGCATTTTGCCACGCCAAAGAAATTTTAATGGAGAGCGTTCGGAACATACCCGAACATGACTCACTCTCTATAAACCAAAAACATCTTTTGCAATATCAATCACTTTATCTCGTAGTTCTTGACCTGTCTTGTACATTGGCAAATTTGCAGAGATTCCGCTGCAATGATGCCATTCTCCATTTATGTCCATATAATACCACCCAGGCTCATTTCCATGTGTACCACCCGGAAATGTACCAGTTCCAACACCCGGAATTCCTGTTGGATTCTCCGCTTTTAATCCTGCGCCAAACTCAAGCATTAATGTAGGACTGACTTCTGCGCTCTTTATTCCATCTTGTGTTTGCCACTGACTGATGATCTTCTGTGCATCTTCCATAAATATAATTGCTCTGCAACCAATTCCTTCAATCTTCATTTCAGAATCCAAAGTGATGTGCTTTCCATACCCACTTGAACCAATATGAATTTGTGCGATTGCCACGCCCTCTTCTGCCAGTCGATAAGCGAACTCCTCACACTTATCTGTCAGCTCATTTCTATACTGGTGGATTTCTCTGGCTATCCTTCTGAATCCGCTACCAGACAAACCAGTCCTGAATCTCTTAGACATTCTTTGCCCTCGCTTTTAATGCAATTATCAATTCATTCAAACCTACCGCCGGCGGAGCTGCAACTTTATAATCCGCACTTTCAGGATCTGCCCTGCCATCTTCTAATATTTTAGGTTTAGTTTCATACCAGACTAACGATGTTTCCGTTATAGGTAGTGACAGATCTGTTGTTGATATTGTTCTGGTAAAATCAACATTTACTCCGAATATATCTGCCTGTGCAGAGCCTTTCCCTGCAGATAAATTAGCATTAAAAAATTCCGGGGCACTATAACCAACAATGTATTCCCCGGTAAAATCTCCATTTTCGTCAACTATTTCTTTCTTTTCATTATATAAAGCATAGTAAAGAGTACTCTTATTTTTTTTCAATGAACGCATAATCTCATACCCTCCAAATCGCATCTATGCCTTAATCACTCTGCCCACCACCGCCTAATGAGTGTCGCCCTGCGGACTTCTCCACGCACAATCTTCTATCAATGCTTTCATTGATTAGTCAATACCGTTCAAACCTGAGGAAAGGGAATTGTTAGAACACCAGCTATCTGCAAAACGCTACCACACCATTTTTACAATCTATGCGGTTTTTCCATGTCCGGCTAGTCCCATTTTCTGAATGAGCAAGCTGTCCTTCTGCACCAATCTGATTATAATCGTACAAAGCAAGTTCACGTATATTGGAATAATAATTATTTAAATCATTCATAATCTGATCTTCTCCGTAGGATACCGGATAATTCCGGTCCCTACGGATTTCTCGAACAGCGTTCTTGACCTTTGAGGATAAAGCATCTTCATCAAAATCTTTATCTTTCGACAATTCATCTGTCAAATCTGTAATTATTTCATTAATTAATTTTTTCTCCATCCTCAATCACCTTCTTTATTCTTTTGCTGAAACTGTAGCGGTTCCCGCTTTCACTGCCAGATAATCCGAATCACACTCGATAACGCAAATCTTCTTTCCGGTAGCCGCAGTAATGTCAGCAGTACCATCCCATGCAGTGTAGTTCTTCACAAACGCACCGTATTCCGGAACATTCACATCCGTTCCTACTTTATACTTATAGGAATGTCCGCTTTCTAATGCCGGGGATACCGTAATCTTCGTATCACCGGAATCCGTTCCAGCCGCACTTGTTACAGTTAGTTCCTCTAATTCGCCTATACCACCATCATCAATTGTTCCCGTAGACAGCAGATACACAGAATCCATTCTTTCGTAAGAAGGAAGCAGTGTCTCTGAAACAACAGTAGTTGTCTGCATGGTTGAATCGTATGTAGTCATAACAACCACTGCAACCCCAGATGGGAGAATTGTAACATCCACATCCTGCGCTTCCATCTTTGCGAGCTCTTCAGGAGTCATACCGAAACAAGTATTTCCAAGTTTCCCCTCTGGTACAAATGCAATGAATCCATCAGGAACAAACGCTTTTGTCGCACCAGACTCGTCCTTAAATTTCTTCTTGTATACTATAACCTCAATCCCAGGGAACGTATTTGAAATCAGTTGTTTCGCTACAGTGGCCGTCATCATCACATGCGCCGTTGTATTCTGCGCAAGCAATGCCTCTTTCACTGAATCGCATGCCATAAACAGGTTAAGTTCAGCCTGAGACATCACTAGATACTTAATCGGCTCTTCCGCATTTTCGACAATCTGCCGTATATCCTCAAGTGGCTGTGCTGTCTTTCTATTTGCCCACAGTTTTGGTCCTGTTAAAGTTTTCCTGTTGTTTTTCGCCCAGTTTCCATCCACATCATAGTTGTACTGATATGTGACTCCATCAGATGAGATGTAAATAGACGGTCCGCCTGTCTCAGGGAATAAAAGCTGCATTCTCATGCGCTCTGGAACAACATCTGCACCATCAACAAGATTCCTAGTATCATTAAAGATATTTGCAACCACATCCTTTACGAATGGAGACGTGCAATCGTTCAATTTTGCAAGTTCAATCCGATCATGCTCGGAAATTACCATACTTTCACGAAAGAAAGCCATTTCCTCTTTTGTGAACTTGAATCCTTTCCTCGCACGAATCGTAGCTTTCGCATCAAAGTTGCTCGGCGCAAGAGATACTGGCAGTCCATTTGCCGTCTTAATCCATTTCAAATCAATGGACGCTTTTCTTTCATTCGGCCAAAATGCCGTACCAAGATAAGGAATAGCATTACTTTTTTCATTCTTTACATATACAGCAATTGCAGCCGAATCGTAAACATCGTTAATCTTAATCATTGTCCTTTTACCTCCTTATTCAAACACGATCATCGGAAGCGCCGCCTTTGCTGTATCAGCAATTGCTGTTCCATAGTGTGATGTAATTACGTCATTTCTGACGTATGCTTTCTTTAAAATAGTTCCCTGTGGTCTGCTCTGAAGGACATCCTCTTTTAGGATTCCGATACAGTTTTTATCATTTTTGATAACTCCACCGGCACCAATCGGTGCTCCTGCCCTGCAGACACCATCTGTAAACGCTGTAGAGTCCAACGTGATTGGGATTGCTTCGAATCCCGGTCTTTTTAGAATCTGCACTTCATCTGCAATTTTAGTTTCTGTAACACTCATAGCCTGAATTGCCATAACCTCTTTACCTCCTTATTTATAAGCTCCAATAATGTCTTCCGCTCCCTTTGCACCAGATGCGCTCTCTTTTACCATCGCTTCTGCGAATATTTCAGCATCCGTCTTCTCTCCTTCGTCACCGGAACCTCCAGATCCGCCAGGCGTCTTAGTCTTATCCATTAATTCTTCTTTTACCTTTTGCTCAGTTGCTTCCTTCTGCTTATTAAGCATATTTGCCAGTGACGTTGCCATAGATTTTGACTTTTCAGCATCTTCTGAGACAATTCCGTCAATCAGCCCCGAATAATCATCCTCTTCAAGCCCCGCAGAAATCAGTATTTTTTCCACATCTAAACGATTTGTCTTTTTAGCATATTCAGCCTTAGTATCATCTGCCTCTTTTAATGCTTTCTGGATTTTTTCCGCATCTGTCAAATCTGCATCAAGCAACTTTTGATATGCAACATCTCTTTCCTGCAACCGTTTTAATTCTTTAGGATCAACATTATTCTTCTTTGCTGCTGTTAAATCCGTGCCATTTATATTCAATATGGCTGTTATCTGTTCTTCAGTTGCATCCGGAAACTGTTCTTTTACTTGTTCACGTGTCATTTTTTCATCTCTCCCTTTCTGAAACATACACTTTTTTAACGCGGGACGCTCCGCATAGTTTCTGCCTTCTTACGCTCAGGCCTGCAAAAATAAAAGAGCATCATCTGTTGAATGTTACTCCACTTGATGTCGCCCTATTTTTCAAATAACTTGGCTTTCTTTTAGGTATAAATTCATGTTTTCCAGTGGATGTTTCGAAAATATTCATTCCACCGCATTCTGTACGAGTACACTTGACAGTTCCTTTACCTTCAAAATCACCAAGGAGTTTTCCACAATTCTTACACCTTATTTCCACTGTTTTCAACACCTCCTTTTGTTAATTTTGCCAATTCTAATGTTGACTGTTTCTCCTTTTCATATTCTATCTGCTTCTCTGCGGCTGTCTTGTACAATACATCTAAATATTCTTTAGATTGCACATAAACCTTTTCCGGATCCCCCCAAAGATCACATGTTTTAATTGCAATTTTGGGATGAATTCCTTTTTCGAGCAAATAAAGAAGTGCCTGTGCTTTTACCAGCATGTTATCTGTCTTATTCCTGGTGATTTTTACATCTATATCAGCAATAGTTAACTCTTTCGATATCTGTTGCTTTCTTTTCAATATGAGCAATACATTACGCAGGAAGTCCTTTTCTGACTTAATTGTAAGTGGTTCATCTATTTTGGCCCTCTGTTCTGCGAAGTCCCACCCATTTCTTAAATATACCGCCTGCCCTGTGTCTCCTCCAGTATTTTGCTCTCTGTTTGGCATCCCCTCAATAATAAGGGCATTTTTATACAAGTCATCTTTCGCAGTTTGAGTCTGCTGCTGATCTAGTTGTTCAGATATCATACCGACATCTGCTGGAAATGACGGATTTACCGTTTTTACTTTCAATGCACCTAATTTACACATTTTTAAAAAGGTATCTTCATCTATCTCACAATTAACAAATTTCATAAACGCCTGTACGAACTGTTCAATACCATCTATACGGTTTGATTGGATCTTGTTTATTCCATCAAGCATGGTAATGACAATTTCAATATCTGATAATCGCCTATGATTATTAGGGTATTCTGTAAGAAGTACTCTCCCATACCCGTTGATTGTTTCTTCTACGTTTTCACCTTTTATTTCATATACATGGTTATCGGTGGTGCATAAATAATAAGACTCGCCTTTTTCGTCTTCACAAATAGAAACCGACATCATTTTCCTATGTCCATGGGTTGATGAGTAGATAATGAAATTGGAACGCGGGTCTGATACATCAATACCCATCAGTGGTTCTCCTGGATCAACTTCACGCCTTAATTTCGACCAAACTTCACGATACGCTGTTCCTGCAGTACTCTGCCAGTCTCCTAAAAGAACATCGTCACTGGCCTTATCAAGAACTTTCATAATATTGTTTAACGCATCAATTTCCTTTGTTTTTTCTTCGTCATTATTAACTGATACGTACTGAATAGGCTCACCATACATTTGAGCTGTCATAAATCGCATGATTTCAAGAGCATGGTTTTCAACTATATTATTCTTTATATCTGGCCGCACATCCTTGGCCCGATACAATATAGGCTGATCTCCGTTTGTATAGTGATATAAATAGTCAATCTCCCGTCTATTCTGATTATGGATAGAAAGTGATTTAGATAATATTTCTAAAACATTGGATTTTGAAATCGTTTTCGAGTTGGTATAGATTACTTTTCTCCCAAACCGGCCATGGCAGACATCTACAAACGATTTTCTATTTTTATGATAAATAATGCTACCTATATCCACTATTTCACCAACTTTCATACAACAAAAAAGCATCGGCAAATTTTATCAGCCAATGCTTTATGGGGGATTTTTATTAACTTTTATCTTCAACACTCTTTTTACATTCTAATAATACCATATATAATTATGAAATTTATGAGACTTTGCTATTTTAAATACTTTTTTATCCTTAATGACACATTTGATTGATCCATTCCGATTTTATTTGCAATCCACTGCTGGCTCTTACCCTCAACGGTGTATTCAAAGATCATCTTATCCTCAATGTCTGTTATTCCAGAAATCAACTCATCAATTGCTAATTTCAGTTCCTGCATTCTCTCAATATCCTGTTTAATGCTTATTTCAAGATATCTGCACTTAACATCCCATTCTTCCCATCGCTTATATTCTTCAGATTCAGCTCCACAAACAGTAAAATTGCATTGTACATACGGGAATCCCCGGGAAGAACCTTTAACCTTTCCTGCCGTTACACCAGGTTCCCTGTCTTTATACCGCTCAAGTTTCTTTTTATTTTTTTCAATTGCCGGTTCCAATAGATGATAGTTTATGACATCTTTTCTTGTAATTATCATACATGCCTCCATTAACATGGTCTTTTTACTGCCTCACATTTTGCATATGATTCTCCAGATATTAATTGCAGAAGCTGTACTAATCCATCAGCACTATCTTCATGCTCATTCCTGCCAATTTGCACTATCATGCATAATTCTTCCATTGCTTTTTTATACTCTTCACTCTGTAATTCTGGCTTCAAAAAATAGAATCTACGCTTAATATCCGGGGCGTACTGAATGATTTTTGCCATTTTACCCAACTGATTACTTGCCTTCGCCCATGTAATATTTGTTTTGAATCCTTGTAGCTGAAGCAAACGGTCAATATCTTCCGCATATTCATCCCCACCATTATTAGCTTCGAATCTCTCCATATTTGGTTTATGTTGCATCGTTTTGGCTATGACTAATGGTTTAGTAATATATTTATCGCCTTTATTGAATATCCAATCTGGTATATATACTGGGCCATCTTCTCTACTTCCAAATACTTTTCCAAACGGCATTGATAAACTATCGCCACCACCCCACGCAACATCACAGGCCGCAGCGGTAATACAATCACCGTCAGGAAGAACACCATTATAATAATTCAACTCATCTTCAGGGAATAGCAATCCTTCCCTCACAAATGGATTCTGCATATATTTTGCCATCCATTCATTTTTATCAAGTCGGTTTTTCATATCCAGATAATATCTGGTAGAGAATCCTAATCCAAAATCATACTGAAAGTTGGATTCATTATGCTCATTTAACGCTGGGATTTTTCTGAATCTATAACGTGGATTGTCTTTATTATCCTTTTCTACTCTTCCGAGCGGATCAAGCACATTCCACCGAGTCCCTACCATTAATTCTTTGGCTCCATCATTTTTTCGGTCAACCAGTACATTCAAATAATCCTGATACCGGTTCTCCAATCTGATAGGACTTAATGACTCAGTTCTGTCACGAATCATATCATCCACATACAAATATCCATCAGAAGATATATCAACAGCACCGGTCCATGTACCATCAATACCACGACAAGTAAGTGTTGCAAATGCTTCAAGCTCACTATATCTTAATTCATTCTTCTCTGCTGATTTCCCACATAGCGAAACGTTCGGAAATATTTCTGAAAAAGTATACTCTTCATTTAGCGTGAGTTTAATTACATCATTATAAAATCTATCTGCCAGTACTCCTGAATGGCCTGACATAGCATTATGCTTTCTGGATGCCGACCAATAATCCATGCCAAGAAGAAAATACATAACGTACTATTATGTGTTGGGATACCCCTTCTTCCGACTCTGTAAATTCCGCCTTGAACAGATATGCAATTTCCCTGCTTAGGTTCAATATTCTCAATTTTTTTGATTGCAATTCTTCTCTTTTGAGAAAACTCAAATAGCTGTTTTCTTTCTAGTCTACATGGTATTGGATGTGTGGGATTAAATGAAATCACCCAGTATTTTTTTTTGCATTTTATTCCAGATGAAGACACATGTGGTTCAACCTCTTTGACATAGCATCTCCATCCAAATGTTGATACAAGAGATATGAAATCTTCTTTGAGCATTTCTTCTGCTGTAGTGAAATCATATCTATGTTCTTTTCTTCTTAAGCATCCATCTGTGTCAATCAATCCTGCAAGCAACTCTAATCTTTGTTGAATTGAAGAACACAAATAAATTCCAGGAATACGTTTTTCAACACGTTTTCTGCTATGGCACATTCCCATTTTTTGCAGACCATCTCGTAATCCCGCAAAACCGTAATATTCAACTCCTGTTGTCTTATGTGTTGTATGCCACGAAATAGGATATCCATCATTTACAATAGACTCAACAATGGCGTAGTCGTCCGAACTACCACATATATCTGGATTTTGATTTCTTCCATCTCCAAGCCACGCACCAAAAGTATACGGTTGTACTGGAAGTATTCTTGGCCAACCAATAATTGGCTGATATAGTGGAATCTGATACATAAACCTTCTTTTTCCAGTATTTGCATCTATGGATGCTATATCTGTCAACTCGTTAGTTTCCATGATTCTTTCTTTTTGCTGATGTCTATCTCTTACAATCCACTCGTGGTTTTCATGACAATCTATGTACGAACCATCGGTGAACCAGACTCGCTTATTTGCATATGATTTAGGAAATACATGAGTTACTTTTACTGGCATTCCATCATAGTCATACACATAATCTCCAACCTTCAAATCTCCATGATTCTTCCAACCTTCATCCGTCAAAACAGGCGTGTCGTCTGAAATTAGTTTGCCTACTCGTGGCGGGAGACTGATTCCAAGAAAATCTAGTTTACCATCTTCCAAATCCTGTAAATCATCTACTACGATTTTGAGTGTTCGCCTTCTTGGAAAGTAAAATCTCTTCTTAGGCTTCCTGTTACGCTCCATGTACAAAAGAAAAGATTCAAATATATTAGGTGCCTCAAATAAAATGGCTCTCCAATATAAATTATTTAGTTCCTGTGTGGGGGGAAGATTTGGAATTAACTCTTTTATGTATTTCGTTATCTTCAAACAGTAATCCAAATCCGTCTCATCTTCCTGATATACCAGTATAGCCATATCTAAGAGATCACGAAGATGATTGTATTGAGTCAGGTCAGAATCCTTTATTGCTTCGATTATTTGTCTATTTTTGTCTGAAACTGCCACATTGCACCATCCTTTGAATGGCGCTCAGTGGCACTCTATTTTACAATTATTCCCTCTCATTCCTCATAAACAATGACACCCGCGGCTGACCGCCCACCACTGATAAGAAAATCTGCGGACGTTTGCCGGTTTTCACTTCCTTCAAAATCTGTACAATTTCATCGTCCGAAAATTCCCAGCAAGAAATCACTTCATCTGTCTGAAACTGTTCGTTATACTGTTTGCATGCTGGAAGGTTATCACATCCTTCCGCGGTAAAGACTGCATTTTGTTCTGAAAACTCTATTGGATTCATTTACGGCACCTCCTTTTTATCATTTTACGTAAAAAAATAAAATGCCAACCATCGAATATTGACGGTTGGCATTCATAAACTCTCTTTGTCTAAATCATTTTCATATTGATTCATTTTGCGCCCAATTAAATTTCCGCAGTCATTGCAAAACCATGATCCTAAAATAACTATATCAGTATCTTCTCCAAATACATCTTTCTTATATACCTTGTCTCCAAGCACAATATTTCTACTCATGCAATTTGGACAATGAGTAGGATTTTGAGTTGTCCACATATATGCCCCTCTTTTCTCTTATGATTTATAATTATACCACTCAAACCGCCAATATTCAATTATCAATGTTCTATGTTAGATTATATTTCATATTCAGGATAAGCAGCTTCCCACGCATCCCTACGGAACCATAATGGACTTCTCATTGTCCCAACCTAGCTTCTGTATTCGTTGACGTATTTTTTTATCATCAATTCCCAATTCCCTCGCCCATTGTGATACTGTCATTTCTTTTTCATTATGTTTTATCACAATATTATTTCTTTTATTGTTCGCTTGCTGTATTTTAGTCGCCCATCTACAATTTGAAGGCTCATAATTGCCATTATTTTTTATACGGTCAATTTCAAGCCCTTCTCTGTATCCATTATCTAACGCCCATTGATAGAATTTTTCAAAACCGTTTGTTCCAAGCCAATCGTCACAAACAGAAATCCCCCTGTGCCCATAATTGGAATAAGATTTGGAATTTGCATTAGAACATCGTTGTATAATGTCTTTCCACACATAGTAAATCTTTGTATTTGCCATTCCATGTTTAAGTTGTGCTTCTCTCGCCCTATCTCTCTGATAACATCCACAACTCCCTGTCTTACCAGATGTTAATTGGCCCTTAAGTACTACAACCTCATTTCCGCAGTCGCATTGGCACAAAAATCTTTTATGGCTATACTTATCTTTTGGGTACTCGGAAACCACAAGCAATCTATTAAATTTGCTTCCTATTCTTACAACATCTTTTTCTTTCATCAAATCCACCTATTACCTAAAATCATACCGGTCATTCGGCTCACACCCGTAAGGCACGGGCCATTGTCATTCCGTCCAATATGGGTAACCAGCCTCTTCACTGGAAAATCGGCACACACAGAATCGAACTGTGATTACACGGATATAAGCCGTGCGCCCTCCCATTGTGCTATGTGCCATCATGCAGTTCCCGCTTAAATTTTCACACTTGCGCATATGCCGCGACCGCATATAACATTAAAGGTTTCCGAGCATACCATTGGCATAGGCCTGAACTTCCTGCAAGCAGTTTTCAGCAGGCTTTTTCGTTCTCCGTGAGGTGTTCTGCTTACTCTCACATCATCCGGGCGCGACCCGGCATCTTGGAAAAGTTTGGATTCGAACCAAAATCTTGCTCTCCCTGTTTTATGGTGCGCACCGCTGCTCTGCCAGTTGAGCTACTTTCCCATAACCGCCATCCGACGGTTAGCAGTAATATTTTTCGTGCCTTGCGTTGCAGGACTTTTTAATGAATTTAATCCATCCACAAAATTCGAACAGAATAATTCCGAAATATGTAATAACCATAATTACCTCATAAATTTATCTCCAAATCAAAATGCAATTTTCTATGAAAAGCAAAGTTAATCCAACAAAAAACACTTTATTACTAAAATCATCTTCACGAACGACACTCCCACACGTAACTAAGGCCATAATTATATTAAACGCTATGATTACTATTCTTAACATACATCCCCCTAATATCTGTCAAAGTAATTTCTTTGTCATTATTCCGCACCTAATACCAGTTTTACGATTTCTTCCGCTTTCTTGTCCATTAAATCATCTGTTATCCAATCAATTTGTTCTTTCAAAACCGAACGAACATTCTCCACAAACCCATCGTAGAAACCACCATGCTTTTTCAGTTCCTCGGAAATAATGAAGCATGCATCTGATAAATCTTCCGGCGAAAATTCAAACGCTACTTGCCCCGGCATATTAATATCCGGTCTTCCAATTGTCTCAAAAGTAAACACTGGCACTTCATCAACTGCAACATGGAAATCAACTGAACGAACCCTTGGAACTTTCTTCCCGTCAATCCAATATTCTGTTCCGAGCCAACCATCACCTGAATTTTTAATCTGCACTCTATTCATTTTCTCACCCTTTCTGCTGCATCCTACGACTTATTATTCTCTCATCAAGTTCGTATAACCGAAATATACAAACATCCAGCCATACAAAACAATATCATTATTTTCTCCATAGTGTTTATCTCTCTTAGGAATCAACCAAGGTTCCTTTGTAGAAAACTGTAACAGATATATTCTACGGTTAATCTGTAAGCCAAAGGAAAACCTATGTCTGTGAAGTTTTATTATCATGACAAGACTCCTTTTTTATTTAAAATTTGCTTGGGGGACCGAGCAGGTGCCCCGGGGGGCGTTTCCACCAGACCCCCACCCCCATTAACCGTAGTCCCTAAAACGCATCAAAAGATTTTTGATCTATACGACAAATAACTATTTGTTATACAGATAGCATGCTACATATTGTGTTATCAATTGCTTGCATACAACATATAGATTCACCCCTCGTATTATCTGACAATTGCTTTGAATTGTTTTAAAATTGTATCTCAAAAATCCTTATCTGGGAGCTGTTTGGGCTCCTGGTAGTCAGATAAAATTTGATCCGCCGTCCTCTGGAGCATGCGATTTTCGCTTTGTCCGATTGCCGGGGCCTGCTCACTCCATCCTCTCCGGGCCTTGAGAACAAACATCGGCCCAGGGTTGCCCGTTGTGGCCTCGTCCTGCCAACTGCTCTCTGATTCGCGATCCCATTTTTTTACTACGTCGGAGCGTGTGGCCCCGAGTTCGGGGCAGTAATCGTTACGGTACTCACCCTTATACCAACTATAAAACGTATCTCTAGCAATGCCTATTAATATACAATAACGCTCTATAGTGATTACATGATTATATCTGTAACATAATCCAGTATATATATCCCAAAGATTATCTAACATAACCAGATCATCAGTATTAACCATAGGTGCAATCTTTTTAGCGACATACTTAATCATACCAGCAAAACACTGTTTACGTTTTATGTCGTCTATATCATTTAGGACTGTATTTATATACTCCTGTACATAGAGCTGTATATAATCTGCATACACATCAGTTGTATTACCATCATGATCCTTGATTGTATTATCTACCATTTACTGCACCGCCTTTGCTGATCTGATTATCTTAATACTGTGGACAGTCATCAATATCCTGCTTATTACATGTACTGCATTGCTTATACTCATTACATAGATCACCAATACACTCTGAATCCAGATCCTCGCATATCCTATCATCGTCCAATTTTAAGCATCTCCAAAATTTACAGCTCATTCTCAAACCCTCCAAAATCAAATAAAAAAAGCCGCCACCTGCTGCAATTACGTTATGCAACGGGTCACGGCTCCTAGAGCTACCAAGATTTCAATCCACCTCACAAGAGGACTACTATATTATCTATTACGATACCATTAGATCATGGGGCTTGTCAACCCCTTGATTTTATATTATAGAGCCGGTGGCAAGTCCGGCCCCAAGTTTATGGTGTTATGCTGTTCTCTTCTCCAGCTCCTCAACTCTTCTATTGAGCTGATCAATCATCTTGAGCAATAGAGTTGTATTATCACTTTCGAGTTTTGTGATACGGTAGTACTGACTTAACTCTTCCATATTTTTCTTGACTTCCGTGATCTGCTTCTCGAGATATGTCTGGGTTCTTCCAATTTCATCTAGCAATAGGTTTTCAGTCTGTTCCGCCCGTGCATCAATCAATTTTGCAATTGCTTCTAAGTCTTTCTGATCTAACATTGCGCCACCTCCATTTTTTTCAGGCACTTGCCTTACCTGTTAATATAATTATAGTCTATTATCGTGTATATGTCAATAGTCTATTAACATGTATTTTACTTATTTTTATATTCCATGATGTCGCCCGGTTGACAATTCAGCAACCTGCACAAATTACATATAACCTCACACGTTACATTTTCATTTTTAGTCAGCTTTGCGACAGTATTTGAATGCAGGCCATTATTCTTAAGCCACTGTTTATTAAGTTCTTTTTTCTTCATAACAATCCACAATTTCGCAAAATCTATATATCCGTTTTCCCCGTAATTAGCCAATTAAAACACCTACTTTCCTATGTATATAATAATAGATTTTTTTCATTTCGTCAACGTCTATTTTCTTGTACTATTTTCATAATAAAATGGTATTTTAATACATCTATTTTTGTGTACTATTGCACATTGAATTACCGTCTATTATCGTGTATATTTATATTAACAAATAAAACAGCAGAGCACCCGGAGGACACCGGGAGAAAGAAGGACATTATGAAAAATAATAAAATCCAAAACACAATTACTCTATATAAGGGGTATAATCCAAATCTTTTCGGCGGATGGTTCTGGAGTCTCGAAGAAGTGTGGAATGACTGGGATCACGTATACTCAGACCCATATATAGTAGAACTTCCAGAAGGATTTTATGTTGGTGAGTGCATCACAGGACAACCAATGATTTTTAAGAAAAACTGCAATATTGGTTATGATGTATGCATCGGATGTAATTCCGAGTATGGAAAGCCACATTTAATTGGGGGGAATCCGGTTGAAAATGTTACCTTAAATGTCATTGGACCAGTAGACGAAAATTAGCAGACATTAAGACGGAAAGAATTGTATTGGCAACCTTAAAATTAAGTCGTTGGAGTTCCTCCGGTTCGATTCC
>BAIF02000059.1 GCA_000509105.1 Clostridiales bacterium VE202-21 | reverse complement strand
CTGAAGACAAGTTATCTCCTATAAATATCGATACAATATATGTTTTTATGGATGAACATACTACAGCGACAAACGGTAGGTACGAGTTACGTGAGGGGTTAGAACAAGAGTTTAAAAATGGTACATTCAATATGCAGTATGATAAATTTTTTCCACCTCTTTTTCCATCGTTATCAGGTGTTGACTTGCAGTTTTGTAATTCTTCGAAAAAAGTACTAATAAGAGCGGCTGATATTGTAGCAAATAGGATTTACAAAGATGCAATTTCTAATAATCTTAATGAGCTAACTAATAAAGTGTATTTACATAGTCTTCCTTAGAAAAAAGTTCAAGCCCGGAATCCTGATGGACCCGGGCTATAATTATACCTAAAAAATCTGGAACCGGTCAATAGGCTGTCCAAAACATCCGGCATATCCATCCTGCCCGTTAGATGTCTCGGTATCGTACTGCCACGGCCAATAGCCGCCATTCACAGGGCTGACCCTGTACTGCGCCTTCTGGTAGCCGTATTTCGCCGCATAGTCCGCCGGGGTCTCATAATATATCTCGATTGCATCAATGGGCTGTCCGTTCCCAGCATATCCGTTGTTATGGTCATTTTTGTTGTATCCGGTTACCCACGGTAGCCACCCGACGCCCATGACATGCACGCGGTATTTTATAGATCCCTTATTTACTTTAATTGCTATCTTCCTGATCCAGTGCCCACGGATCCCAGCAAAGTCATTCAAGTTCACAACCTCCGGCAGCCATCCATCATTCTCGGTATAGACCATGTACGTGAAATCCACTCCTGGCGTCCCAGCGTAAGATGGTGTCGGCGCGGCCGGCTGCGTCTCCACATAATTAGGGCTTCCGGCATTGCCTCCCATGAGTGCCTTAATCCTCTGGACAAAATAAGCCTTAGTTGCATCCCTGCCGCCATGAATCTCAACTGACCTATGAGGGCACGCTGTAGCGTATACCTCCTGATGCAATCTAATTGTGCTGCTCGATGGCGTAATGCCGTATTGCTTGCACTTCTGCGCTGCCAAGGCAAGAGCCTTTTCCTCGTTGGCTTTAAAATTGTCCAAATCCCCCATGCTCTGACATACTTCTATGGACAGGTAATTGTTGTTGCCATCCATATCCCCGCAGTGCCATGCACAGTTATAATCGTCCTCTGCTTGTAAAATTCCATCTGCAGCCACATAATAATGCGCAAATCCATTTCCTAAATCATGTGTAGGCAGCCAATTTCTGTAAAATGCTGCGTTCGCATTCTGGCTCCCTGCATCGTTGTGTATAAAAATACCTACTGGGTTCCTTCCTCTATTTCCCGCTATTCCTCCACAAATGCTCATACAAATCTCCTTTCTTTCGGCATTGCGCCGCAGTAAAAAGGACGATTATTTTGCGTCCCCCGAATCCTTGTCTCTTAGCTGCAGCAAAACATTTTTTAATTTATCCGGTATAGGCGTAAACACTGCCGCATTTTCCAGCAGGCTCAGCCCCTCATTCGCGATATAAAACATAATAACGACTTCCCGCAATGGTATTGTTCCGCCGATCAGCCCCTGGATAACAAAAGATACTGCAATCACAATAAACATTACAATCTTCTTCAGCAATCCTTTAAACCCAATTTCGGATGACAGTTGCTTGGTGTAAATACCCTTAATCCATCCTGTTATGTAATCCGCAATCGCTAAAAACACGATCGTCTTTAGCAGCACGTCCCAGCCTCCCAGCCAATAAGACAAGACCCCTCCGGCTGCCCCGAATACGATGCTAATCCAGTTAAATAATTTCTCCATTTTCTTCATTTCCCTCACTCTCTTTCTATTGTTTTCACAAAAATAAGACCTCAAGGGTCTTGCTCTGATTTTCATATTTTCTCGCCTTTACAAATCAACAGATCTTAGTCGATCAAACTCGTACCCTTTCTGGTGTGCCTTGATCTCCCAGTCAAATTCGAGTCCCGGTGTACCGACTACTGTGAAAGAGCTCACTCCCTTCTTGCTGATCCATGCGTCACCGCCCCCATATTTCGTGATAAAAACATAATATCCGTATTCGGTGCTGACAGTTTCTCCATATTTCGGATCTATGAAAATGATACATGCTCCAAGATCATTTATTATTCCGTGTCCCATATCGCCAAACATAGGCTCCGTAGTCTCGTAAGAGCTTTGAGCTATTGTACCAAAATTTTTTGTCTTTACAATTCTATTTTTGGTACCAGTCACACTAAAATTTCCATTTACCTCTACATTAATTGTATCTTTATACGCATTGGTTCCCAGGATAATTTCTCCGACATTCTTACTATAATCCCACGTACCTTTTAATACGCTGAAGTTACTTGTAGCACCATTTCTATAATGCTCTATGCTTAAATCAACATGTTTAGCCACTATAGCTAGCCCCAAGTAACCCGTGCCCGAGACAACACCTGATTGATATATCTTTGCATACCACTCTTTTACGCCGCTGTACTCAGAATACATCGTCATTCTCCCGCTGTTAAAATCTACCTGAAAGTTTTCTGAACCAATAGTAGCGTACTTGAATTCACAGTTTTCCGCATATATCCCACTATTATCCCATCTGCCTATTTGTGCCCCTGATGCGTTTAGTATACTAATTCGGTCATCCTGAATACCGCCTACGGTAACAGAACCTAAGAACTTTCCATTTTTGGCCTCCATGCTGCCATCAGCGAGAATTTTGAAGTTCTGGTTTGCGGTTACAACGCCATTTAGGTTGATCTTATTTGCATCGATACTTACTGCTTCTGCAGACTGATTTATTGTAGAGATCAAGCTGTCTTTACTTACTTTTAGCCGTATCTCCTGTGAATTAAGTTCTATGGATGCCCTGGCCTGGGTTATTGCACTGAGGACACCATTAATGTCTTTGTATTCTGAGGATGATACTGCCAAATTTATTGAGTTCAAATCCATTTCGACAGCCGATAATTTACTGTACATTGTCCGATCGCCGTTCTTAAGTTCTTCTATTTCAGATGCTGATACAAGAAGAGCGATATTTCCCTGGACCATATTAATAGCGGTCTCCTGAGCCGTGAACTTTCGGGAGATAGCGTATCTGTCATAGACTGTTGCGCGGGACGCCAAAATTAAGGACATCGCATCACCTTCTTTCTTTTTTTTATTAGGGTCTGTATTTGCACCTTCCAGTTATTTTATTTAGATTCACTAAATAGCAATTTTAGTTTCCGTATAACGTAAAAACACCACCTACGGCGCATTCGCGCTTTCAGTGGTTCAATCACATTTTGTACTTTTACTGCCGCATGTCAAATCAGCGTGACCTAGTCATCTCAGCCTGTTTCGCCAAAAGCTAATCTACTCACCGATCCACCTTCTATATTTTCCTTCCTACAATAGTATCCAATGATACTTCAAAAAGGTCAGCCAATACTATCAGCTCATAAATATCAGGAATCCTTTTCCCTGTTTCATAATTGGATAACGCTTGTCTACTAATACAAAGCTTTGAAGCAATCTGTTCTTGAGTTATTCCAGATTCTTTTCTGAGTTTTTTGATATTATTTCCAATAGTATTCTTCATCATAATCCTTCATCTCCTTATGACAATATATTAGCAGATGCGTTACTTTTTTGCAAAAGATAATTATAAGTATATAAATTTTATTGCCAGTCAACCATCAAATATGTTAAAATAGAGCTCGGAAAGGAACACCCTCTCAGGTCCTTTCCGCCACAGATTAGGCCCGGAATCCATAAGGACCCGGGCCATTATTTTACTTCAATATTCTCTTGATCGCTGCCTGTAGCCTTGCATGCCACGGAGCCTTACTACTCCATGAATAGCATGGCAAGTCCTTCCCATTATTGTCTTTGTATATCTTATTAAGAATCGTCACCTCATCAGGATGGCTAAGAGGGTGAAATTCCTTCCCGTCAAAAAAGATTACCGGACCTTTTCCATCAATTGTATATAAACACATCATAGTTACTTCTCTCCTTCCATTCGCCCCTTGTTTCTGAGTCTCATTCACATTGTTCATAAGTTCCTTAATTCGTCTAATAAAATATTCCTTACATGCTTTCGGCCCTCCATGCAATTCTACAGATCTATGAGGGCAAGCCGTCGCAAACACTTCCTGATGCAGCCTGATTGTACTTTCATTCGGCGTAATGCCGTATTTCTTGCATAATTCCGCTGCAAGCTGTAGCCCTCGTTCTTCATTTGCAAGAAACGTATCTTTCAATCCCATGCTCTGGCAGATCTCCATAGACAGATAATTCATATTGCTGTCTTCCTGTCCGCAATGCCAAGCGCAATTAACATCATCTTCTACTTGCCGGATCGTATTCTGGTCAACATAATAATGCGCGAAACCATTACCTAAGCTATGCTCGCCACCTGCCAAGCGTTTGCCCAATAGTTTGCATCAAGAAATTGCCCGCCTGCATCGTTATGTATGAATATGCCTTTGGGGCTGTGTCCCCGTCTTCCGGCAATGCCGCCGCATATACTCATTATTCTTCCTCCTTGTATACTTGTAACAACACCCCTATAGTTGTCTCACCAACTTCTTCCTTTGTAATTTCCTTCGGTTCGTAAATTTCTTCACCCATTACAGATATCTCCTTTCCTGCAACAAAAAGAGGACGATGTTACTTGCCCTCTGGATCCTTCTTGCCGTCTTTATTTAACAGGTTCCTCATCATCTCGTACAAGCCTGTCGATGCCAGTCCGCTTATCATACCTCCCAGGATCACCTCAGCGTTGATTCCAGGGTATTTCATTGCTACGGCAATAATTGTTCCAAGCACAAGTGCCGATAGCGGTATGAAGCGATTAGGCAGTTTCGGTACTGCCGTCTTAATTGCATAACCTACGGCAAGGCAAATCCCTAAAATTAACGGGCTTATGTAATTTGTTAAAAATGTTATATCCATTCTATTTCTCCTTCTCTTCGTCTTCCAAATCCTGTATTCTGTGATTTGCGACCTTCATTTGCTCCTCTAGTCTAAAAGTCCGCTCCATGACAGAATTATGTTTCTCTACCTTCTTTTCAAGTTGTTCTATCCTGTATTTAATAAGCTGGGTTCCCCCGAAGCTCCCGGCCAGCGTTCCGACCAAGGACAGAACAGCCACAAATACTGTATCTGGCATATCTTGTCTACCTCTCCATTATTTTCTTCATTTAAAAAAGACCGGCGCCGGTCTGTCTCTTGTCC
>BAIF02000060.1 GCA_000509105.1 Clostridiales bacterium VE202-21 | reverse complement strand
TGTCCTACATAAGATACCGGTTATCCCGGACACTATAATATAAAGAATATAGATAGCTGCTAACTTCCCGCTCCTATTGTCCCTCATTCCCATCGTCCTTTAGCTGACAGCTATTCCATTCTCTTTTCTATATCAGAAATTGACTCATACCCGTACATCCGTGTTGTGTTCTCTCGAATAAGAGACGCCAGGTTTCTATTCTGAGCAACGCACTCCTGAACATATTGAGAATACAGCTTTTCCGTGTTTTCACCGTAGGAATACAATTCCCCTCTTTGATACGTCTCTATAGAGGTTTGGCCCGGCGCCTCCTGACATGCACGGATAGGACGTCCCCGCCGTGCGTATTCAGGATGTTCCTGCTCAAATTCTTCCGCCCATTTTACATGTGCAGCAACCGTTTCATCCACGCGCATTTTCCGCTCATCAGAAATTACGGGGAGAACTTTTTTTAATTTTTCAAACTCTTCAGGCGCCGTACTTTCCATCATATACGCATACTTTGCAAACAACAGATTCCTGCCCTCTTCACGGGCTTTGCACAAATCATCGTAATAACTGTCCAATATCTCCTGCGGCCAAACAAGGAACTGACTTTTTCTCATGATATAGAAGGTTTTCCAGTCATCCTGGCAGGATGCCCTTCCGCCCTGATTGTTTACCTTTTGAAACTGTCTCCATTCCTCTTCGACTATTTCTCTTATATTACTCATAATTTTTACCCCATAAGTACCGGTAATGACCGAATCCGCTTATCCTGGATACGGGTCATCACTGCATAGGCATGTTCCTCGAGATAGTCCGATGTACTGCTGCTTATCCCCTGGCTCCACAGTTCTTCTCTTACCAAATCCGCTATCTGCTCCACCATATCAACCATCGGATCTTCCCTGTTCAGTTTATACCGGCACTCTTTCCATTTACCCGAATCCCAGTGACTAACGTCCAAAGCCCCAGCCGCCATATTCTTCAAAAGATCTTTGACCTTGCCAAGCTTTGGCAGTTGTTCCATGCCTCTCCACATCCATTTATAATATGGACAATAAACACGATTCAGAAGAAACACCAGAGATATGGCATTTCTCATGAATTCGTCCAGAGCAAATTTTGCTGCCACAACATCGTGCCTCCACATCATACGTGCATAATTGCACTGTCCGGAATGCGCCATCTTGACTGCACAGGCTGCAATCTTTTTCAGCCTGATGTCTTCAGGATAATAATTGAGAAGCTTCTCACGTATTTCACTAAACATGCCCAGATTATCCTCGAACACCTCTCCGTTTGTCGCTACAGCAAAATAATGCTCTGGAATCCTGAGCCAGTCTGTCAAGTTTTCCGGGACTATATCCCGGGTGAGAAATTTTTGATAAAAGCCCTCAATCTCCAGAATTCCCCGGCGCCCTGCAGACTGCTCTCTAATCAAGTTTGCGCTGACACCTTTGTATTCTTTCGGAAGTGCATCATAGATCTCGGACATGCTCTCCCTGACCTCGGTATATATATTTCTTGGAAACCATACACAAAAAGACGGTCCATAATCATGGTCCATGGAAATCTGATCGTCAAAACCAAAGCACTCTGACCCTTCTCCAACTAGACCGACCGCCGCTTTTTCCATATACTCGGGAAATAATTCCATCAAAATGGGTTTGCCGACATTTTCATAATATTCCCGTGACAAATCCAGGCCTTTCATCTCACCTTCTAATCCGCTCAACTGGCTCATCATTTTTTTTCTCCGTTCAGCAAAGCCTGAACGCCCTTATAATTCCGCTCCAGACGCTCATAGTCTGCATTTTTACCATAATACTTCATTGTCTCATTCATTGCCTTCTCGTACATGTCCAGCGATTCCTGCAGATCCTTCTTCAGATAAGCAATATACGCCTTCATGGCCAATACACTGCAATAATGAGCACTATCTCCCTTTCCCTCAAAAAGCTTCAATGCTTCGTCTACACATGCATCCGCCTTTGCAACATCAGGCACTTCACTTCTTAATAACACACCGGCCAGATTGCTGTAAGCAGCTGCACACTCATCCCAAACTTCCGGAATCGTCTTCAGCACGTCGATCGCTTTTTCACAATACCGCACGGCATCTTCACTTTTTCCGAGCTCCAAATATGCCACTGACATATTATTATATAAGGCGCCTCCACGGTACTCTTTTTCCACTCCCTGTTTGCTGTAAGTCTCTTCCACCTGCTGATAAAGTGATAATGCTTCCTTTGGCTTGCCGGCAGCCCGATAGACATTCGCTACATTCAGATAAGTAGTAATTCCTTCTGCACTGTCTCCTACCGCATTCTCTTCGGTAATCTGTATTGCCCTGAATGCGTAGTCCCATGCTTTACTGAGCTGGCTTATGCCGCGGTAATACCCCATCAATTCATTGATGATGGAAAGCTCCACCTTCCATTCATCCTGATTCTGTGCCAGAACAGCCTTTCCTTCAAGAAATGCTGCCGCCTCCTGGTGTTTTCCTTCGGCAAATAATGCATCAGATTTTTCAAGTATCTCTTTAATTACCATCCTTCTTCCTCCCTTTATATCATAAGCTATATATTCAGCTTACTTTTTACTTAGCAATTCCTCTCTGTTCATAGCTCGATAGAAACATCTATGATATACGAACAATGCTCCGATAAAACAAATTAACTCTGTAGTTGGCTGGCCGCTTGCCACACCCTTCATAGCAAAAAGAGAATTTAAAAGGAATGTGATCGGAATATTGAATACAAGCTGCCGAATCGCGAGCATAATCAGTGAATATTGCCATTTCCCCACGGCCTGGCAGAGTGTACTTACCAGCAGTACAATTGCCATAAACGGTGTACAGAGCATATATTTACGCATAATCTGGACACCAGCCTCTATTGTTGCTACATCATTGATGAATATCTTAATGATACCTGCGCTGAATATCAGAGAAAGTATCATAATTGCCCAAGCAAGTACTTCCGTGATAAGGAACGCACATTTGTTAACACTCCGTACACGCTTAAAGTTCTTGGCTCCGTAATTGTAACCGATCAGAGGCAGTACTCCCTGTGCTACGCCATGAACTGTATAAATGGAAATAAAACTGATACGATTAACAACGCCCCAGCCTGCTACTGCTGCATCGCCATACAAAGAATAAAGTGAGGTCTGTATGATACATCCTGTAGCACCGAGTACGGTCAAACAGCCTGACGGCAGCCCAACCAGTATCACATCTTTTATCAGCTTCCAGGACACACCACCCGGGAATGGTTTCAATGTTATATAAGAAGTCTCACGTATCCGGATATAAACAATGATCAGGAAAATCAGCGATACACAGTTAGAAATCAGTGTGGCCACAGCCGCACCTGCAACTCCCATATCTGCTCCGAAGATAAAGATCGGATCAAGGATACAGTTTAACAGGCCTCCCAGCATAAGCCCGCTGCTTGCTGACTTTGCATGTCCTTCTGCACGCAGAAGATTGCTCATAACGATAGAAAGTACAGTAGGAATGCCGCCTATAACAAACACGATCAGCATGTATACAGATGCCGAATCATAAGACTGTGCGCTGGCTCCTGCCACGTAAAGAAGCGGTTTCTCCAGTATTTGGAATATGACGCATATCACAGCCATAAATACAAGGCTGCCCCAGAACCCATGAGAAGAGGCTTTTGATACCCGGTCATAGTCCTTTTCTCCAAGCGCACGTGACATGACGCTGTTCGTACCAACTCCCCAAAGGCTTGAGAACGCATTCAGGAACTGATAGTACGGAAATGCCACTGTAAGTCCTGCGAGCTGCGAAGGATTATTTAACATACCGACAAAAAGTGTGTCCGCCAGGCTGTAGATAATTGTAATGAGTGTACTGGCAAGCGAAGGAAGAACAAATTTAGCCACTGCCTGCGGTACAGGAAGTACCTCAAATACTTCCTTGTTCACTTCTTTTGCCATTTAGAAGACTTCCTTTCCGAAATCATTTCCAGCGGCTGTATTCACCCGTCAGAGAAAAATATTCCACACTGTCAAGAACCAGGTAACGTGCCCCAACAGTCTCTTCCGTATAAGTTGCTTTTACAACTGGGCATTCCATAGCCTTCGCAATGACGTCTTTGTCAGTCACCGACTGTGCTGTCCCCTTAATACGCAGCCATGTCTCCGGTGTGCTGGCGCAAATCTCAAAATCAGGTTTGGCATCTATCTGCTTCGCCATGGCCTTTGTTGTACTGATCGCAATAATCAGCTCATCTTTTATCTCCTCAATGTATGCAAGAGGCCGAACCCTTGGCATTCCATCTTCCGTTGTAGCAAAGAAGAAGAAACCTGCCTCACTTATAAACTTCAGTATCTTTTGATTTAATTCCTTTTTTTCCATAACTAATCCTCCAAAATTAAAAATTTCTTTCACGAAGATCAATAGATTTGCGAGTTGTCAGAACTGGTATATCCCCCGCCGCATCTATTGTTATAATCTCCGCAAGCTGCATAAGATCTTTGTCAACAAAAAAAACATACCCGGATTCCATCGAAATCACATCGTTCGGTTCCGACGAACCAGGAACAAGTCGAAGCTCATCCCGGCATGCATTGCAAGTAGGTTTGATATGCTGGATTTTAAATTTTGTCTGTCCTTTGGATCCAAAAGTTGTCTCCAACATCTTCTTCCCTTCTTTGGTTATCTTAATCATACACTGTCCTCCTTTTCGAAATCTCTTTAAAATACAAGATGAATTTTGGATTTCTGAGAACCAACCATTTCCAGTGCTAGTGCCACTGCTGCAGACCGGCTTCGTACTCCCATGCTGTCAAATATATTAGAAAGTTGTTTTTTGACTGTACTAACACTCAGATTCAGTATGTAGGCAATATCACCATTACTCTTGCCCTGGCAGAGCCAATACATAACTTCCGCCTCGCGTTCCGTAAGTCCATGTCCTTTTAATATTTCCATGTCTGATTCTTTTTCTGGTATTGGCTTAATAATTCTCGATGCTTCTGTGCTGCCGGTTTCCATGATCGTATCACAAAAATAGGCATAATTTTTCCCAATAAGCCATAAATCCTGTCGTTCTCTTGCATCCCAGAACTGATCGAACATATCTCCATTCTGAAAATGCATCGTAACGATACGGGTTAGTGGTTTCTCGGAAAAAATCGCCTGATTAAACTCAACTGGTCTATTACTTTCATCTAAAATCAGTTTATTGAGAAATACAGCACCTACCGTGCTTGACAGTTCTTCAACTGCCGGCACAATATCGCTAAAATAACGCTTTGGTAACATTATCTGATTATGTGCAATTAAAAACATACACGTTCCTCTCTCCCATTAAATCCAGATTAAATAGAAGTCACATCTCATCCAACACGTGGGGGGCTACCTCAGTGGCGGAAAATCTCTCCCCCAAGTGATAACCCCTCACTGCCATTTTTAAATTATTTTGCTGCCGCCGGTGCTTCGTCTAATTTTGGTTCAGCTACCGGCTGTTTTCCCCATAAGAATACTTTTATCTTACTAAGGAGTATTTTTCTCCAGAAATTAAGCATCGTTCCTACACCCAGAGCTGCGATAATTGTTCCAATCCAAATGCCCTGATAGCTGTGCAGAAATACTAAAGAAAGAATCAACGACGTTGCAACAATACATAAATCAAAAATTCTCTTTACATTGCCCAAAGGTTTCTTAACCAGCCAAGCAAATGCAACCGCCAAAGCATCAGGCGGAATAGCCATAATATCTGCTTCCAAATATGCCATCAATCCTAATCCAAGGATAATAACACCAACAATTACGAATACTAACTGGATATACCATTTATCCGGTGTTCCAAGCGGAGAAATCAACCACTTACTGAAGTCTGTAAAATACCCAAACATAACAGCTGCCGGGAACTGCAGAATATAAACAGCTTTAAATTCCTTACGATAAACTATTGCTTCAATGATAATATAGCATCCATATGCAATCCATGTTCCTGTACCAACGCTGATATTCAGGATTCTGCCGACTACATAAGGCAACGTTGTGACTGGTGAAACACCAAAATTAGAATTTACGGCAAATGCAATACCGAGACTCATAATCCACAAACCAATCACATAGGTCAGCAAGCGCTTAATACTCATTGGCTTGCCCAAAAACTTTACTTTACTCATTATTAGGAGTCCCCCTTTTCAGTTCCGCCTATCTTACAAATCAGGCCATAAGACCTAAAAATGTCACGGATAACCTCCATACGCTCATCTGATGGGGATTCCACCTCTTCTCCCAATGGATATTCCCGTCCGAGACCTGTGTACTTGCCCATTCCCATACGGTGATAGGGCAGGATATGAATCTCTCTGGCACCTATCTCTTTCGCATACCTAGCAGTCGCGTCCATGTTTTCGTTTGTATCATTCGCACCCGGAATAACCGGGATGCGAATGATTACTTCTGTATTCGTCTCATCCATAATTTTACGAAGATTATCCAGAATCAATTCATTGGATACTCCTGTCAGTTCCTTGTGGGCTACCGGATCCATATGCTTCACATCATAGAGAGCCAGATCCGTATATCTTAATACAGGTTCAAATTTATCCCATGCCACATATCCACATGTCTCTATAGCTGTATGGATATAATTGTCCTGACATTCACTAAAAAGTTCTTCTAGAAATTCTGGATGCATCAAAGGTTCGCCACCGGAGACGGTAATACCTCCTCCATTAACAAAGAATGGTTCATCATGTAAGATTACATCCATTACCTCATCAACAGTCATCGGTTTACCGACTTTCTCAAGTGCTCCTTCATAGCAGGAATGTTCACAAACGTCTTGATCTTCGCATGTAACGCAGACATCGTGATCAAAGATTGGGTTATCCCCCATCTTCTCCGGCAGCTTAACCGCACCTTTGGTGCAAAAGTTTACACAACGATAACAATGTACACAAGTGCTAGGGACATGGATAATATCGGATCTAAAAACCTGTGACTCCGGATTTGCACACCATTGACAGCTCAGCGGGCATCCCTTTAAAAATACGGTTGTCCTTACACCAGGACCGTCCTGGATAGAAAATCCCTGGATATTAAATACAAGGGCTGTTAAATCACTCATAATCTCTCTCCCTATTATTTACTCAAACATTGTAATCAAAGCATTACCATGTCTGGCTGGTACGTGCAATAATCTCATCCTGTACAGCATCTGCCAGTGTTACGAAGTAAGCACTGAATCCTGCAACACGTACGATGAGGTCTTTGTTCTCTTCCGGATTTGCCTTTGCTGCCAACAGTTTTTCCTGTGTTACACAGTTGAACTGTATCTGGTATCCGCCTTCATCGAAGTATGTCTTCAGAAGAGTCAGGAATTTGTCGATATTCTCTTTACCGGTCAGGGCTGTTGGGTGGAACTTCATGTTAAAGTGAGTAGATCCATAAACTACCGGGTCAATCAGTTTAACTGCAGAGTGGATAACTGCTGTCGGTCCACTTGTATCTGTTCCAGGTGTAGCGGAAAGTGTAGCATCCGTAAATGTCTCGCCTGCTTTTCTTCCATCCGGTGAAGCCCAGCTTCTCATACCAAACGGATAATGTCCTGTTACTGAGTATGCAGAAGGTGTAATTGTCGGACGCCCCATGTAGTCAGGTCTGCGGTTATGGATTTCAGCGAAATCAGCATGTAACTGACGTCCAAGCGAATCTACATAATCAATATCGTTGCCATACTTCGGAGCTTTCTTACACATGCTCTGGATATCTTCATATCCTTCCCAGTTAGCTGCAACTGCTTCAACAAGCTGTTTCATGGTGATTGTTTTGTCATCATAAACGAGTTTCTTAATTGCTGCCAGACAGTTTGTTGTATCAACATTACCAGAGATACAGATTCCATCACCCCAGTTGTATCTAGCGCCACCGTCTACAACGTCCATACCTCTTGCAAGGCAGTCATATGTAACTGCGGAAAGCAGCGGACACGGGAAGTCTCTCATAACGTTCCACTCTAATGTAGAAATGTCGCGGCAGATGATCTCCCAGTATTCATAATATTTGAGCAGCTGAGCATAGAAGTCATCCCATGTCTCGCACTCGCAAGGATCACCGTAAGCTGGTCCAATGCGTTTGCCGCTCTTGAAGTCAACACCATTTGAAAGCATGAATTCAAGCGGTTTGTACATATTGAAACGAGCTTCCCATGCGCCATCCGTATAGCCTGGAATAACGGACTGTACACAACCTGAAACAGCCTGGTTACGGATATCTTCGATTGGGCCGTGCTCATGGAGCAGACGACGTTTCATAGCAACTTCCTGGCCATGGAATGATGGCTGTCCAATACCTGTTGCAACAAGTTCAGCACATTTAACAAGGAACCTGTGTGATAATTTATTATGATACATACAAGCGAGAAGCGGTTCCGGACACTGTGCACGGCGCTGTGCTTCTACAACCAGATAATCAAGTTCATTTGTAGCGTCTTCACCAGTCTTCGGATCAAGTCCGCCGATGGTCAGCTGCTGAGCGATACGGCTTGAGTTCCACAGAGCAAGCTCAGGTGACATAACGAAGTTCTGTGTATTAACTTTCAGGAACCAGAACTGGATTAAGTCGATAACTTCGTCGTCTGTGATACGTCCAGCATCAATATCATCTCTATAGCAGCGATACATATACTGTGGAAAACGAAGCGGTGCATGGTCAACTGTCATACACAGGTTCTGCCATCCGCCCATGGTAATGAACCACAGTGCCTGGATTGCTTCTTTGAATGTACGTGCAGGATTGCCTGGTACCCAATCGCATGTCTCAGCCATTTCTTCTAACTCAGCCTTACGTGCAGGATCAGTTTCAACTGCTGCTGCTTCTCTTGCTGCGTCTGCATAACGATGTGCCTGATGGATCAAAGCTTCACAAGAAATAATACAAGCCTCGTAGAATTCCCATTTCTTATAGTCAGGCATCGGAATCGTTGATTCATTGAATGTGTTTTCATCAGGAACTTCACCAGCTAATGGATCCGGACGGTCAACATTCCATATTTTCAATCTTGACTGATAGTCTTTACATTTTGCAATAATTGAATTCAAACCTTCGTTGATAACAGTATCGTGATCCGGGAATGTTGTTGTACCCATATCATCGTCAAAGTTAAGGCCTACACCAACATCAATCAGTTCCTGAACATCAAGTCCGTAACGATCCTTAATGATCGGACGAACACGGTCTTTAACTGCATTTCCTACCCAGAACTCACCACATTTTCTGATGATCTCTTTTTCTTCTTCTGTTGCGATAGCTGAACCTCTCTGGAAAGCAAATTCATCGCGGTCGATTGCCCACTCAAACTCTCTGAACGGCTGGAAATAACTTCCGTATGTATAGTCTGTCAGATGTCCACAGATCGGATTGTCATCAATCCATACCTTTTTCTCGCGGCTTAAGCGATCAAATACCATAGCTTTCAGCATGTTCGGGCTCTTCGTAAAGCCGTATTTCTGATAAATATCAGTCTCGATAATAAGTTTACGAGTATCAATGTGTGGCTCTGTAGCAAATAATTTTTCCTTTGCCGCTTTCAATCTCGGTGTTAAATCATCCCTCTTTGTGTAATTAAGTTTGATCTTTCTAGACATTCGTCTACCTCCTTTTGAAAATGTTAATACGTTTCTAACTAACTTAATAATAAACGAATATCTAGTTTTTCACCATACTACTTTCGGCTACTTTTTTTGTGTATATCGCCGGAAAACAATAATCCCGCGAAAATGTTTTGTCAATTTTACACAAATAAATCCACCAAAGTACACTTGCAGGTCCATATACTTAAATATTATACATATTACGCTAAAAAATCAAGCAATACCAGTAAAATTTGCACATCCCCCAGCTCCGTCCCCCTCCAAAATAACACGCGGCATCAATAGCTGTCACACCAGATTGCCTGTCCCGCTCGGACACTACACCAATCTCCCATTCCACATCCGCCTCTCCTCCTGGTAAGGCTTCCCAAAATAAAAGCCCCGCCTGGATGCAAGCAGCCGCAGGGGATACGAATTTGGTCATCTGCCGGGCGTTCAGGAATATGGGATAAGCGGCTTCAATAAAATTTCAGGTGAAATACGGACCATTTTCTGAACCACAAGTTCGGAAAATGAGCAGACCCGCAGGGGGATCGGAAAATGAATTATATATACTATATATTGCTGTTTAGACATATGGTCTGCAACAATATCTCGTATATGGATTTCATCTCCCGACAGCTCCTGGTGTCTACGCTGTCCGCTATTTCACCTGAAATTTTATTTAGCCGCTTCCCCATTTCCCTGAAGCACGGCAGATGACCACATTTGTATCCCCTGCGGCGGAACGCCAACCTCATCCTGCCGGCTTTTATTCATACCGCACCATCTCGCGTTTCAGTCGCTGCATGATTTTTTTCTCAAGCCGTGAGATATAGGACTGTGATATTCCAAGCAGATCTGCCACCTCTTTCTGTGTCTTTTCCTCGCCTTCCGGGTTATCGAGTCCAAAACGCATTTTTACGATCAGCTTTTCCCTGCTGGACAGCTTATTGATGGCCTTGATTAGAAGTTTTCTTTCCGCCTCGTTTTCCAGATCCTTATATATGGTATCCTCGTCCGTACCGAGAATGTCCGACAGCAGAAGTTCATTACCGTCCCAATCTACGTTAAGAGGCTCATCTATGGATACCTCCATCTTGGTTTTGCTGTTTCTGCGCAGGTACATGAGGATCTCATTTTCAATGCACCTGGATGCGTAGGTGGCCAGCTTGATTTTCTTCGTAGGGTTAAATGTATTGATGGCCTTAATCAGACCGATCGTCCCTATGGAAATCAGATCTTCCACTCCGACTCCTGTATTGTCGAACTTTTTAGCTATGTAAACGACCAGACGAAGGTTGTGCTCGATCAGAAGCTTTTTGGCTTCCTGGTCATACTCGGAACCGAGATGTTCTATCACCTCTGTTTCCCGTTCTGTCTCCAGCGGGGCCGGCAGCACCTCGGATCCTCCAATATAATGTATTTCTTTGTGGTTAGGGAAGAAAATGCTTCTGATGTCTGGTATTACTTTCAGTTTAAACTGCTGGGGTACTGCTACTTTTACAACCATTTTATATGCCTCCTAATAAGTCAGGATTTAAAATCATCTGATATTCCTCTTCTTCTGAAACATGCTCTTCGCAAACGCCTATGACCGGCCTCTCGATCCACCGTTCTCCCTCCAGATGAATACACATTTTCCGAATTCTGAAAACCGGCATAATACTTTCCTTTCCGACTGTACGGTATGGTATGTAATGGAAACCGTTTTTCATGTCGTCATCTGTCAGAATGGATTTTGCCAGAGCTTTATCTACTACACTTACCGGTTCTTTCGACACACTGTCCTCCAAACCGTTTCCCGTGTCAATTAACGCTTTTACTTTCTGTTCGCCTGCACTGGTATACAGCGTAATCTCACATATCTTTGCCTGCAGAGTCCGCAGTCTGATCAGGAATTTCCAGATTCCCCGTATCAGATAATAGCTGCCCACGGCTGTCGCAAAAAACAGGCTTCCCGCGCGCGCATAGGGATGAAATGCCTGCAGAATCCCCCCGTACAGAAATGCTGCGATATACAATAAACCAAATGCTTTCCAAAATTGCTTTTTTCCTTTGATCTTTAATCCTGTTTTTATCATAAATGTATTGATAACCGCGTGGAATATGATTAATTTTATGACACCCGGCATCGGTACAACTGTTACTACGCATGTCAGTAATGCCCCCAATGCTCCGCCCAGAAATATGCGTCCACGTGTGGTAGGACATTTCAGCACCTGGTTCACTGACAAAAGCAGAAGGGAATCCATCATAAAATTTACAAGAAACAACACGTCTATGTATAATTCATAGTACATGTTCCACCCTCTTTCTCGTTGGTACTAAATCGATTTGGCACTCAAGCAAGACTTATTATATATTGCATGTCACTGAAATTTTGTCAGATACTGACGGGAAAAAAAGAAATTGTTTCGACAATCTCACAAGAATCTAATAGACTCCTGTGCCTGTTTGAACTGTCACGGTGAGTAACAGGGCAGTACGAGCCGCTAAAAAAATGTTAAACTCCAATGAGGTAGGTTTCCGCAGAGGTTTCCCTGAGAATTTCCTGTAGAAAGAACAGGCAGGAGCTCCGCGGGGCTCCTGCCTGTTTTTTCTTATTGTAATCAGCCTGTCCGGTTTTATTTCTTAAAGAAATCCGGAATCTTAATGGACTGCTCTTTTACTTTGCTGGACGGTGTTCTCGGCTGATCCAGGGTCGGCATTGTGCCGCCTGCCGGTCTGCCCGCCGGTCTCGGAGATGCTGTTCTGCGCTCCGGATCAATAGCGCTTCTGCTTACCACATCGCCTGACGGAAGAATCGATCCCACCTTCTGCTGTCCTTCCAGTCTTGCTTTTAACTTGGAAGAGCTGCCGCCTACGTTATGTAAGCCGGTTGCGATAACAGTAATTGTTGCCTCATCGGATCTGGAATCATCATACATAGCACCGAAGATGATATTTGCGTTCTCTCCTGCGAGTTCCTGAACGTACTCAGCAGCATCGGATGCATCCATGAGCGTAATATCTCCTGAAATATTGATAATAACGTGGGACGCTCCCTGGATGGTTGTCTCCAGGAGCGGACTGGCAACAGCCTGCTTTACAGCCTCCAGTGCCTTGTCGTCTCCGCGGCCCGCACCGATACCGATATGTGCGATACCTTTGTCCTTCATGACGGTCTGAATATCCGCGAAGTCCAGGTTGATCAGTGATGGCACATTGATCAGGTCGGTAATACCCTGAATACCCTGCTGCAGCACTTCGTCCGCCTTCTTCAGGGCTTCCGGCATTGTAGTTCTTCTGTCCACTACTTCAAGCAGCTTGTCATTCGGAATGACAATCAGCGTATCCACGTTCTCTTTTAACTTGTCAATCCCCGCAAGGCGTTGGCCATACGGGTCTTCGATTCAAAACGGAAGGGCTTTGTAACAACACCTACCGTCAGTGCGCCCTGTTCTTTTGCGATACGTGCAACGACCGGAGTTGCTCCTGTTCCTGTTCCGCCGCCCATACCACATGTTACGAATACCATGTCAGCGCCTTTCAGTGCGGCAGATATCTCTTCTGAGCTCTCCTCTGCAGCCTTCTCCCCTACTTCGGGCTGCGCACCAGCACCGAGCCCCTTTGTGAGCTTCTCGCCTATCTGCATTAAAGTTGGTGCTTTACATAACTGGAGTGCCTGTTTATCTGTATTAATCGCTATAAATTCGACACCTGCAATCTGCTCATCGATCATGCGGTTTACTGCGTTATTCCCGCCGCCGCCGACTCCGATAACAATGATTCTTGCAGCTGCTTCTGATTCGTTGGTTTTAATTTCTAACAAGAGTATTTCCTCCTTTGTCGTCCTATTAATATTATTTTATACATCCCTTATGCTTGAACGATATAATTCAATAAGTATATAATATAGTCTTTTCGGTAAATAATCAATAGATATTTGTGTATTTTCTGATTTTTTTATTCAATTCACGGGCCTTTAATTTTCTTTTGCCAGGCTCCTGGAAGGCTTTTTTTACGGGGTTCTGGAAACATCTTCCACGTTGCCGGTACCGCAGTTCAGCGCCCCTTCCTTACTCCCTGGCCGATTCTGTCCCCTATGGCTCCTGAGGATCTTCTGTTTCCGGAGCCGAATCCTGGTTCTGTGAATCCTGTGGTTCCGCTGCATTCTGTCCGTCATCCTGTCCCTCTTCCTGCCCTTCCGGCGCCTGCCCGTCGTCCTGTTCATCTGTCTGTGCACCTTCCTGGGCTTCTTTTGGCACGAAACGTACCGCCTTGTCAGCGGCATCATAATTTTCCAGATGCAGGGTGCCCTGCTTGTCCGGATACTGTTCTGTCAGTTTCTGCAGAATCGGCGGCACCTGCGCGAGCCGTACTTCGTAATTAGTCTTGCCCAGCAACACCTCAACATTGCCAAAATACAGGTTCAGGTCGCTTCCCGAGCAGGTAATCCGGTCCGGCGAGAGCTCATACTTTACCAGCAGCTGAGAGATCTCCACAATACGCTTAAATACATTCTTATCGGAAACCGGCAGAACCTTGCCCAGCTTCACCTTAGAAGCATCCACTTCCATGCCCTCTATATAAGCCGCCGAATCTATCTTCTCCGCAGTGGACAGCACAGCCGTACCGTCTTTGTCAAAGTAAAGGTACTGGTTGTTATAGTCAATATAACCGCTTATCTCCTTTTCTTTCACGGTAACCCGTATGGCCCAGGGGGCCCTGAACGAGATCTTTGAGGACTCTACCACCGGCAGCTGTTTCACATCTGCCTTATTATACTTCCACCAGACGTAAACCGAATTCACGGCATACTTGTCTTCCCTGAGCCAGCCGATGACATCATTTTCCGTGCAGTACTTGTTACCTTTGACCTCGATCTTTTGTATATGAAAAAGAAGCAGAAAGGCAAATACAATAATCACAATACCAAGAATAAATGTCAGCAGTCCAAGAAATACTCCCCGCCGTTTTTTCTTTTTACGCTCCGGCGGACGGTATCCTTCCTTATATAATACTTCGTTTATATATGCCTCGTCATCGTATTCTTCATATCTTTCACGTCTGCTCTTTTTTTTACGTTTCATCTGTCGTCCTCCTTACCATAATCTGCGGTTTACCGCAGACCCGCCCGTAAGGGCATGTGTTACGGGATGCCCTTTGAGTTGCTTTGTATTCTCTGCCCTATTCTATCAGATTGGAAACACTCAGCACAAGCCCCATTTCCAAAAGCAGGAACATAACGGATGTGCCTCCGTAGCTGATAAAGGGAAGCGTTATTCCAGTATTCGGTATCGAATTCGTTACAACTGCTATATTCAGGATCACCTGAATCATCATATGCGCCATTGCGCCGGCGGCAATCAGGGCCCCCATCAGATCCTTGGCGCGGGTTGCTATGACAAAAAAACGCCAGATCAGAATCAGGAAAAGCAGAATAATCAGGCTTGCCCCCACAAGGCCCAGTTCCTCGCATATAATGGAAAATATCATGTCGTTCTGTGCTTCAGGCAGAAATCCCAGTTTTTGTACGCTTTCACCCAGGCCCCTGCCGAACAGACCGCCTGAACCGATGGCATACAGGCCCTGCAGGGTTTGATAACCCTTTTCATAAAGCTCCGGATTCCTCCAGATGGCCAGCCGTTCCAGACGGTAGCTTTCCAATGCCAGAAAGATACCCATAAATCCACCGGCGGCCACGATCATCCAGACAAACTGCGCGTATTTAGGGCTTGCCACGAAGATCAGTACCGCTGCAATTCCCATAATAATAATCGCAGTACTGAGGTTGCTGGCTCCAACCAGCCCTACTACGGGGAGGACTGGGACCATTACCTTTATGAGCGTCGTAAGTTTCCCCATTTTCTTTGCATTTTTCGTAACCAGGCAGGCCAAAAACAAAATGACGGCAACCTTCGCAAATTCCGACGGCTGAAATGAAACAGGCCCTAAAGACAGCCATCTTTTGGACCCATTGTACTCGTCTCCTATAAACATAACTGCAACCGATAACAGTATCGCCGTCAGGTAGCCCAGGCCTGCCAGGGGTACCCATTTGTGATAGTCAATTTTCGCCACGATCATCATGCCAACCAATCCCAGTGCAGTTGCAAATCCCTGTTTTTTCAGGTAATAAAAAGAATCGTGGAATTTTACCCGCCCATTATAGGCACTGGTGCTGTACAGAAGAACCAGCCCTATGATCACCAGAAGTAACACAACAATTAGCAGTGTATAATCATACCGCTTCTTTTTAGCAGGACGCTCCAATATAAATTCACTCCTTATAACTGATTTACAAGTTCTTTGAATTTATCTCCACGTTCTTCATAATTCTTAAACATTCCCCAACTTGCGCATGCAGGCGACAGAAGTACAGCGTCACCGGGCAGCGCATATTTTACGCAGGTTTCCACTGCCTCCTCAAAGGTATCTGCAAGAATGATATCGCAGAAACCAAGACGTTCTGCAGTCTCCTTAATCTTTTCTCTTGTCGCTCCCAGCAGCACAAGTTTTTTTACTTTGCCGCCAAAGGCCTGAATCCATTCATCATAGGAGGATTCCTTGTCATATCCGCCCCCAATCAGCAGTGTGGGGCGCTTCATCGCCTGAATACCTTTAATAGCAGCGTCCGGATTGGTTCCCTTGGAATCGTTATAGTATGCAACACCGTTCTTTTCCGCAACGAACTCGATCCGATGCTCTACCCCTGGGAATTCCTTCACGGTCTTCCGAATAATCTCCATCGGCACTCCATACGCCGCAGCCATAGCTGCCGCAGCCATTACATTCTCATGATTATGTGTGCCCAGAAGCTTCAATTCATCTATATGGCATACCGCCGCCGGTGTCCCATCTATACTGCAGACAATGCTGCCATCTTCCAGATATATTCCCTTCTCTAGTTTACGCTGGCTGCTGAAATATAGAACCTTTGCGTTCACTTTTTCCGCAAAACCTCTTGTCACCTCGTCCTCATAGTTCAGAACACATGTATCTTCCCCGGTCTGGTTTCTCGCTACATTCAGTTTTGCTGCAATATAGGCATCCATCGTGTGGTGCCGGTTGAGATGATCCGGCGTAATATTGAGAACAGCACTTACTTTCGGACGGAAGGTATGTATGCTCTCCAACTGAAAACTGCTCATCTCTGCCACAATCACCGAATCTGCCCTGGTGTCCAGAACAATATCTGTATAAGGGTTTCCTATATTCCCCACCACAAAAGTGCTGTCCCTGTAATTTTTCATGATTTCCCCGAGAAGCGCTGTGGTGGTCGTCTTTCCATTGGTACCGGTTATGGCAAGCACATCACCCTTCCCTGAAACATAGGCCAGCTCAATCTCGCCCCATACAGGAATATTCTTTTCTCTCATCCGGTCTACAACAGGAAGATCCGTTGGCACGCCCGGACTCATAACGATGAGATCCAGTGTCTCCAGAACCTCTTCCGGAAGCTCCCCAAGTATCATTTTAACGCTGCCTTTTATACCATCCAGGATTTCTTCCCTTATCCGCTTCTCGTCCAGAGACGCGTTGCCGTCATAAAGGATCACGTTGGCGCCCTTTTTCAGAAGCAGACGGCTTGCCGCCACTCCGCTGATCCCTGAGCCGAACACCAGTACATTTTTTTCTTTTAAGTCCATGATTTATACCCCCATCAGCCCGATCAGACACAGGATCGCCGTCACAATGGAGAATACGGCAACCACCCTCGTCTCAGACCATCCGCACAATTCAAAGTGATGATGGATCGGCGCCATTTTAAAGAATCTTTTTCCGCCCGTCTTTTTAAAATAGGTGACCTGGATCATGACCGAAGCCACTTCTATAAGATAAATCAGGCCTACGATGATAACAAACAGCGGCATCTGCATCATATATGCCGTTCCAATGACAAAACCTCCCAGTGCCAGAGAACCCGTATCTCCCATGAACACGCTGGCAGGATATACATTAAATAGAAGGAATCCAAGCAGTGCTCCCACTACCGCACAGGTAATCGGTTCCACCCCGCTCTTCGTTCCAATTGCCACAACGGTAAAAAATGTCGCTACCAGCACGGTTACACTGGAAGCCAGGCCATCCAGGCCGTCCGTAAAATTTGTGCCGTTTACGGTTCCAATCACCGCAATAAACATAAGCGGGATCGCGACCCAGCCGATATCCCAGTACCTGCCGCCCGAAAACGGAAGCAGCAGCGTAAGCGGAATCTTTGCGACCTTTATAATATAGTAGGCAAAGATTGCGGTCACCACAATCTGAAGCGCCATCTTTTGTTTCGGATACAGCCCATCGGACCGTTTCATTACCACTTTCAGATAGTCATCCAAAAATCCAATCAGTCCAAAGCCTATGGTTAAAAACAAAATCGGAATGATATTGGGATAATCCTTCACATAAAACAGGGAGGTAATGATCACGCTGCCAAGGATAATGACACCGCCCATCGTCGGGGTACCTGCTTTTTTCAAATGAGACTGTACGCCGTCCGTTCTCTCGGTCTGCCCCATCTTCAGTTTTCTAAGAAACGGTATTACCACTGGTCCCATGAGTAAACTCAATACAAATGAAATCAATACCGGAATCGCTAAATGATAACTCATACACACACCTCTTCATCTCTTTTGTTAACGGAAATTCGCTCCATATTCTAACTACTTTCGTGTCCTCCCGGCCCGCAGCAGAACACCTCATTCAGTATACCTCATTGGCTGCTTTTTTTCAACCAAAACTCTCTCTTGTCCCCTCACAGAACTCCTTCATTTTTCTGCTTAATCCGCCATATCCTCTTCCCCTGTACCGTTCTTTTCTGCCTCATCCTGTGCGATTTCCTTTTTTTCTATCCCTAGGTACGGCAGGACATTATCGTAAATGCTGCGTACCACCGGTGCGGCGATTGTTCCTCCATAATACACGCCCTGCGGGTTATTGATCAGTACCATGCAGAGCACTTGTGGATTTTCTGCAGGCGCGAATCCTAAAAAAGATGAAATATACTTATTAGCGCTTCTGGGCAGTGTCTGTGATGTCGCAGTCTTGCCGCCGATGGTATAGCCTTCGATATAGGCATTCTTACCTGATCCTTCTGATACAACGCTTTCCAGAAGCATCCTCATGGTTGCGGAAGTCTCCTCAGACACAATCCCCTTCTTCTCTTTATACTTTAATTTTTCGATCTCATTCCCCTCTTTATCCAGTACTGCCATCCCTAAGTGCGGTGTTACCCTCCTGCCGCCGTTTACAAGGGAACTGACTGTTGTCGCCAGCTGAATCGGCGTAACCTGGAATGACTGCCCAAAGGAGATTGTGGCCAGTTCCACCGTACCGATATCTTCCTTCTTATGCATAATGGTTCCAGCCTCTCCCGGCAGGTCAACATTTGTCAGGCTAAGGAGGCCGAACTGTTTAAAATAATCATAGAATTTATCGGAACCGAGCCTGAGCCCGATATCGATAAATACAGGGTTGCAGGAGTTCTGTATCCCCTGTACAAAGGTCTCGGCGCCATGGCCTCCCACCTTATGACAGCGTATCTTTCTGTCCTCCACGACTCTGTAACCAGGGCATGAGAAGTTATCACTAAGACTGACAACGCCTTCCTCGAGACATGCAGAAGCCGTAATTATCTTAAATACAGAACCTGGTTCATATGTGTCGTTGATGCATCCATTTCTCCACATACGGTTGAGCTCTTCCTGTTTCTGTTCGTCCGTCAACGTGTCCATATCTGTCCCTGTATTTAGTATATACGGCTCGTTCAGATTAAATTCCGGAACATTTACCATTGCCAGTATTTCACCGTTCTGGGGATTCATCATCAACACGGAAACGCTGTCCGCCTGTTTTTCTTCTTTTACCTTCAGGGCCGCCTGCTCACAGAAAGACTGAATATTGTAATCCAGGCTTATCTGCAGTGTATTTCCCGCCACAGGTTCGATCCGGTCCTCCGCGATTCCCTCCAGTTCGATTCCCCTCGCATCCGTCACAGTCAGGATCGTCCCATTTATTCCTTTGAGGTACTCTTCATACTTCACTTCCAGCCCGATAATTCCCTGGTTATCACCGCCTGTAAATCCCAGCACCTTTGAGGCAATCTCATCGTAGGGGTAATAACGCTTAAAATCTTCGTCCACCTTAACGCCGGCCAGATTATAATTGCGGATTCTGTCCCCCACTTCTTTGGCCACATTTGTTTTTACTTTTTCCATCGAAGAAACTTTTTCAACCCTTTTGCGCACAGTCTCCTCATCCAGCTCCAGCTCTTTCATCAGCGTCTGGATTACCAGTTCCGGATCTTCTATCTGATTGTGTATTACGGAAATCGTACAGACCGTCTTATTTGTGGCAAGCACTGTCCCATTTCTGTCCACGATTTCTCCCCTGGCCGCTTTGATCTCCCGCTCTCTTTCGTGAAGTGATTCCGCTTTTTTCTGGTAGTATTCTGCGTCGAATACCATGAGATATACAAGGCGGCCGATCAGTGCCAGCAAAATGACGGATGCACAGCAGAATACGACAAGTATCTTCCTTTTATTATATGTTTTGTTCTTCATAAATAAATAACCTTACAAAAGACATTTTTATAACATATTACATCTTTTGTAAGGTTATGCGTATTCTATTCCGTTGGCTGACCGGCCGCCCAGTCATCCAGGTCCGGATTGTAATTTTCATCTATATAGGAGCCGTCTGCATTATCATAAGTATCCTCATAGGCAGAATCAAAATTCTCGTACTCCGTCTGCTGGGGCTGTGTGCCCTCCTGTACGGTTCCTACCGTAGCTGCAGTATACCCCTCCATTGTTGTAATACCAAGATAAGGAAATGCCTGCGCCATAATTTTGTTTGACAGCTCCAGAACATAGGTGCTGGTGGACTGATCCGGTACGTTTGGCTCGTCTATGACCACATATACAACGACCTCCGGATTCTCCTGCGGAGCGTACCCTATGAAGGATAGCAGATACTTTCCCTGATCACGCGGTAGTTTCTCGGCAGTACCGGTTTTTCCTCCGATATCATAGCCCTCCACTGCGGCGCCCTGACCTGTTCCGGTAGTCATAACCGCCTTCATATATTGTTTGACCGTGGTCGATGTTTCCGAAGAAACTGTCTTTCTAAGAAGTACCGGATCCTTGGTCTCAATGACTTTTCCGCTTTCATCCTGAATCTGTTTTACTACATGGGGTTCATAGTAATACCCTCCGTTGACCAGAGAGGAAAATGCTGCCGCCATCTGCGTCATGGTCACATTAAATCCCTGCCCAAAGGAATTGGTGGCAAGGTCTGTAATTCCCATTGTCTCTTCCGTATAGACAAGAGGTGACGTAGAGGCTTCTCCTGGCAGGTCTATCCCGGTATATTCACCGAATCCGAAAATATGCTGATACCTGGTAAAATCCTTGATTCCTATGGACTCAGCCATCTGCATCAGTGCCACATTGCAGGAATTTGCCACTGCCTGTTCTACTGTTTCCGGCCCATGACCCGTCCGGAGATGGCAATGGATATCATAATCTCCGACATGCAGATAGCCGCCGCAGACATAGTTCTCATCCCCCTTTAACGCTCCCGTTTCCAGTCCTGCCGCAACCGTAAAAGGCTTTGCCGTGGAACCGGGCTCAAACGCATCGCTGACGCAGAAATTCCTCCACAGCGCATTCATTGCTTCAAGCTGTTCATCATCCGACATTTCTTTCAGCTGCTCTTCAGAATATAATCCCGTCAGGTCTCTGGGATTATTCAGGTCAAAATTCGGATAAGATGCCTCGGCCAGAATCTCCCCTGTATTGGGGTTCATGATTATGACTGCTGTATTCTTACTTCCGGGTTCCCCTTCCCGCTCCTGTCCGGTATGTGCCTCGTTGAATTCTCTAATACTCTGTTCCACAATACTCTGCAGCGTCATATCAATAGTGGATACGACCGTGCTGCCATTCTTTGCCGGCTTCACCGTGCGCTCTACCGTGGATTTACTGTCAAAGTATCCATATTCACGGCCATCGGTCCCGTTCAGAATCGCATTGTATGCGCTCTCAATTCCGACCGCGCCCTGATTACCGGATACGGTAAATCCTACCACATCACTGGCCAGGGAGTTGTAAGGATATGACCGGTTATAATCGTCTTCCAGCCAGATTCCCTTGACATTCGGATTCTTTTTCTTATCTTCCTCGATCGCCTCGAATTCCTTTGCCTTCTCGTAGGATACGCCCTTTGCCAGTATTTCATACCTGCTTTCCGGCTTTTCCTTTATAAGGGTCCGGATCTCTGATTCCTTGATTCCAAAACAGTCTTCCAGCACTTTAATGGTGGGTTCTATATAATCATCGTCCGATACCATCACATTTACATCCAGGATGACATTGTATACTCTCTCGCTGGTAGCGATCTTGGTACCGTTGCGGTCCACAATATCTCCCCGTTTATAAGGGATTACTCTGCTGTCATACTCCTGCTGGTCAAGTACAATCTTGGTATATTTATTCCCCTTAGAGGCATTAATATAAGTAATTCTCCCTACAAGAACAATAAAAGCCAGTATGATTGCCATGAACAGCATTACCAGCTTTTTTTGCATCCTCTTCGGAAATTTTTTAGTTAAAAATTGAAATCGGTTTTTTCTTTTACGTTTTGCCATAGTTGTTATCCTTAATCTGATACGTCTCTGGATTTCGCCAGAACACCGTCAGATGGTATGTCATTGTACTGCTTTACATAATCGCTTGTAGGGCTCTCATACTCCACTACATTGCCCTGCGCCGCATATACCATTCCCATCTCATTCATGGCTTTGCTGCGTATCTCCTCCAGATTTACGGAGTCCGCCGCTGCGTTATACGCCGTATCATTCTCGTCTGTCAGGTCTGCAAGCTTCTCCTGCAGCGCTGAAATATTCTCTGACCTGTTTACAATGTCTGACTGCAGTTTCAGATATGCAACGCATATAAAAACTGCACAGACTGCTGCTGCTACCAGAAATACCGCATAAGCGGGGCTCATATTCATTGCTCTTTTCCGGTTTTTTCGCACTTGGCGGCTTGTCCTTTCCGGACGCTGAGGCCGCTCCTCCGGCATTCTCTTTGGCAGGACTTCCGGCTGGCGTACTGTATTCCCATAAACATATGCCTGTCTATGGCTGCTATTCATGCTGTCTGATCTTCTGTATGCGGTAACTTGTCTTCTTGCAGCCATATTCGTCTGCCCCTTTCCTTGATACTGTTCCGCCAGGCTCTCCCCTTCCTGACGGAGCTCTATTTGCTATACTCCTTAATAAATGCAGCTTCCCCACAATCGGAAGCTTAACCCTCATCAGGCTCCCTACTTCCTGATGGGATGTACAGGCTCCGTTCAAATATCCGCAGTTTTGCGCTCTTGGAACGGCTGTTTTCTTCCAGTTCTTCCTCACTCGGCAGAATTGGTTTTCTTGTAATTACTTTTCCTTTTGATACATTTCCACAGACACATACCGGGAAATGGCTCGGACAGGTACATGGATTCTCATTCTTCCGAAACGCACTCTTGACAATCCGGTCCTCCAGTGAATGGAAAGTTATGATACAAATCCTTCCGCCCGGATTCAATAGATCAATCATGTCGTCCAGCGTATCCCGAAGTACATCAAGCTCACGGTTTAGTTCAATCCTGATGGCCTGATATGTCCTCTTGGAGGGATGTCCCGAAGTCTTTTGGATCTTCATCGGGATGGCCTGTCTGATAATCTCATTCAACTGTCCTGTAGTTTCGATCGGGCCCTTCCCGCGTGCGATTACAATATGCTTTGCAATATTCTTTGCAAACCTGTCTTCCCCGTAATCCCGAATCACGCGGTAGAGGTCCGATTCGCTGTAGTCATTGACAATATCCTTTGCCGTCATCTTCTGCCTCTGATCCATCCTCATGTCCAAAGGTGCATCTGTCCGATAGGAAAATCCCCGTTCTGCCGTATCCAGTTGGTAAGATGATACGCCCAGATCCAGAACAATTCCATCGACCTTGTCAATGCCTATCTCATGGAGCCTCGGCTTCATATCACAATAATTGCTCCTGATTATTGTAACTCTCTCCCCGAAGTCGAGTAATCGGGCGCCGGCCGCTTCAATCGCCGCCGCGTCCTGGTCTATTCCTATAAAACTCCCCTTGCTGCTTAATTTGCTGCACACTTCAAAGGCATGTCCGCCCCCGCCGAGTGTAGCGTCAACGTAAATCCCGTCCGGCTTTACCGCCAGACCGTCTACAGTTTCCTCAAGTAAAACTGATGTGTGCCTGAATGCCATAAATTCCTCCATTTGTCAAAAGAGCAGCCATCACTTTTAGATTCTGATCCCAATTGCTTCCATTCTTTCTGCAATGGCATCCAGATCCTCTTCGCTGACCATGCTCCGCTCTTCCCAAAGTGCCTTATCCCAGATTTCAACGCGGTCCTGAACTCCCACGAGGACAACATCTTTTTCCAGTCCGGCTGCTTTCCTAAGCGTCGGAGGTACAAGTACCCTTCCCTGCTTATCAAAACTGCCTTCTGATGCACTTCCGAAGAAATAACGCTTGAATACTCTGGCATCTTTACTCATGCGTGGTAAGGTTTCCAGTTCGGCAACGAATTTGTTCCATTCGTCCATGGAGTAGACAAAAAGGCAGCCCTCCAAGCCATTACAAATTACGAAACTATCTCCCAAATCGTCTCGTAACTTGGCTGGGATGATTAGTCGGCCTTTTTCATCAATTGTATGATTAAACTCTCCTAATAACATCCGGAACCCCTTCTGCTAAGTGGGCCTCCACATTCCTCCCCACTTTGTGCCACTCACTACCACTTCCTACCACTTGTCACCATTGTAAACCACTCTTCCTCCATTTTCAAGTCCTTTTTTCAAAAAAATTCTTGGGAGGGGGAGTGGAGGTTGGGTGAGTCCGTCGGGAAAAGCGGGAATATGGGGGCCTGGGGCGGTATGCGGGGGTAAGCCGGACTAAAAGAAAAAAGACGGAAAACCAGGACAACCTTGACACTGAGCCCAAAATCTGATGATTTTGATCTCAGAGTCAAGGAAAAACTATGATTTGTGATCACAGTTTTTGTCCCGGTTTTCCGCCTTTTTTCTTTAAGTCCGGCTAACTCCCGCAAAGACGCCCCTGGCCCCCATATTCCCGCTTTTCCCGGCTGTGTTCATCCGGAAACTGACAACTGCCGCTTCCCCTTTGGGGAATTGGCGGGAATGGCTGGGGCGCGGGGCTGGGCGGAGGTTTACGCTTGCGCTTTGGGGAGAGGATTGATTGACATTGGTGGGGTGGATATTAGATGATAGGGGATTTTTGTGCAATGGAGAGAAGTGGGGGAAATTATGTTTAGGTGGGGGCCTGTGGGGGAATCAATCTGAGTGGAGGCAGGTGGAGATGTTCTTCAATTCGTGGTGGCTGGTGGGGAATTAATTCGAGTGGGGACAGATGGAGGGAGTTTCAAACGGATCCCATCCCCGTCCCCCTTTCGTCACCGTCCACGAGGCCCAGTTAAGTAATCCCCAGCGGACAAATCCGCTATGATGCACCCAGCCTGAGCGGCAAGGTGTGTATGCCTTTTGCAGGGGCTGTATATGCATCTTAGATTTGCTTAAATGAAAAAGACGAAAAAGCAGGGTCAAAACCGTGATTCCGGATCACGGTTTTGCCTCGGCCGGACGTACGAAATTCATCAGAATTTCGGACGGCCTGCCGAGGTTGCCCTGCTTTTTCGTCTTTTTCATTTTAGCAAATCTTGATACATATACCGCCCCTGCAAAAGGCATACACACCTTGCCGTTCAGGCGGCCCCACATTTCGCGCTTCCCCCGCTATTGACTCAACTGGCTCATATAATTATTGATGGAGTCATAGTTTACCTGAGCTACAGGTCTTTCTTTCCCCGCTTCATGTGTCTGGTATGCCGAGTATCCCAGCCATCCGACTAAAGCTATTACTGCTAAGCTGAGCACTGTTTTGCGCACAACATTCATGATTCTCTGCTTTTTAACTATTTTCTTCCTGTTGGCTTTTTCTTGTTTGTATCTATCTACTTTTTCCTGGCTCATCTTTAAACTCCTTCGTGTATCTTTTTGAGAACATTATCCGTTCTCACTGCCTAACAGCATTTTATCACAAACTTTTCTATATCACAACTATAATTCCACCGTCGCTTGCATACATTGTGCTGATCCCGGCCGTATCTATAATGAAGCTGGACTTGACATGAATCTTCTCTAAAAGCATCCGCTGTACTTCCAGCGCCCTCTCCTCACAGTTACAGTGGGAAATCGCCAGTATCTTATCCTCCGGCATCTCCAGATCTTCGATTATGTGATCCGCCATTTTTGCCAGCGCCCTTTTCATGCCCCTTGCCTGTCCCAGCTGGCAGATGATGCCCTCGGGTTTTGCACCCATAACCGGCTTAATGTTCAAGGCGCTTGCCACGATTGCTTTAATACCCGACAGCCTGCCATTTTTTCTGAGGGTATCCAGGGTCTCAAGTACAAAATAAGTATTCTGCCCCGCGATATATCTTTCAACGGTGTCAATCACCTCTTTGAACGTCATTCCCCGGTCTTCGCATTCCTGTATCTTCATCGCAATCAGGGTCTCTCCCACGGATGCGGATCGAGAATTGAAAATATAGATGTCTTTTTCTCCATATTCTTCTTTGTAAAGCTTTCTGCCCAACTCCGCGCTGTTATAGGACCCGCTCAGTTCCGCAGACAGAGTAACCGCGTAAACCCTGTCCGCTTCACAGTGATATCTCTCCATGTATTCTTCCGGCGACGGGCAGGAAGACTTGGGACATTCCGGGCTTGCCGCCACGCGTCTCAAAAAATCGGCCTGATCAAATGTCTCATCGTCTATGATCCGGACTCCGCCCACTTCCATACTCAGGGAAGCGGTCTCAAAAAGCCCGCTTTTTTTCATATCTTCCGTTAATTCACCGCAGCTGTCTACAATTACTTTATAGCTCATATTATATCCTCCCACACTACAAATAGTGCATTCCGCATCTATTATATGTAGTTTTAAATACTACATACTAATATAGCACACTTTATATCGTATGAAAAGATATTTTTTTAATTACCCGTCACCCAATTTGATTTTTCTGGATATTCCCAGTGCAATCCCCATCTCCGTCATCAGAAACAAGATGGATGTCCCTCCGTAACTAATGAAGGGAAGCGTAATACCCGTTGTAGGAATCAAGTTGGTAACAACTGCAATATTCAGAATTACCTGAAGTGCAATGTGGGCAAAAATCCCGGTAGCAATCAGGGAACCGTACAGATCGGGCGCATTTCTGGCTATAAACATCAGCCTGTACAATAAAAGGCCAAACAAGACCAGTATCACAATCGCGCCGAAAACCCCCAGCTCCTCGCAGACAATAGATAGGATCATATCATTCTGCACTTCCGGAATTACCCCGAGTTTCTGTGTACTGTTTCCGAGACCTTTTCCAAAAAATCCGCCGGAACCGATTGCATACAGCCCCTGCATTACCTGGAAGCCGCCTTTGTCCGCGTGGTTCTCCGGATCCAGCCATGTAATGATCCGGCGCAGACGAAAGTTTTCACTTGTGGTAATGGTCGCCGCCATCACGGAAATCCCCACGACCGCCACTGCGGTAAATGCTCCCACCACCGCGATAAAAGGCTTTGTCTTAGGGTGAACTACAAAAATCAGTATGCAGGTGATCGCCATCACAATAATCGCCGTACTTAGATTGTCTGTCAGAAACATGACACCCCCGGCCGCAATTACACCGAATGCCATAATCCTCACAAGCCCTTCTCTCGTATTGATTTTCTTCCCCAGCCTGCACAATTCATAGGATATAAACAATATCACCGCTATCTTGGTTATCTCAGATGGCTGCAGCGTCAAATTTCCCGGCAGCTGGATCCATCTTCTGGCTCCATATATTTCAATTCCCAGCGGTGTCTGTACCAGAGCCATCATAATCATAGCGAATATGTAAAGTTCAAACGCAAACGCTCCATATATATGATAGTCAATCTTGGATACTATAAACATAGCGGCAAAACTCAAAACACTGATGACCGCCTGCTTGGAAAAATAATACATATCGTTCTCAAAGTCTGACTGTGCACTGTAGGCGCTGGTACTGTATAGCATCACCAGACCAAAACACATCAGAAAAATGATCACCAGCAGCAGATCGTAATCAAAATACCGGATGCCCTTTTTCACCCACTTCTTCTTTCCGGCCTTTTTTTCCGCAGGCGGCGGAGAGTGCGGAACGCTCTGCATGGGCCGTGTTGCGTCCGGCCTCTTTCTCCTGGCTTCTATACTGCTGCCATCACTGCCGCCTCTGCCCGGCGGCGTTGCACGCTTCCTCCCGTTATTTCGAATCGGCTGCACTGTCCTGCTTCTCATGATATCTCCCCTGTTCCTGAATTTTTACAAAAGATCTCATCTGTTTACTTCTGCCAGGTATTCTTGTGGCATATTACGAAAACAGACACCTTAAAACAGCCGGCCGCCATCGGCTTCGGCCAGCTGTCCTTCTTTTCCTATCTGCTGCTCATAGCCGGATGCACCGGTTTGCCATGCTCAAAAAATCTGTCATACCAGACAAGGAAAATATAGACCGTCCAGATCTTACGGCTGTTGTCTGTTTTCTCATTTGTATTCTTACCATCCTTATGCTCATCCAGCATTTTCACCAGCATGTCTGTATTGAAAAACTTCTCCGCCGCTTCGGATGTAAACATCTTTTTTACTATATTATAATACTTCTCTTCCCTCAGCCAAACTCTGATCGGAATCGGAAAGCCCAGCTTTTTCTTTTCTGCCGTCTTACTCCGTATTACTTTATCTGCGGCCGCCCTCAGAGCCACCTTAGTCCTTGGTGCGCGCACTTTATAATCCAGCGGCAGTGTCTCGGCCAGTTCCAGCACCTCCCTGTCCAGAAACGGCACCCTGACCTCCAGCGAATTAGCCATTCCCATCTTATCGCCCTTCATCAGGATATCGTGCACAAGCCACAGATGCAGATCCACGTACTGCATCTTCGTTACCGGGTCTTTTCCCTTTACCCGTTCATAAAGTGGTCGGGTTACCTTCTGAATTCCGGGCTCACATCCTTTCTTGAGCAGACGGCTGGCTTCTCGCTCCGTAAAAATATTCGTGGCATTTGCAAAATACCGCTCCTCCAGTGTCTTGCCGTGCCTCATCAGAAATCCTCTCCCCTTCACTCCTCTTGGCAGACAACGCTCCGCAAACTTACCAAGCACTCTTCTGATGCACATGGGAATCTTATTAAATCCGGTATGCTCCAGAGGTTCACAATATATATTATAGCCTCCGAAAAGCTCGTCAGAGCCCTCTCCCGAAAGTACAACTTTTACCTTCTTGGCAGCCTCTTCGCTCAAAAAATACAGGGCGATCGCAGCTGGATCCGCCACCGGTTCGTCCATATAATACTGGATATCCGATAATTTGTCCCAATATTCCTCGGGCGTGATTACCTTTGCATCGTTCTGCATATTGATGCTTGCCGCAAATTCCTTTGCATCCTGAATCTCACTGTATTTACCCTCGTCAAACCCTACAGTGAAGGTACGGTCCACTTGCCCCAGATACGTCAGGTAACTGGAATCCACGCCGCTTGACAGGTAGGAAGCGACCTCAACATCGCTGATTTTGTGTTTTTCCACCGACTCTTTCATAACGTGTTCGACATCTTCCACAATCTCCTCAAAGGACTTCCTGCTGTCTCCCGTAAAATGAGGTTCAAAGTACCTGGTTATTTCCATCTTTCCGTTTTCATATGTGAAATAATGGCCCGGCTGAAGGCAAAATACCCCCTTGAAGAAAGTCTCATTCGTAGGGACAAACTGGAAAGAAAGGTAATTTCCAAGGGCTGCCTCATTAAAGACCTTATCAAATTTTGGATGCTCCATAAAAGACTTGATTTCTGAACCGAACATCAGGGCGCCATTCATCTTTGCATAATACAGAGGTTTAATGCCAAAAATATCCCTTGCCGCAAAAAGTTTTTTCTTCTTTATATCCCAGATTGCAAATGCATACATCCCGCGCAGCCTGTCTACGAGGTTCTCGCCCCACTCCTCGTAGCCGTGCAGCAGAGTCTCGGAATCCGTATTTGATACAAATAGATGACCAGCCTCCACTAGGTCTTTCCGCAGATCCTGGTAATTATATATCTCTCCGTTAAACACCAGCACCATGCTGCGGTCCTCATTATACAACGGCTGGTCTCCCACCGGTGAGAGGTCGATGATGCTCAGCCGTCTGAACCCCAGCGCCGCATCCTCATCCACATACCTGCCCTCACTGTCCGGTCCTCTGTGTACGATCGTGTTCATCATATTGACCAGTACCTGTTCTCTATCTTCAACTTCTCCTACAAATCCTGCAAATCCACACATAAAAATTTATCTCCTTTTATTATGCCTTCCTGTTCTACCGCGTATCAAAGGATACTATACTATATAACTTGTCCTATATTATAGCTTTTTTTACATATAAAAACAACTTTTTTTAAAAGATGGGAGATTGGCATGATTTTTCGCCAAAAATGATCAATTCCAAATAACATGTTTAACATAAGAAAAGCAGTGCTCTTATGCACTGCTACTCTGATCGGGGTGACAGGATTCGAACCTGCGACCTCACGGCCCCCAGCCGTGCGCTCTAACCAAACTGAGCCACACCCCGCCTCACTTGTTATATTATATAAGACTTTTGCCAAATTGTAAAGTGGAACCTTTTTAATTTTCTTCCATACTATAATATTGTAAATGATATGGAAGGAGATATCGCAAATGGCGAATTGTCAAAACAATATGCGCTACGGCAGACAAATGAACAATAATAACTGCCGCAGCATGCCGAACGGTAATAATAACTGCCGTCCTGCACCTGCCCCCATGCCGAGAACTGACCGCCGCCAGTGCGGCTCAACAGAACCTTGTGGATGCCGTGCTCCAGAGCCACGCAAACCGGAACCATGTGGTTGCCGCACTCCAGAACCACGAAAACCGGAACAATGCGGTTGCCGAGCTCCAGAATCCCGTAACCCAGAACAATGCGGTTGCCGCACTCCGGAACACCACAAACCAGAACAGCGTGAATGCCGCACTCCGGAACGCCGTCCGTCACAGCCGTGTGGATGCCGTTATGATGCATTGGAAGATTTCCCAATTGCTATGGCATACGTACCCTGGCAGAAATGGCGGAATTTATACGAACCTTGTAAAGGGTTACAGAGAGGTACAATTTTTGAAGACCTCTCAAAACCATTTCATGGAAGAGGAGGGTGTAATCGATGAGTGAACGTCCATGCAGAAAAGATTTACTTGACCATATCAATGCGGTCAGCTTCGCGGTGGATGACGTGAAACTTTTTCTGGATACCCATCCCTGCGATGAAGATGCACTCGCTTACTTTCGCGAGTACAGCCGTATGAGAAATGAGGCTCTGAAAGAATATGCCGCATACTATGGTCCTCTTACAATTGATACTACTATCTATTCCTGCGCTGACAGGTGGGACTGGATCAATGAGCCATGGCCATGGCAGGAAGGAGGATGTTAGTATATGTGGGGTTATGAAAAAAGACTGCAGTATCCTGTAAAAATTACACAGACCAACCCGAAAATTGCTCAGATCATTATCACACAATTTGGGGGACCCGACGGCGAGCTCGCTGCTTCTATGCGTTATCTCTCACAGAGATACACAATGCCTTACAAAGAAGTGACTGGTATTCTGACAGATATCGGCACGGAAGAACTGGCTCATATGGAGATGATCTGTGCCATTGTCCATCAACTCACCAGAAACCTGACACCGGAAGAAATTGAGAAATCCGGCTTCGGTACCTATTATGTAGACCATACCCTTGCGCTCTGGCCGCAAGCGGCGAGCGGGATGCCATGGACGGCAACCGTGTTCCAGTCAAAAGGCGATCCGATCACAGATCTCCATGAAGATATGGCTGCGGAACAGAAAGCAAGAACAACTTATGACAATATCCTGAGACTGGTGAAAGACCCAGAAGTCTGCGATCCTATACGTTTCCTGAGAGAACGTGAGATTGTTCATTATCAGAGGTTCGGTGAAAGCCTGCGCATCGTTCAGGATAATCTGGACAGTAAAAACTTCTATGCCATCAATCCTGAATTCGATATTCGTCAGGACTGCGGCTGTAAATAAAGCTGCATCAGCAAGCTCTATCTGTTGATATAACCCCTTCAAACGAACGGCTCATAAATTTAAAATACAGGACCCAGCCTTACCATGAAGGCTGCGTCCTGTATTTTATTTATGCGGTACCTGCCGCTGTGTGTTCTTTCTGTCCCTGCAGGACATACATGAAAGATGTCCTGCAGGTATATATCTGATTTCCTATAAGGCTATTCCGCCTTTGCACCTAATGTTACCTGATAGGTATTTTCAGTGTATTCCCCGTTACTGCCTGGAACCTGGACCGTCAGCGTCACAGTGTCACCTTTTGCATAATATCTTAACTGTTCTTTCAGTGTATTCATGCTGTCAATCGTTGTTCCATTCAATGCTGTTATGACTCCCCCCTTCGTCATTCCAGCTGCTTTTGCTCCGCCTCCGCTGGTAACATCTGTCACATAAACACCAAGCGGCATATTAAATCTCTGCGCATTCTCAGAAGTCACATCAATACCTTCGATTCCCAGATATCCTCTGTCCGCTTCTGCAACTTTGGATTTTGTCTGCTGATTCATGAGATTCGTAATAATATCTGACACATCGCTGATCGGAATTGCGTAGCCGACACCTTCGACAGAGCTTCCTACAAGTTTGGAGGAGTTAATTCCGATAACCTCCCCGTTTGCATTCACAAGCGCGCCGCCGCTGTTTCCTGGATTGATCGCTGCATCTGTCTGAATCAGTCTGACATCGCTGGTTGTTGTTTCACCTGTCATAGTGTCTGTAGTCGTACTCTCACGATCCGTCGCGCTTATTACACCTGTCGTAACAGACTGGCCGTATCCGAGTGCGTTTCCGATGGCAATGGCCGGTTCCCCCACTTTCAACTGAGTAGAATCTCCCAGGGTAGCTACTGCGATCTTATCCATTGTATCTTTGGAAATCGTATCCAACGGCACGGCAATAACTGCCAGGTCATGAGACGGGTCTGTCCCTTTAATATCTGCCTCGAGGCTTGTGCCGTCATCGAACGTAACTGTCAGTGTCTCGCTGCCTTCCACCACATGATTGTTCGTCACAATCAAAAGTTCCGAATCATTCTGGGAGATAATGATACCCGTCCCTGCGCTCTCGCTTTGCTGCTGGGATATGCCTCCGAAGAAATCCTGCACCTGCTGGACACTCATATTGGTGATTGAAACAATGGAAGGCATAACGCTTTCCACAACACCGGATACATCTGATGTGATGACACTGGATGTTTTGGTAAGAGAGCTGCTATTAACCGGAGCCGTATTCTTCGCCGCTGTATTAGATGACTCATTCAGCCCCAGTACCTTACTGCCCACAATATTAGATGTTAAAAATGTTGCGCTGGAAACAACTCCAAATAATAGAGCGCATCCGGTTACTACGACAGCCTTGGGCATTTTCTTTTTTGGTTTTCTGCTGTGACTGTCGTGATCCGGCTGGCTATTATACTGAGCATTCCCCTGCTGTCCTTCGGGATTGTAATAATTATATTGATTTTCCATACAAATACCTTCTTTCTCTTGTATTTTATATTGATATAATAGCCGCTCTTTGTGATGGAATTGTGTTTATTTATTTAACAAATTTTGAAACAGCCGTCATTTTATTCAACTGTTACCGATTTGGCGAGATTTCTCGGCTTATCCACATCGCAGCCCCTGCCTACAGAAATATAATATCCAAACAGCTGAAGCGGGATGATAGCCAGCGAATTTGTAAAATAACGGTTTGTTTCCGGTATATAGATTACATAGTCAGCTGCGCGCTCTACCTCGTCGTTGCCCTCGTTTGTAACAGCCAGAACAAACGCCCCCCGGGTCCGGACCTCTACCATATTGCTGATCATCTTTTTATACAAATTTTCCTGCGTCAGAACCGCGGCTACAAGTGTTCCCTCTTCGATCAGGGAGATCGTGCCGTGTTTCAGTTCACCTGCCGCATATGCTTCCGAGTGTATGTAAGAAATTTCCTTCAATTTCAAGGAACCTTCCATAGAAATCGAATAATCGATTCCCCTTCCGATAAAAAATACATCTCTGGCCGCCAGATATCTATTGGCAAATTTCTGAATTCTGTTTTTATTATTCAGAAGCAGTTCTACCTGATCTGGAATCCGTTTCAAGTCCTCAATATACGTCTTTAGATCCGCATCGGTTATTTTTCCCCGTACTTTTGCAAATTTCATGGCCAGCAGATACATAGCGATGAGCTGACAGGAATATGCTTTGGTGGTAGCTACCGCGATCTCCGGCCCTGCCCAGGTATACATGACATTATCTGCCTCCCTGGCAATGGAACTTCCCACCACATTTACAATTCCTAGAACCTTGGCCCCTCTTGCCTTAGACTCCCTCAGGGCCGCCAGTGAATCTGCTGTCTCCCCCGACTGGCTGATGATAACAACCAGGGTCCCCTCCTCAACGATGGGATCCCGGTATCTGTACTCCGAGGCCAGGTCCACTTCCACGGGAATCCTCGCCATTCCCTCGAATACATATTTACTGGTCATCCCCGCGTGGTATGCGGAACCGCAGGCCACGATCATGATCTTGTCGATCTTTTGTATCTCCTCGTCCGTCATATTCAGCTCTTCGATCACGATATCACCGCCTTTGATGCGCGGTGAAAAGGTATCTGTAATCGCTTTCGGCTGCTCATACATCTCCTTCAGCATAAAGTGCTCATATCCGCCTTTTTCGGCGGCATCCACGTCCCATTCAATATGGGTGGATTCCTTTTCAATCGGTTCCTCATCCACATTGAAAAACTCCATAGTTCCCGCAGTCATTCTGACAATTTCTTCGTTTTCTATAAAATAGACGTCCCGCGTATACCTCAGCACTGCCGGCACATCGGATGCTATAATGCAGCCTCCCTCGGATTTACCGACAATAAGCGGACTGTCCTTACGTACCGCATAAAGCTCATCCGGATGGTCTTTAAACATAATTCCCAGCGCATAGGATCCCTCCATGCGGTGCATAATCTTCGTGATCGTCTGCAGCGGATTTCCCTGGTAATAATAGTCCAGCAGATGGGCGATCACCTCCGTATCCGTATCCGATATAAATTCATACCCTTTATTGACCAGTTTGTTTTTCAGTTTCAGATAATTCTCTATAATTCCATTGTGTACAACGATGATACTCTCTTCTTTATTGAAATGCGGGTGTGCATTGACATCGGACGGTTCCCCGTGGGTCGCCCATCTCGTATGCCCGATTCCGACCGTTCCCGGCAGGGTCGCCCCGTCATGGGTCAGCTCATTCAGTACCTTAAGGCGGCCCTTGGATTTCTTCATCTCGATCTCTTGTCCGTCATATACTGCAATGCCGGCGGAATCATAACCGCGGTATTCCAGTTTTGACAAACCGTCCAGCAAAATGGGGGCTGCCTGTTTTTCACCTACATATCCAACTATTCCACACATAATGTAACTCCCTTCATTGTGTCTAACTCATCTGGTTCAACAGTTCAGGCATCTCTGAACTCTTACTTTTTCTGCATCTTACGGCAACGTATAAGGCGCCTGGTTAATTGCAAAATTAGGGTTGTAGAACGGATCACCCTTTTCCAGTATCTCCGGCCATTTCTTCTGAAATTTTTCTACTTCTCTCTCAAAGCGTTTTAACTTTTCTGGAGTATCTTCGTAGCCTCTTGATTTTGATTCATAGTGATGCCACTCTGAAAATGCATTATAAACTATCAGTTTATCTGCTTTTCTTAATTTCAGGCAGAGATCCACATCATTGCAGGCAACAGCAAATTGTTCGTCAAAGCCGCCTACCTCCTCAAAAAGGGCTTTCTTTGTCATCAGGCACGCGGCTGTTACTGCACTATAGTTGCAGTTTATCCGAGCCCTCACCATATACCCATAGTCATCGCGCTTCAGTCCTACATGTACGTGTCCTGCATAATTTCCGAAACCAATGACTATCCCTGCATGCTGTACTGTATCATCAGCATACAGCAGTTTCGCTCCTACAGCTCCCACATCCTTCCGCATGCAGATACCAAGCATCTCTGAGAGCGCAGATTCTGTTATCATCTCCGTATCATTGTTCAGAAACAGCAGGTATTCACCGGTAGCATACTGTACGCCAAAATTATTGATAGCAGAATAATTAAATCCTTCTTTCCAGTATACTACTTTAACATTGGAGTATTGCTCTTCCAGATATTTATAATATTCAAAGGTTTTCTTTTCGCTGCTGTTGTTTTCTATGATAATAAATTCGTAATTTTTATAAATACTCCGTTTATGAATTGATTTAATACAGAGGTCTAAGTCCTCTATATGGTCTTTATTTGGTATAATAATAGATATTTTAGGATCTCCCGGAGTTGCATATTTTACATGGTACATTCCCCACAGTCCCACGTGCTCAACAGACGCTTCGATTCCAACTCGTTTTAAGTGCTCTTCGATTGCATGTTTTCCTGCTTCATATGCATACATTTTGCTAGCAGGATCACCGGCTACAGAATTCATATGAATTCTCCAATGATATAATATTTTCGGTATATGCCGTATCTTCTCAGACTCTTCAATGCATCTAAACATCAAATCATAATCTTGAGATCCGTCAAATTCACTTCTGAACCCACCAATCTTTTTAATAATTTCTGTCTTAACAACGAAGAAATGCGTAATATAATTATGGGAACGGAATAAGTCCATGCTGAAATCCGGCTTAAAATTCGGATCATTGTACTCCGAACCGTCTCCTGTCATCTTATCCTCATCTGTATAGAGTATATCGTATCTGTATTCCTGCAATGCACTTGCTACTTCAAAAAGGGCATCCGGTGTCAGAACGTCATCATGGTCAAACAGCCCCACATAATCTCCGCTCACTAGATCCAGCGCTGCATTTGTATTTCCTGATATACCAAGATTTTCTTTTAGTAAACAATATTTGATTCTGCTGTCCTTGACAGCATACTCCTCAAGAATTCTTTCCACGGTTTCGTCACCACCGCTTCCATCGGCAATACACAGCTCCCAGTTCTGATAGGACTGGTTCCTGACAGAATCAATCATCTCCCGCAAAAAGATCTCCGGAGTTTTATAAGTGGGAACAATAATACTGACCTTCGGCTGCCATGCAAATATGGTCTCTCTCTGCTTCTTCAAATCTGCTTCTGTAGCTTTGTTTTCCTCAAACCACTGTTGATATGGTTTCCCCTGTGCATTTACACAGGACAAAATGTGATCCTTCAATCCATACAATCCATTTTTCCGAAGGTACTTCATCCCTTTTTCTATGTTCTTTTTATTTAATGCCTTTACAAACCGTACTGCAAACTGCTTGCTGCGCTGTGCTCTCTCGTACTTTTTAAGTTTTACCGGATCAAGCCGGATCTTTTTCCGTTTCACTCCGTCTTCTATAACCAGTGTATAGCATTTTCCTGGATCGCATATAAATTCAACTATAAATCCGCATTCCACATTGTGAGCCTCAATGAGCCCTGCATCCTCTACATCTTTTCGCTTTGTCCTCTGCATTTTTACTTTTAGAGCCTTGTCCATATCATCCCTTATACTGACATGTACCTTATCTGTACCTGATGTAGATACTGCCCATCCTGATAGTATAATTTTCAGAGGTTCAACATGTATCCAGTCAATATTATAAGAAATCGTACTCTCATCCTTTAAAGCAATGATCTCTTTTCGGTCCATGGAAACAATACATTTTCTGTAGCTGCCCCGGCGGATGTAGAGACGATAACTTTCCGGAGTAACACCACAATCGACATAAGTCTTTATGTGAAACCCGGTATCCGCAGCCGGACTATACTTTCCGCCAAACTTGTTTTGTACATCAGGTCGTACAATCTTTTTTATTCTGCTCTCAACCACTTTACCATTCACTACGGATTCATAGGTAAACGGCTCTCCATTTTTCTCAAAACACCATCCATTTACACGGATATATCTTTCTGCCGGTTTTATCCTGAACTTTTTTTGGTCAATATAATATTTAAAATCCATACAATCCTTCTCTTTCTGAATCTGCCTATTTGAACAATCTGTACAAAAATTTAATAAAAACTGCTACATATAATATAAATACCAACAGAACAATAAAGGTCTCTAGATCAAATCTTTCCGTTACTACTTTTACGATCATTGTGCCTGTTGTATTTACACCTTTAATTGTAAGTTCGGTTCCCGTCTCTGTTTCAGGCTGAAAACTGAACCCTATTCCTTTGGATTCATCCACGCTCTCGTTCTCAAAAATGACTTTGTACTTATTCCCCTTACAATTTTTTACAGTATCAAATTTAAAATAATAAAAGCGTCCATTTTTTATTTTTTCAGCATCCGCAGTCCCCTGCGCTTCTTTCTCGCCGCTCTCCATATTTAACAGTGAGTATTTTACTTTCATTCCCGTGACATCCCCAATTACCTGGCACTTAGCACGAAATCCATCCAGTGTCTCCTCCTGGCCTACAAAAGTCTGTTCTATTTTTGCTACAGCTCCTGTTGGAATGTACTGACTGTTATCCACATTCTTATCATATACCAGATTATTTTTTCCTATATGGGCATACAAAAATGCAGCCGCGAGTATAAGAACAATTATAATCAGACTTTTTACTCTTTTCATCTTATCTCCTCAGCACTTATCAATAGCATTTACTATATTCTTCACAGATTTCCTCTGCATCTCCAAATCTTCTGAGCTTCCCTTTCTCAAGCCAGACAATCTTGTTGCAGATAGATTTTACCTGCTCAATGCTGTGGGATACAAACAAGATTGTTGTCCCGGAATCCATCATGTGGTGAATCCTCTCCTCACACTTTTGCTGGAAACGAAAATCGCCTACAGACAGCACCTCATCTACAATCAATATATCTGGCGTGCCGATCGTTGCTATAGCAAACGCAAGCCGGGACACCATTCCCGAAGAAAAATTCTTGACTGGTACATCCATAAAGTCATGAAGCTCTGAAAACTCCACAATGTCGTTATAATATCCCTCCATCATTTTCCTTGAGTATCCCAGAAGTGCACCATTTAGATAAACGTTCTCCTTGGCCGTCAAATCAAAATCAAATCCTGCTCCAAGTTCAATCAGCGGAGCTACATTCCCATAGACTGCCACGGAACCCTGGGTAGGTTTTAATACCCCGGCTATTGTTTTAAGCATCGTACTCTTCCCGCTGCCATTGAGACCGATCAGGCCTAGAGAGTCTCCCTGCATTACCTCAAAAGATATATCTTTCAGCGCCCAAAATTCATCATAAGATACCTGGTTTTTAATACTCTTTATAATGTATTCTTTAAAACTGTCGAACTTTTCAGATGAAAGGTTAAACTTCATTGATACATTTTCTACTTTTACAACTGTTTTTCTATCCATAATCAACTCCTAAATATTTAAAATGAACTTATCCTGATTCTTATAAAAGACGTACAGACCGATCCCCAAAGACAAGAATGCCTCAATAAGTGCAATCAACAGGGAGGATAAGCTGAACATGCTGTTGTTCAACATCACATCTCGGAACATCATTAAAATATTCGTCAATGGATTCAGCATAACCACTTTATATAACCAATCAGGTAAAATCGACATCGGATAAATAACAGGTGTTAAATACAACAGACCCGTTACAAAAACTCCATATAAATGTATAATGTCTCTAAATTTAACTGTTACTGCCGACAGGATCAGGCCGATTCCTAACGAAAAAAGTACCAGCAGAATCAGCGGTATGGGAAATAAAAAAGCAGTCCAGTGAAGTTCCGTTCTTGTTGCCACCATAACAATCAGCATCGCTGTAAAGGATGCCATCAAATTGATCGTGCTGGAAAAGACTCTTGACAGAACAAATAAGTATTTAGGAACGTACACCTTTTTAATTAACGCTGCACTTCCTATTATTGCCGACATCGCACCTGATGTAGCATCTGAATAAAAGTTAAAAATTACCTGACCGCTTAGAATATATAATGGGAAATTTTCAATATCGAATTTAAACAGATTCGAAAAGACCACGGACAAAATAATCATCATACAGAGTGGATTTAACAAGGTCCACAATACGCCCAGTACAGATCTTCTGTATTTAATTTTAATATCCCTTGCAACCAGTTCCCCCAACAGAGGTTTAAATTTCAAAAAATTCTGAATATATCTTGACAAAACAGTTACTTCTCCTCTTCTTTTGCGGTAATGGAATCTATCAGGGGAAACCCTGCAGTATAACGCGAACTGGCAGCATCCCGGGATACTGCCAGGTCTTCCACAAATTTTTCTTATCTATTATAGCACCCAGTTCTATATAGAGCAATGTTTTCTGTATCATGAAAAATGGCTGGTTCCCCCAGCCATTCACATTGATACATTCAACAGACTGCTACAGATCAATAAAATCTACTGAATAATCATCGTCATCTTTTTTCTTTCTGCTTCTGACTGAGGGTGTTTCTTCTTCATATTCTTCAAATTCGTCATCATAGGAATCATCGTCATCCGCATACTCGTCATCGAAGTCTTCATCATATTCTTCGAAATCGTCATCATAATCATCGCCGTAATCGTCTTCATATTCATCACTATCATCCTGGAACCCGACAAACTGATCTCTGTCCCTCTTTCTTGACTTCGGCATATCATCCTGTCCATCCCCATCAATGTTATATTCATCATACAGGTCGTCCAACTCCTGATTCCTGCGGCTCAGCTTTACGCCCAGGACGATTATAATAATCAGCATGACAAGGAACACGCCCCATACCGCGCATAATATAATTGTCATATATTTATTTATAAAATTTGTAAGTTTATCAGTCAGCGTATTGCTGCTCTCTTTTTTTTCTACCACTGGAGGCGTATATCTCTGGTAGGTCTTTTCTGTAGTATCATATTGATAATAGCCTTTGCTGCCCTCACTGCTCAATGCATATACCAGATAGTACTCTTTTTCAGATGTATTCTGCCAGGCAGTAAACACCTTTCCACCAATATCCGTTGTTGTCTCCTTATACTCTTCCGGAAGACCTTCTTTGTCCTTGTGTTCCATTAAAAAGATAGAGAGCGAAGAATTAACATCGACTACCGCTGTCTGTGAAAAGGAGCCGTCATCGTCACTATAAAGGAAATAGTCAGAATTGCCGTCGCTGTCTTGCAGAAAGAAAATATACTGCCCGCTGGTCTCTTGAACCATTGCCTTCGTCTTCTGGCCGTCCAGTTCCGTTTCTGCTGCCGTGAATCCTTTTGGAATCACGGCCTCTGAGAAGTTTGCATTTACCGTATATTCTTTTCCGTCTACGGTTACCTTTAGTCCGTCTGAACCTGCCTGGCCTTCATTTTCACCTGCTTCTTCCTCAGAAACCGGAGTACCGCCCTGTATTGTCACCTGTGAAGTACCAAGAGTAAGATTCAGCGCTTCATCATTGGCCAGATATGCCGTATATTCTTTCGCCTCAAGTGTTGCGGTTCCTTCTTTCAGGGCCGTAAACTCCATAGAGTAATTTACTTCCATTGAGGTTCCGTCACCTTTGGCAGACAATTTGACCGTACCATCACCGCCTGTTGCATTTGTTCCACTGACGAATTTTAATATAGAAGGATCATAAGTGACTGTAATATCCGTGTCGCCCACAGCAACACCTTCCGCGTTGGAAATCACCTTTGCTGTTACCGTAACATTTTCCCCAGCCGCCGCTGAGGGGTCTGAAAACTGCAGAGTCCCTTCTGCCGCCAATGCAACAAATGAAAAACAAGAGACCGTCAGGCACAATGTTAATATTGCGACTCCTATCTGTTTAAATGCTTTCTTCATCTTATCTACCTCTTTTGCCATCTTTTATTGTACTGCTCCACTTACCTGATCTGAAGTTCCTCCTTCGGCTCCACTCTCTGGCTGTTCGAAGTTTCCGCCTGTTTCAGAACTGTTTCCTCCGCTATCCGGTGTGGAACCATCACCAGTCCCGTCCGGATTCCCCGTACTGCCTCCGGCAGCATCCGAATTTTCTGTGCTTCCATCATCATTCCCCTGGGGTGTGCTATTATAATAATAGCTGCCCTCTTGTGGTTCATAAGTTGCGGCCTCTTCATCGGTAATTATATTCGTAGCATAACTGCCTATCTCCGAACTTATAACCGTTACGGTAGAAGACGGACTGTATCCGTCATCACCGAAGAAAAATTCATGCAGCTGCAGGACATTACTTTGCAATGTCTCCGGTACCACCGAACTTCCTACACCGGATAAACTTGCTGTTGATTTATCGAATGGGAACCCACTCATTTCTGTTAAATTATATTCAAAAGCATCTTTGGCATATGCTAAAATTTCTGTCAGCGAAAAGTTGGTTTCAATCATTGGAAAAACTTTATCAATAATCTTATTAATCGTTGTAAGATCGGCTGTCTGGGCTTTCTTGACAATCTGTTCCAATACCGTACGCTGCCGCTCTGCCCGTTTAAAATCATCGCCCTGTGTATAGCGGATTCTGCAGTAAGATGTGGCCTGAACGCCATCCAGTATCTGTTTCCCAGGCTGCGTCAGTTCGGTTGTGGTCTTGCCTGTTACCCTTGATGTTTCTGTGCAGTAGCCATTAGTCCAGAAAACTTCTTCTGATGTAAGATCCAGTTCAATACCGCCCAGTTCATCTATAACATCCACCAGCGCATTAAAATTAACTGTTGCATAATGCTGTATGTCCATATCCAGATTTTTATTCAGCATGGCTACAGCCTCTTCGGGGCCACCAAAAGAATAGGCTGCATTCGCTTTATTGTACGATCCGTCATCCTGTTGAAGTAGCGTATCCCTGAATACGGAACATAATCTGACTTCTTTGTTCTCACGGTTCAGGCTTGCTATAATGATCGTATCGCTTCGCTCCCCCTCTTCCGGATTCCCCGGCCTGGTATCCAGGCCAAACAACGCCACGTTCAGATATCCAGTTTCATTATGCTCAACTTCTGTCGATATATTCAGCTTTGATGCATCCAGCTTCGTGGTTTCTATCTTATTGAGCTTCGATGCCGCAAAGGCTACTCCGGCAGTTGTCAGCAGGACAACAGTCCCCCCCGCAATAGCCAGAGCCTTCTTCCATACTGCCCAAGATGCAAATCCCCTCTTTGCTCTTCTTCTGCGTCTTCTTATATTCTTTTTTCTCGCCATTGTAAATCCTTCCTAAAATATCGAATTCATGATCACAATTAATCATACAATACTTCCAGCTAAACTTCAATCTTAATTTCCGTATTCTTCCTGCTTCAGTTCCAATATTTAGGATTTGAGGAGAGCTTTACTACTAGCCTTTGTGGAAGATGCTTATAATGCTGTCCCAGCTTATATCCCAGGTATTTAAATCCACTTTTTATAACAAGCGGCATGATCAGCCAGGGTCTCCTTATCTTAATAAGGTATCCTGCTGTATTTTTCATCAGCCTGATTCCTTCACTCTCAGATTTAATGCCGCCAAACACATCTGGATTATCAACCTGTGAAACAGCAACATCAAAATTTCTCTTAAACTGTTGGATACAAGTATAATTATGTGAGTGTATCACCTCTGCTTTTGCAGCATATACACAGCTGTACCCTGCCTTCAGCATTCTCCCAGCCATAATCATATCTTCATTAAAAACTGCCTTTTTCACAAACCCTCCAAGTTCATCATAATACGTTTTTCGGTATGCGGCACATACATTGGAGCAGAAGAATGCTTTAATCCCTATCTTATCAATCGAATTTAAATCCTTTATACAGCCTTCTGCCGGATAATTAAAGCTTCTCGTATAGCGCTCAATCACATCAGACTTCTCGTCCGGCAGCTGCCTTGCATAGGCACAAGCCACTTTATCATTCTCAAAAGCCTGTAAAAGATGCTTCACAAGATCACGATCTGCTGGAACCGCATCCTGGGTCATACAGATAAAAATATCTGCATCACTTAAACCTGCGGCCATCCGGCGTGTCCCCCCGTGGTCAAACTTATCCTTCTCAATCTCCTTCACAGTCACCCTGCCATCCAGGCCTGCTGTCTCCCAAGGGAAGCGCCCGCCTTTGGTGTGGATAATAAAGATATTCTGTATAGGGTATGACTGTCTTATTAGTCCTCTGATCAGCTTTTCAAACTTTATATCCGGTTTGTAAGTCGGAATGATTATATCCACTGTGGGTCTGTCCATTATTTTCTCCTAATATCCTGCATTATCTCCGTAATCATATTCGCTGCCATCTGAGCTGTCGAGATTTCCATAATCCCCAGTATCCTGAGTATCTGCCGGCCCGTAGCCATTCGCACCTCCGGTTCCCCCTGCAGCGTCTGTACTGTCGGCATTGTCATTATAGGAACCAGCGATTCCGGTTAAATAGGCCACATCGCTGTCTATCTGCAGTACCTTTTCGGACACCTGGTAATTTTCTGCTTTAAATAAGAATTTGTGGAGCTGCCTGACATTATCTGCAAAACCGATCGGTACGACAAAAGAACCTTCCAGCCCAATTACATCTTCTGATGTCGTAACATCGAACGGATATCCTGTCATTTCTCCGATCGTGTATCTGGCAGCGCTTGCTGCAAGCCCAACAAAATCACTTGTAGATAAATTCGTTGAAACCTGCGGCAGTACCTGATCAATAATTTTGTTTAATGTAGACAGGCTCGCCGTCTTGGCCTTTTCTACCACCTTCTGCAAAACAGTTCTCTGCCTTTCGGCACGTTTATAATCGTCTCCCTCCGTATATCTTATTCTTGCATATGATACTGCCTGAATACCATCTAAAACCTGTTTTCCCGGCTGAGTCAGTTCTGTTGTTTTTCTCCCTACAACCTGTGAAGTTTCAGTACAGTACCCATTTGTCCAAAATACTTCCTCGGCAGTCAGATCAATTTCGATTCCTCCTAACAAATCAATTACATCTGCAAGGGCATTAAAATTCACACTCATATACTTTTGAATATCCAAGTCAAAGTTCCGGTTCAGCAATGCAATGGCCTCCTCCGGACCGCCAAATGAATATGCTGCATTGGCCTTTTCGTATGTCCCATCATCTTGCTGAGTCAGTGTATCCCTGAACACAGATACAATTTTTACATTTTTTGTTTTATTGTCAATACTTGCGATCATCATGCTGTCGCTTCTTACTCCTCCGTCCAGCTCTCCTTCTCTGGAGTCTAGCCCGAACAGTGCAATATTGGTAAATTCTCCCGTATCCTGATAAATTTCCAGGTTTGAGGTGTTAACCGTCTGAAAATCCAGTTTGTCCAATTTGGACATTGCATAAGCTGCTGCTCCCAAAACAAGAAGAAGAATGATCTCCACTACTAGCAGTATAATTCTTTTTCTCATCTTTTTCTTATGTAACAAAGCACGCTGCTGCTTTGTCATTCTACCCTTGGATTTTTTTCTAGCCATTTTCACTTCCCCTTAAAATTGATCTTTGCCTAATAGGCATTTTTGTTTACAAAACCCTTAAAAAATGTCAGGAACAAGATTTTAAAATCAAATCCTATCGTCCAGTTCTCAATATAGTACAAATCGTATTCTATACGCTTTCTAATGGAAGTATCTCCCCGAAGGCCGTTCACCTGCGCCCATCCGGTCAGGCCGGGACGAACCTGGTGTTTCACCATGTATCTGGGTATTTCCTCCCTGAACTTTTCTACAAAAAGCGGCCGTTCAGGCCTTGGGCCGACCAAGCTCATATCACCTTTTAGTACATTGAAAAGTTGTGGGAGTTCATCAATGCTTGTTTTGCGAATAAACTTTCCAACTTTTGTAACTCTGGGATCGTTTTTTGTAGTCCATCTGCTTTTCTCTTTTTCTGCCTCCTGCACTACCATAGAGCGGAATTTATACATGGCAAACGGTTTATTCTGCAGTCCCACTCTCTCCTGGCTGAATATAAGAGGACCCGGGGAAGTCACTTTTATAGCCAGCGCAGTAGCCAGCATTATTGGTGAAAACAATACAATCGCCACGATCGCGCCAAAAATATCCACACTTCTTTTTACTACTTTATTAACGGTATTATTCAGGGGCACATGTCTGATATTAATTACCGGCAGCCCAAGCAGATCTTCCGTATATGGCTTTGTGGGGATAATATTATTATAGTCCGGAATAAATTTTGTATGCACACCGGACTTTTCACACATGTTTACAATATATTCCAGCTTATGATACTCATCAATACCAAGAGTTATGGCTATCTCATCAACTCTGTTCTGAGGAAGAATAATCAGGAGATTATCAATACTTCCGATGACTTTTACGCCCTTATACTCCGTACCTCTCGGCTGATGGTCGTCCAGAATCCCTCTGACGGAATATCCCCATTCCGGATTTGCCATTATCCGGTCAATATACTGCTCCGCAGCACGGCTGTAACCAACCAAAATCATATGCTTTTGATTGTATCCGTTTTTTCTAATATTGCGGAGAAAATACCGGATCAGATTTCTTGACAGCACTTCCAGAAAAACATTCACAAGAAAGAACACGAAAATCATCTTCCGTGAAAAGTTGGGCTGCTTTGTCAAATAAAGAATCAGGATGAAACCCAGCAATCCTATAACATTCGCCTGGGTAATATGCCATGCTTCCAGTCTTCTGCCTTGTACACGCTTTGGTGTATATACCTGAAAACATCCGTATAAAATCAAATATCCCGGAACGATATATGTCAGCGCCCGCATATAGATTTCAAAAGGCAGATACCATTCATCTACCTCCATCAATCCGCTTCTGAATCGCAGATACCAAGCAAGTGCGTAAGAAGCTATGATAACCAGCCCGTCCAATACCACCTGCATCCGGTTCAAATATTTCTGATTATCTTTAATCATTATTTTCACCTTACTCGTTTATATATTATATCATATTCTGCAGCGATACTGCAGATCCGCCCGAAGGGCATGTATTACGGGTTATCCCGAAGTTTCATTACTATTGCTAATTTTTATTCACAAATTAGATTGTACATTATCTGTTATATGATACAATATTTTCAGTAAAAGGACAAGTGAAATCTCTATGTTCTTTAACATTTGCTTAATAATTCCGTAATATTATTAGTTTTTCATAAAAAAGGGGGCTATCGCCCCAGATTAACTTTATACCATTTGTCTGTGGGCTCAGAAAAAAATATAATTACGGTATCCTGCGTTTCTTTTATACTATTATCCTGCGGCCATGGCTTCATTCCCTGCGTCATCTCCAGAGCCTGTTCTATCTGCCCGGGTGTCGGCTGATTCAGGCAGTACCCTTCCGTTTTCATAAAATTACACATTCTGGAGATATTACCGTCATCCCATTCAAAGATAGAACTGCCCACCGTATCTGACTTCTGAAGCCCTACTTCATCCATGGGTTCCATACCGATGAATACAACTGCCTTATCCTCATATTTTATTCCCTGTCTTTTCATGTCGTACATCACCTGGTTTGCCACATTACTATCATATTCATAAGCAACATTTGCCGAGTAAAAGAGCATATTCATATTTTTCGCGTTTAGAAACAATAGATATGCTCCTCCAATCATCCCCAGCCGCTTCAGCATTGGCGCTTTCAAAACAGAGAGAATCAGATAGAGCTCAACCGCGCCAGACAGGGCAAGACCCAGCAGTGTCCGTCCGTGCGTTTTGTACGTGCCAAGAACCAGATATAATATAAACGGGGATGCCGCCAATGCCACCGTATAAAACAGAATCCCCAGTCTTCTGCGCGCAAAATTCGCTTTAAAGAAAGCCCACACGGCAAAAACCACAAATAAAGTGGTAACAATCCGTATCACTTCACCACCATATATGTACTCCCCGGCAATTGGAATCGCGAAAGAAACTCTTACGATGTTAGCAAACGCCATGAATAGTGCCTTTCCAATGCCGCCCTCATCAAACCATCCCACATAATTATCTGCGAGATAGCTGGATGCTCCGAACAGCTTCATAAGAATCAAATAAATTCCATAGTACCCAATAAGGCCTCCTGCAAACACTCCCGCCCATCTTATCAGTTTACTGCCAATCCGGACCTGTCCTTCCAAATAGTTTTTCAAACAATATGCCACAACTGCTGTCACATAAACACAAGTGTATGCCTGATAAACAGCAAATGCATATATTAGCATCAACAGGGAATAAATCCACTTTTTTCTGCCGTTCTCTTCGGCCGCCTCAACACTCAGCATGAATCCCCATGCTGTAAATATCATTCCTGAAGCAATTTGTAAGCTAAACATAGAAAAAGAAAACATTTCCCCCATTACAAATGGCAGTGAACAAAAGTATGCCTGGAAAAAGAACAGCGGAACTTTCTTTGCGTTATCACCAAATAGAGTGAATCCGAACAGCGCTCCTCCTGCATTCCACAGGGCAATAGCAAGAATATCCCATAATACCGGCGCATACCTCCCATTGTCCATGGCGAGATAGTTAAATAAATCAATTCCCCATCTTCCCTGGACAAACCATTTAGTAAAAGGTTCCTCAATCTGTATCCAGGTTTCTTCGTCTATTGAAATTCCCGGCTTTACAATCATATAGATAAAACACAGAAACGATAGAACTCCTGCTGTGATAAAAACGGTTCTGTTTTTCTTTAAAAAATCAATCAATCTCATCCGTAACTCTCCCGATAAATCGGAGTCTGCAGCGCTTTACCACTGCAGACTCCGATTCTACTCTATTGTCATTGCCTATTCAGACTTCTGTTTCAATTTTCTATTTCCCCAGTCTGCAGCATAAGCCAATGTATTCACAAAAAGCTCCCATTCTATCCTGCAGTAATTAAAAAAGAATTTCCATTGGAAGGGCACTTTGTGGCAGCCATTCAATGTTTTCAGCCCTTCCCTGATCCCATCACGGTAATCCTTTCCAAAACCATTTTTGCAGAAAAACAAGTATTTAATTGCGTACCCCGCTGCCAGCGGCAGAAAGTTCAATGCCAGCTGAAATACGGGCATATTCTTATAATTCAGATAAATGCTGTTTCTTGCAGATAATTTTACTTTGAATGTGTTATACTTTGATCCGCTTGTACCGCTGCCAACATGGCGAACCAGAGCAGTCGGGCAGTAAGTATTCCTATATCCGTATATTTTGGCACGGTATCCCATATCAACATCTTCCAAATAAGCAAAATGGCTTTCGTCAAAGTATCCGATTTTATCAAAAACGGCCTTTCGATAGATTGCAGCTCCCGCACAAGCCGAAAAAATCTGATCAACCTTTCTGTAATTCTCCACAGACCGGCCGGCCCCGCGGCAGATTCCCCAGCCCAGCAGAGTATACAGATCCCCTGCACTATCGATCAGTTTAGGATGGTACAGTTGGACCATTTTGCTGCTAACTGAAAAAATCTTATGATCTCTCTTCATTGCCTTGATCATTTCCTCAACGTAATGCTTTTCGACCACAGTGTCATTATTCAGCAGGATTACATAAGGAGTATCAGACATCTTGATGCCCTGATTCACAGCATAGCTAAATCCATAATTTTTATCCAGCGCTTCAACTTGTATGTTCGGATATGTTTCTCTCATGAAATCCAGGCTTCCGTCCGTTGAACAATTGTCTACAACAAGTATCCTGAAATCCTGATAGCTTTGCCTGGCCAGAGATTTCAAACATGGCTCCATAAAATGTCTGCCATTATAATTTGGAATGATAATTGTAACTTCCATTACATATCCTCACTTTTATCTTTTTTCTATTCCTGTTCTGTAGCGCATCAACATCGTTGCGCATGCAGCACGGTCAGTTGCACCGCCCGGAGCGAGTGAACCATCTCCATTTCCACTGATAATTCCAGTCCCAACAGCCCATCTCACTGCTTCTATTGCAAACTGGCTGGTCATCCCCCCATCACGGAACTGATCCAGGCTGCCGCTGGCCGTTACGCTATATCCCTGGTATTTTGCATATCTGTTCAGCATTACCGCCATCTGTTCTCGTGTAATCTCGTCTGCCGGACCGAAACAGCCGTTCTCATATCCCGTCGTAATCCCTGCCGAAGATGCCCATAAAGCTCCTTCGGTAAAAAACTCATTATTCTTTACATCCGGAAATCTGGTTGAATATGACACCTCCGGTGATCCTGACATTCGATACAATATCGTCACAAATTGCCCCCTGCTCACCTTCTCAGATGCGCCGAATGTCGTGGAATTCAGTCCTGTCATCAGGCCGTTCCAGTACATATAGTAAACCGCGTCATAACACCAGCAGTCTTTGCCTAAATCCTCAAAAGGGAGGGTATCATCCATCCAAAAATTAAGATCTACATTGCCGTTGATACCATTTACTTTTCCCGATGAGGTGCACTGCCAGATATCGTAACTGCCGCCGTAATCACAGGTTGTGTTATATTGTGCAACCCATTTCGACCAGGAACTGTTATTAAATACAGCATCTGTCAGAAGTCTGCTCCACCAGTCCAGATTTGCATAGATTCCTGTTTTATATCCTGCATTTGAGATTGTATCACAGAATGTTTTTGCTATACTACCCAGCATCTTTGTTCCGACACCTTCGGTAGTACGGTCTTCCATATCCAGATATACTGGATATGAAGGGGTATGGCCCTTTAAAAGACGCAGGACATGCGCCGCCTCACTTTTGGCCATATTGAGATTAGTCGCATATGAGTAGATATATACTCCATATGGTATACCAAGGCGTTCGCACTCGGATACATTTCTCGCCCACTGACCATCGTCTTGATATGACTCATCATTACCATATCCACAACGCAGTATAGCAAAATCAATACCAGCTGCCTTCACCTTTTCCCAATCAATTTTTCCCTGATGTTCACTTACATCAATGCCTTTTTTCACTGCCCCTTTGATTATATTTCCGACACTGTTTACATAGACACCGTTGACCTTTTCCCATGCGTTTGGATGTTGTGCATATAGCTCTACTCCCGAAATCAGGTTCCCGTCCTCATACCGCCAGCTGTTCTCGCGTTTTTCTGCGCCATCTGTTTGAGTTTCACCACTTTCTGTATTATCAGCATTTTCTGGTTTGGATTGATCGCCATATACTGAAGGTTCACCACTGTTATCTATTTTCTGAAAATCCTGTGTTGACGGATCTTCATACTCCGATGCTGCATAACTGATTGTCCCGTTGACTGGCGCTCCAAGTGCTATCATACTAATACCAAGTACTGCCGCAATTAATCTTCTTATGTTCTTTGTCATCTAGCCTCTCCTTTCTGTAATAAACAATTGCCACCTGCTAAGTATATATACTTTCTCCTGCCCTTGTCAATAGAACACTTTCAAGCACAAAGGCATATGTATCCTTTTTTAGGATACACATGCCTTCTTCTCACTCAATTCTAAAATAACTTCTCCGGATATACTCCCGCATCAACAAGTCCCCTTACCGCTGAAACCACAGCATCTTTATCTTCCTTATAAGTTACTCCAAACCATTTATCCCCGGACCTCAGCACCTTCACGGCCAGTTTTCCTTCTCCCAGCAGCTCCCCTATAATCGTTGGAAGGAGGTATTCGGCTTTCAGGTTCTCCTCATCTGTCATACTCAAAAACTCTTCAAAACCATCTGCAAGTATCTGGAAGAAGTCCGGCCTCAGTCCCCACATGTTCATGGAAACCGGAGACTCCACATCAATCTCCCGGCTGCCGCATTCCTTCTGCACGACCGCCCGGCCGTCAACTTTTTCGATGTTATGGGTCTCCTCGATGTCTGCGAGCATGCCATTTTCATCCACGCTGCACACACCCCGGGTTACCGCCCCATTATCGCTCAGTGTATTTTTTAACACAAAGCTGATCATGCAGATCTCCATGCCATCGCTTCGGGACTCGGCCGTGAGATATTCAAACCCTTCTTTGAATGCCTGCTTACCGTAATAGTCATCCGCATTGATTACGAGAAACGGCGCGTCCACCACATCCTTACAGCAGAGAATTGCCTGACCGGTTCCCCATGGCTTTGTTCTTCCGGCAAACCGCTCTTTATATGGCTCTGGAATATCATCCACCTCCTGGAAAACATAATCGACATCGATTACCTTCTCGATCCTGTTTCCGATCACTTCCTTAAAGTCTTTTTCCAGATCCCGTCTGATTACAAATACAACTTTGTCAAATCCTGCCTCCATGGCATCATAGATGGAATAATCCATGATAATCTCACCATTGGGCCCAACCGGCTCCAGCTGCTTAATGCCCCCGCCGAATCTGCTTCCAATTCCTGCCGCCATGATCACTAATGTTGCCTTGCTCATCTTTTTCTCCTTATTCCTGCCTTCTCACAGGCTGTATTCTATTCTCCCAAACCATCTTCTACAATACGTACCATCTCCCGAAGTGCGGTTTCCTCGTCGTCTCCTTCACAGATAATTCGAATCTCATCTCCGCTTTTAATGCAGGCGCCAAGCACGCTTAACACGCTTTTGGCATTCGCCGTGACATCCTCAGACTTTGTTTTCTTTTCTACCGTAATCTTGCTGCCGTACTGCATGGCAGTTCTGCAGAACAAGCCTGCCGGCCTGAGATGCAAGCCTGTAGGGTTCTTTATCGTAACTTTTTCGCTTACCATGTGAACTCTCTCCTCCCGTTATTCTTCCTTTGTTACATTTTGCTCCTCTTTTTCATCTTTCTCAGTAAGAGTAACCTTCACCGTTGGGTTCTTCAGCAATACAATATTGGAACCGTTCGCTCCGTCCATATCCAGATCTACATTCACCGGTACTTCGTGTGTCCCTGGTTTTGTATAGGTCTTTAAATCTATATATACTGCATTTTTCACATCCAGTTTCTCAAGCGCCTCCTGCGCTCCTTTAAACTGCAGCTGAATATCGGTATTGTCCTCAAAGGATACCCTGAGATTTTCCTGTACATTGATGACCCGGATAGATTCTGCGAGAAGCTCAATTGTACGGGTTCCTTCCTGCTCTATGGATACGGTGACTACAACATTATTGGCGGTCTCGTCCACCAGCTTAATCCCATCCGGCAGATATGGCACTATGTCTATCGTCTTCTCCAGCTTTCCTGTTGCCCCGCTGATGTCTATCTCCGAGGCCGGTACGTCCAGTTCGGTGAACCCGCTCAGGGCCTCCGCCGTACCGCAGACCTGAATCCGCTCCGGTTCACTGGTAAGGCCGCTGTATACATACCCTTCTTCCGGAGTCCCCATAACATTGAAATTCAATGCTATGCTCTTTGTATTGAGTATCTCCACCTCGACGGTAATGCCATCCTCCCCCAGGTTATCTTTCAACTGGCTCTTATCTACCGGATTGCCGTTACTGTCATAATAGGTCAGCTCGGCCTGCAGTACTGTCGTCTTGGACAATCCCGATACATCCACCTTTGCCACAGCTTTATCAATACTGTTGACCAGTGATTCCGCCCCGCTCACGGTAACCTTTGCCGGATTGGTCGGCGTATTGCCGACTACATACCCGTCACGCGGAATGCCCGTCACGCTGACATTCACCGGGAATGGATTCTTTGTCTGATCCTCTATCTTAACCTTCAGGTTGCCTGGTGTTGCTTCCGCGGTATACTTGCCTTCATAACCGGGAACTGTTGCTGTGATGGGAATCAGTGAACTGATCTGCATCTCACTCATGTCCGCCGTCGCAATGATACTGCTGCTGGACAGTTTAGCCAGAACTGATCTCTTCGCACGCACTACCACACTTACCTTCTGTGTATCGTCTAATATCTTATAGGTCTTTCCTTCATTTGTCACAACCTCAGTATTCTGTACCGTAACATCAATATTCCGGAAGGTCGTCGTCTCCACCGGATCATCTATATTCACTACGATCAGCCACAACAGGGCAGCGAAAACCAGTGCCATAATCTTCAGCCCCAGGTTGTTCGTAAATTTATATTTCTTCATGCCGCTGCCGTCCTTTCCGTATAGTAAATTTCTTGCCTTCCGCAGTTCTATACTGGATTTGGTTCAGCCTTGTAGCAAGGTATTCCGGCGTAACTCCTCTCGCAAGCTGCCCTCCCATCGCAACGGAAACCTGGCCTGTCTCTTCGGATACAACAATAATCAGTGCATCACTTACTTCACTCATTCCCAATGCAGCTCTGTGCCTGGTCCCCAGGTCTTTGCTGATTGACATGTTATCTGAAAGCGGCAGATAACATGTGGCTGAAGTAATTCTGTCTCCTCTTATAATTACAGCTCCGTCGTGAAGCGGAGTATTATGTTCAAATATATTCAGCAGAACCTGAGAAGAGACTTTGCAGTCCAGCTCGATTCCGGTCATCTCATATTCCGTAAGACGAATGGCCTGCTCTACTACAATCAAAGCCCCTGTACATACACTCCCCATGTCAAAACAGGCTTTTACAAGGCTCTCCAGCGTTACATCGGAGAACCTCTGGTTTTCTCTGCTTCTGTCAAACAGATTGATATTGCTCAGAAGGTTTTTCTCCCCCAGCTTTTCCAGCGCCCGCCGCAGCTCCGGCTGAAATACTACCACAGCGGCTATTGCCAGAACGTTGATCGACTCTCTGGCAAGGAACAATATCGTATGCATTCGAAATATAGCAGCTACCAGTATAAACAAGCCGAGGACGATCATGCCCTTCAAAAGCATCCATGCCTTTGTATTCTTAATCCACAGCATAATCTCGTAGACGATGATCGATACAATGATAATCTCTATGATATCTGTCAGGTGAACATTCGGAAAGTACATGTCGCTCACATAGTTGTCAAAAAACGTTTTGATCCACTGTTCCATTCTGCCACCTCCTGTCTTAATTAAGAATGCTGCTCCCTTTATTCATCTTATGCCCAAAGAACATGAGTCCCCGAGTGCCCCTTAGGTATTATTTATCTTCCAGATCTTCAAGATTTATACCCAATTCTTTGGTAAGGCTTCTTGTCAGCAGAATCTCGTCCGCTGCCCTGGCGTGATCTATCTTTTTCGCGTGTTCTTCCTGCTTTAGCGCCGGGCGCTTCCTTTGCGAATGCGGCTCCCCTGCCGCCCTCTGTACATTTGAAGTATCAATCAGCACCGTCTCCTGACTGTCCTGTAATTCCTGCCATTCACTCTGGTCCTGTCTTTCATTAATATGCTTCACACTCATCTCAGGTGCAGATACTACTATTTTCGGAACGGCTTTTACATAATAATAATATTCATCATCCTCAAACTGCATACGCTCCGTTCTGGAATAGTTCACAGAAAAGAACAAAAACTCCAGCACCAGCCCAACCACAATCGCTGCAACACCGCTGACCACCATTGTAACGTATGACAGATGCACATCCAGTGTAATATTCCCCGCAGCAGCGATGACAATTCCTGCAATCGCGCCAGCGACCGATCCGATCTTCCACGCATGGTCAACGGATCTTGTTCGTACGGCATATACAATCAGAAGACTGACGGCAGTTGCAATCACCATTACCCACATCTCCTTATTGGTCAGAGACTGTTTTGTAAAAACCATCAGGCTGTCCACCAAGCCTTTTGCATCCCCTCCCTTGAGGGCGGTAGATGACATCTTCACGAAGTGAAGCATATAGTAAACGATCGTCCCAAATGCAACGGGAAGCACACAGACCGGCGTTCCCAGTAAGCTAAGGCAACCGGAATGACGAACGGAACCTTCAGTGCAAACGCAACCGGCGTCAGCAGCACAAGCCATGCTTTTTTCGGTGTAAACCGGAAATAGAAGATGTACATGATCAGAAAGATCGCCAGAGATACAAGAGCTATGGGCATGGATAAGGTATAAAAATGCAGCAGTACCAGCACCGTGGCTGCGATCACCATCACGACCAGCGGCAGAAATGCACAGACTGCGGAAAGCCCCACAGTACAGACAATAGACGATGCCGCCTTCATAAAACCGATATTGGAATTAATCAGGCCGAAGACACAGAGTCCTAAAATAAATTGTAATGCTTTCATTATATATGTGGAATACTTCGCATATATTTTTTGCAGTTGCTCTTTCCAGACAAGTAAAGTACTCATATTTTATTTTTTCTCCTTCATACACATCTTTCCCAGGCGGGATAAATCCCGGTAATACTTTTTCACACGCTGTTTTGCTTTATTGTGCTTCGACTTATAAAAGCTGCTGGCACATACGCAGTAAGCCACAAGTAAGATAATATATGCACCCACCACGACAGCCGCGATTATAATCAGCTTTGCAACCGTCAGATCCTTCAGCATTGCGTCGACATTGCACAGTATAACCAAACCTGCGGCAATGGCGTATCCGATCGTGACCCAGATCGCTGTGATCAGTGTGTTGAGGCTTGAATAATCTTTCTTATAATAACTGCTGATTTTCAAATCATCCGGCGCCAAAGTGTTCTCATATGCCGCCATCTTTGTCATCAGCCTGATGCGTTCCTTATCTAACATTTCCTCACCTCTATGTTTTCTTTCAGTGCAGGCACGCCTTGGCGTACTTGCGGCGAGGCGCGCGTCATGCCCTGCATGACATCATACTTCTGCGCGCCTCTGCCGCCCGCCGGCGGCTTTATCCTGGAAGGAGACAAGGCTCCCTCCTAAATTTAATTTTTCTTAACCACCTGTAAAGGTGGGATTCTTATCTTCTTTTAAGATAAATATCATTTTTAGTATAGCATATACTCAGAGTCCTTGTCCAATGCTTATAGTTAAAAAATACACTTTTTCAGCTCCTGCTAGTCTCAGCATTTTTGCGCATCTGCGGATCGTGCTGCCGGTCGTATAGATGTCGTCTATGATCAGTACTTTTGCCTTTACTTTCTCTTTTCCGGCCACCGCAAAGGCCCCCTTCAGGTTGCGGATTCTCTCCGTGTCATTAAGGCTTTTCTGCGGCCTGGTATTCCGTATCCTGTAAAGCACGTCTTTCCTAACAGGTATGTGAAGAAGGCAGCCCAGCTCCTCCGCCAGTATTTCCGCCTGATTATATCCCCGTTTTCTTTTTCTGGCGGGATGGAGCGGAATCGGAATGATCTCTTCAACTCCCCACCTTCTGATCTGAGCCCCGCAATGTTCCGCCATTTCCATGGCAAATATCCGGCCGTAGTTCCTCTTATTCCCATACTTGAACCGATAAATTGCGTCCGAAACAGGCTCCCTGTGCAGCCATACACTCCGCCCCTGTTCATAGGCGGCATCATGTTCTGTGCAGTCCCTGCAGTACTCCTGTTCCGCCTTTTCCAGCGGCTTGCCGCAGCGCATGCAGCGTGGTTCCTGTACATAGATAATCTTCTTTTTACATACACTGCAGATCCCCTGTTCCGATATTCTGCCACAGAACGGACAAACCTGCGGATATAGCAGATTTAAAATCCGCGTATACACTCCGCCAGGCTTGTATAACGGTTCTGTTCGTTTTTGTTCTGTATCATTTCCTGAAATGTCGCTTCACTCCCCACTATTGTCAGGCATTTTTTTGCACGGGTTACCGCCGTATACAGCAGATTTCTGTTATACAGCATACGCGGTCCCTGCAGCAGCGGTATCACAACCGCAGGATATTCGCTCCCCTGAGATTTGTGAACCGTAATGGCATATGCCAGTTCCAGTTCTTCCAGCATCTCGAAGGGGTACTTTACCGTTCTTTTCTCGTCGTACTCGACAACCATTGATTCATCATAGGAATTGATTTCCTTCACAATCCCCATATCTCCGTTAAATACTCCCATACCTTTATCCACAGTGAGTCCGAATTTCGTGCAGATTTCCCACTCCAGCTGGTAGTTATTTTTTATCTGCATCACTTTATCCCCAACGCGGAACAATCTTTGCCCGCTTTCCTTTTCCGTTTTTTCCGGCGAAGGCGGATTCAAATAACGCTGCAGGATTGTATTCAGCCGCTCCACCCCCAGCAGGCCCTTCCTTGTTGGAGTCATGACCTGAATCTCCGTGGGAAGTGCATCCACATACCTGGGAAGCTTTTTCTGAATCAGGGTAATCACTACACTGATAATCACATCCGCTTCCTGCCGTTTTAAAAAGAAAAAGTCACGGCTCTTGTTGTTCAGGATAACAGGTTCCCCGGCATTGATCTTATGAGCGTTTACAACAATATCGCTCTCGCCTGCCTGACGGAATATCTTTGTCAGCGTTACCACCGGAAACGAGTCCGAAGCTATTATATCCTTCAGAACACTCCCGGGTCCCACGGAAGGGAGCTGGTTCACATCCCCCACTAATATAAGCCGCGTGCCTTCCACAACGGCTGAAAGCAGAGCATGCATCAGCGGAAGGTCTACCATGGACATCTCATCGATAATCAGCACATCCGTCTCCAGGGGATTTTGCCGGTTCCGCATAAAGCCATTTACATTGCCCTCTTCCTCCGGATTCCCGCTGACCTCCAGGAGGCGGTGGATCGTCTGTGCCTCATATCCGGTGGCCTCCGTCATTCTTTTAGCCGCCCTTCCTGTAGGCGCCGCCAGCAGAATGCTCATCCCCTCGCTCTCAAAAAACTGGATCATGGTATTAATGGTAGTCGTCTTACCGGTCCCGGGCCCGCCGGTCAGGACCAGAAGCCCGTGCTTGATGGATTCTATCACCGCCTTGTGCTGCATGGGGTCTAGGGAAATCTGTTCCTGCCGCTCCACCTTTCTGAGCCGCTTCTCCATCATGTCCTCCGGCATATTGCAGTCAATATTCAGATCATGCAGCATCCTGGCCGTATTGAGTTCCAGGTAATAATAGCGGGCCGGATAGATCCTGATCTCGCCCTCCGCCTCTTTGCGCACCGTCTTTTTCTCAATGCAGAGATCCATGATATACTTTTCAACATCCTGGATGTTCACCCCCAGAAGCTTTCCGGCGCGCGCCTCCAGTACCTGTTGGGGCAGATAGACATGTCCCTCCAGGGTGGACTGCTGCAGCGTGTAAAAAATACCGCTTCTGATTCTGAAATCAGAGTCCGTATGTATCCCTATCCTGGATGCGATTTCGTCGGCCGTCTTGAATCCCACGCCTTCTATGTTATCCGCCAGCTGGTACGGGTTCTCCTCAAGCACCTGGTACAGTTTCGTTCCATAATACTTATAAATCTTGACAGCAAGGGTCGTGGATATCCCATATTTCTGCAGATAGATCATCGCCCGGCGCATATCCTTCTTCTCCTCTACCTGCACGGCAATCTCCCTGGCCTTTCGCTCGCTGATCCCCTTCACCTCCGCCAGACGCTCCGGCTCCTCCTCAATGATGCGGAACGTATCCTTTTTGAACTTCCTCACGATCCTTCCTGCCAGCGCCGCTCCAACACCCTTCACGGCCCCGGATCCCAGATAACGTTCTATAGATACCAGATCCTCAGGCTCCTTTACCTCATGGGAGCTCACTTTGAGCTGGCTTCCATACACACTGTGGTTAACAAACTCCCCATGCAGTTCCAGCATCTCCCCCTCATTAATATAGTTAAAACTGCCAACACAGGTAGTCTCCCCGTCTTCATTTTCCAGATTAAATACCGTATACCCATTATCCTCATTCCGGAACACAATATGCTCCACATATCCGGTGACTACTTCCAAAATTTCCTCCTAACCGGAGCCTTTCATCCCACAGAATATCCCCGGAACATCCGGCAGGCTCCTTCGTAACATAAGTTAAGACAGACCCCTTCAACAGCGCATTGCACCGTCTGAAGCAGTCTGTCCCACCCTGGCTTCCTCCCTTAGAAGTCAGTCCTGCCACTCATAAATTCTACGAACTGACCTGTTCCAATCGCTACAACCTTCATGGGGTCTTCGGCGGTCATTGTATGGATCCCTGTCTTCTCCTCAATCAGTTCTTCCAGGCCGCGCAGCATGGCCCCTCCGCCGGTCAGTACGATACCCCTGTCCAGAATATCCGCGGAAAGCTCCGGCGGTGTCTGTTCCAGTACGGCAATTACCGCCTCTACAATCTGTCCGGTAGCCTCCCTCAGCGCTTCCTCAGTCTCCGAAGACGTCACCGTGACTGTTTTTGGAAGTCCTGTCACTAGGTTCCGTCCTCTAACCTCTATGGTCTCTTCCTCGACAAGAGGATATGTTGTCCCAATTTTAATCTTAATATCTTCCGCCGTGCGCTCACCGATCAGCAGATTATGTTTCTTTCTCATGTAACGCACGATTGCCTCGTCAAAATCGTCCCCTGCAATCTTGATCGAAGTATTGACCACCGTACCGCCCAGCGAAATCACCGCTATATCCGCGGTCCCGCCTCCGATATCCACAATCATATTCCCGCAGGGCTTGGATATATCAATCCCTGCGCCGATCGCAGCCGCTACCGGTTCTTCTATCAAATGTACTTCTCTGGCCCCCGCAGCAAACGTGGCCTCCTCCACCGCCTTCTTCTCCACTTCCGTAACACCGCTCGGCACACAGATACTGATGCGCGGCTTCTTAAAAGTCCTTTTTCCAAGCGATTTCTGTACAAAATATTTAATCATTTTCTCAGTAACCGTATAATCCGAAATAACCCCCTGGCGCAGCGGCCGCACCGCCACAATATTCCCCGGAGTTCTTCCCAGCATCAGGCGCGCTTCCTCCCCGATCGCTTTGATAACATTCGTATCCCTGTCAAACGCTACAACTGAGGGTTCCTTCAACACAACCCCTTTTCCTTTTACATACACCAGTACACTGGCTGTTCCCAAATCTATCCCGATATCTACAGACATATTTACGCTCCCTTCCACAACCCATATTACTCTTAATCTCCACTCATTCGTACTCCTCTGCCCCGCAGAAATTTCTCTTCAAGTATATTTTTAAACACGCCTTGGTCTAGATAAATTCCTCTGTTTCCCCGTGCAGTCTCTCCCCAACTTGCACCAATAGTATAATAAACTTTTCCAGAAATGGAAACCCCTTTTTTGTATTTTTAGTATTTCTTAAGGATTGTAAAAATACACCCGCCAAAATACGACCCTTTTTATATTTTATGATACTGGTATGTAGTACCCTAAAATATAAGAGGTTCTGTTTATACTTATTTAGTATGCAGAATTCGAAAGTTTTTATGTCAGCGCTTCAGCAATAATTAAAATAAATGTTTCCGAGAGTACTCAATAAATAATCTGAAGCGTTAATCTCAGCCCTCTATGCTTTCTTATTAATAATCGTGTGCATTGTTCACTGTTTGTTCAGGTACCCGGATGATAAAATAATCTTACATAAAAAATATCATATAATAAATATCATTCAAAGGAGGTAAGGGGGAAAAGAATGTATATTCAGAATATTCAGATACTCGTATCTCTTGTATCTTAAGTATGCTGTCTGCCTCTCCAGCAGGTGTTTTGCAGAAGCAACGGCTTGATCTCCAGCCCAGTCCGCGAGGGCTCTTTTTTGGTAGACGTCATAAAGAAAGAGCAAAGCTGAAGATAAGCAGCAATACTTAGGGTATATTTTTTAAGGTTGTTTTTAAGGTTATTTCTGCATCAACAAAATCTGTGTTATTCATGTACTTATGCACTTATTGAGAGGAGTGGTTTAAAGATGAGCAACAATAATGAAACAAATTCATTTACATCGGGACCCATATTGTCCCCATTTCTAAAGTTTACGTTTCCGATTCTGATATCTATGTTTTTACAGGCTTTATACAGCGCGGTTGACCTAATTGTTATCAGCCGTTACTGCGGGCCTGCCGAAAGTGCCGCTGTTTCTTCGGGGGGTAATGTAATGTATCTCCTTCAGGTAGTTGTCACAGGGCTTGCTATGGGTGTTACTGTAGCAATAGGGCGCTATATCGGAGAGAAAGACGGCGAAAGTGCCGCAAAATCTATGGGGGCTTCTATCAGCATATTTGCTGTTTTTGGCGTAATTCTAACGATTATCATGGTTTTTGTAACGCCAGCATTGGTAAGCGCTATGAACGTGCCTGTAGAAGCTCATGATTTTGCCGTTCAGTATTTATCGATTTGCTGTGGAGGATTGGTTTTTATTGTCGGATATAACCTGCTGAGCTGTATATTCAGAGGTATCGGCAATTCTATTCTTCCATTGGTTTTCGTTATTATCGCCTGTGTAATTAACGTTGTTGGTGATATTGTTTTAGTATCCGTATTTGATATGGGAGTAAAGGGCGTAGCCATAGCTACCGTAGCTGCACAGGCCATAAGCCTTATCTTGTCAATTATTATTATCCGATTCACAAAGCTGCCGTTCGTATTCAAGTTAAAACATATTCGGTTTGATAAGGAAAAGATCAAAGAGATGTTTTCCATTGGAACACCTGTGGCAATGAAGGATCTCGTTACACAGATTTCATTTCTTGCTGTCAATACATTTGCAAACGGCATGGGACTAATCATGGCGGCCGGATACGGTATTGCATGGCGTGTTGTTAGCTTCGTCTTATTGATACCGATCTCATACATGCAGTCAATGTCTGCGTTTATTGCGCAGAACATGGGTGCTAAAAAACCAGAAAGAGCAAAGAGAACTCTCTTCTATGGCATGGGAACCTCTGTTGTAACAGGACTTATTGTATTTTATTTTGTATGTTTCCACGGCGATGTGCTGGCTTCGATCTTCACTTCTGACCAGACCGTAATCGCTGCTGCGGCACAGTACCTGAAAGGATTCTCTGTCGACTGTATACAGGTTGGTATTTTATTCTGCTTTATGGGATTTTACAATGGCTGCAGCCGTACAAAGTTCGTATTTTTCCAGGCATTCTGGGATTCATGGGTTATGCGTGTACCTGCTGCCTATATTTACAGCCATATGGCAGGCGCAACACTTTTCCATCTTTCACTGGCTACACCTACTGCTACAACGAGTACAATTATTGTTTGTATTATTTACTATAATATTGTTAAGAAAAATATTTTCAATTATCCTAAGACAGCACCGAAAAAAGCTGCTTGATAAGCGTTTTATAATTACCTGTGTTCCTGTATAAATATGGAAGAATAACAGATCATTTCATTGTCGGTCAAAAAGGGAACTGCTGCATAAAATAAATCGTGCACAGTTCCCTATTTTAGTACATTGATACCTGCAGTATTACATATTCTGCCCCAGGAATCGCTGCAGGATTTGACCCAATTCCGCCACGTCAACCGCTTCGCCAGATGTACGTTCATTCCCGCCTTTAGCGCGTCGCATACGTCTTCTTGAAACGCATTGGCCGTCATTGCCACAATCGGCAGGGTCAATGCGTCATCCCGGTTTAGGGCCCGAATCACCTTTGTTGCCTGATATCCGTCCATGACCGGCATTTGGATATCCATGAAAATCAAATCATAATACCCTTCCTCAGATTCCGATACCTTCCGCACAGCTTCCTCACCATTATATGCCTCCTCCACCTGGACGCCGCTCTCTTCTATCAGTGTGCGTGCAATCTCCAGATTTATTTCGTTATCTTCTACGAGCAGAACACGTTTTCCATTGAAATCACCGGCAGTTCCACTGAACATCGGATTGGTCACTTCCTCATCCCCGCTTAGTTTCCTAAGCAGACCGGATATTTTCCTGCGGTAAAAAGGCTTAGTAAGAATCGCTGTTGCCCCATAGCTGCGGGCTTCGCTCTCTAATCCCGACCAATCATATGCCGTCATGACAATCGCAGGAATATCATTTCCCAGCGCGTCCCGGATACACTGTGCGGCAGCACCCGCATCCATATCCGGCATTTCCAGATCCAGTATCACCAGCCGAATCGGATCTTTCGTTTCCTTCGCCTGCAAAACATAGGAAACAGCCTCTCGCCCAGAGGCGGCAGAGCTGGCATGCATTCCCATGTCTTCCAACAGTTCCACCATGCTTTCACTGACCTGCGGGTCGCCGTCCACAATCAGACAGCGTACCCCGCTCCATTCCCTGGGGACTGCCTCCGGTTCTTCTGCCTGCAGCTTTAGCGGAATCCTTACGGTAAAGGCAGATCCCTTTCCCAGTTTGCTCTCCACCTGGATATCCCCGTCCATCAAGTCCACCAGATTTTTGGTAATCGCCATCCCCAGTCCGGTACCGACAATCCTGCTGCTGGTAGTATCCTGTACCCTCTCAAAGGGCTCGAACAGTCTCTTTTGGAACTCCTCGCTCATTCCAATTCCCGTGTCAGAACAACAGAAAATAAAACTGGAGTATCCCTTATGAATCTCCTTTTTCTGCCGCACTTCCACACGGATTTCCCCTCCCGAAGGCGTATACTTCACCGCATTGCTCAGTATATTGATATAAACCTGCCGGATACGAAGAGAATCTCCTATTACTGCTTCGTTCTTCAGTCCTGCCAGATGCACATCCAGCTTCAGCCGGCTTTCTGCCGTCTGCGGCCTGAAAAGCTCTATGATATCCGTTGCCAATTCGGCAAAATTAAAAGGTTCCTCCCTGATCGTCAGCTTCCTGCTCTCTATCTTCGACATATCCAGCACATCGTTGATCAGGCTGAGCAGCTGCCTGCTGGAGATATCAATTTTTTTCAGGCAGTCCGTCACTCTGTCCGGATCATCCGGATGCGCGGCCGCGATCGCAGCCATTCCAATGACCGCATTCATCGGTGTGCGGATATCATGTGACATATTTGATAAGAACTGACTCTTAGCCACATTGGCGGCCCTAGCGCTTTCCAGTGCACTCTTTAAAGTCTGCTGCTGCCGTTCCTCCTCGTATCGCTGCTCATCGATCCTCCGGGAAATCAGGATCGCCAGTTTATCCTCGGAATAGGGATTGTCTACCTCTATGATCTGAGTAGAAATCCAATGATACTCCCCATCCGCCAGCAGGTGTTTATATTCCCCACTGATTTCATCTCTTTCCCCGCCCAGGGTGCCCAAAAGCTGCTCGGGCGCGAAACGCTGCTTAAAATGCTCCCGATGGTCTTCATGGACGGCTGGCGCCATATCGGCATACAGCTCGCTGTAAGACTGCTGTTCTCCAATGGAGAGCATCAGCCCTGGCCTGACATACACAAACTTCAGAGTATCAAGGGACAGGTTAAGGCTGATAATCAAAGGATACGCATTGGAGATCGCTCCCACCAGTGTTAAACGCTCCTGCAGATCCCTGCGCTTAGCCTCTTCTTTCGCCAGCTTTTCCTCGGTAATATCGTGAAAGGCAATGATGAACACTGGATGACCATTTTGATCCAGAGTTTTTTCCACAATTCCGGTCGCCCAAAAGTAAGAATCATTCTTTTTTCTGATCCGGATTTCAAAAACGTTCTTATGCCCATTCCATGCCGTATCCTGAAACAGCTGCACCGCTCTTTCATAATCCTCCGAATGTGCCATACAGCGAAGACTCTTACCTTCCAGGGTGTCGTTCGGTGATCCTTCCGGAAATCCCAGAAGGCGGAGCCCCTCATCATTGACCTGCAGAAACCGGTACGGCTCCTCCGATGTCGTAAGGAGAATTCCCTCAGGAACAGCATTATACAGGTGGCTGATATACTCCGCCTGATTGCGGAGCCTGTGGTTCGCCCGGTTTACATAACGAAAATACAGCAGCACCAACAGGGCTATTCCCAGGATAATGCAGCCAATCAAGGTAAATGTACGCATTATAATCTGGCTGGTCTGCTTATTCACAACGGCAGAAGGGATAATGGAAACCAAATACCAGTCGGTATCCAGCTTCAAAGGGATATAACAGAAAACGGTATTTTCCTCCTGATAGGTAAAGGTGGCCCATCCCGTTTTCCCCTCCCTCAGCGACTGTGTAAAACGTTCCAGCCCGGTCTGGCTGTTTTCAGGTACCTGCAGCATATCAAAAAGATTCTGTACGGTTTTGTTACTGTTGGGATGGGGCGGCCGGATGAGGATATTGCCGTTTGTATCCAGCACATAGGAAAAGCCTGTGTCCTGATAGAACGAAACAGTAAATGTGTCAACGATCCGATCCACCTCATACTCTTTGATAAGATATCCTTTTGTACCGTCTTTCAGCGTCACTTGAACAAACAGGTTAAATACATTGACACCAGTAGCACTGCTGATATGCGGGGCAATGATTCCCTGTTTCTGGTCATTCTTCTCAAGTATTTCCGTTAAGTTTTCGTCCATCCCCATATCATCCGGATAACATGCTGTATTCTCCAGATACAGGAGGATTCCTGTATCCACCTCACTGTAATTCCTTAAATATTCGTCCAGTTCTGCGGCCTGCGTACCTGCATATTCCCTTAAATGCGATGCCACGGTTCCCATCACTTCGTATTCCCCTCGTAGCTGGATCTGCAGCGTGTTGCGTCCCTGCTGGGTACTCTCCATAATGGAAGCCATCGACTGCTGCCACAGCTGGCGCTGTACCGTCCTTACGAAAAATACTGTTATGGTGCCGAGCAAAACGCCTGTGACGAGCGCTGCGGTCACAATGAACAATTTTGATTTTTTCGATTCTGTTGCTTCATTCTTTTTCAAGGCATCCTGTCCTCCTCCACCTGCAGATCCATCCAATCCATGACTGTATCCAGCGCTTCTCCCGCAAGCAGCCTCTGTGATGCTTCAGTAGTCAGCTCCCAGATCGGCAGATCCAGTAATGCGTCCGTACCTATCACCGTACGCCCGCTTTTGTAACAGGACACCAGCGGCAGGATCTCCTGCGCCGGTGCCTGGTCCTTCCCTTGCAGCGGATTGAATGAAGACTGCTGGTCCGCGAATTTCTGAATATTTTCCGCCCTGGTAAAATACTCTACAAATTTCATGGCAGCATCTAAATGCCCGCTGCCGGCATTTACGCTCAGTTTGGTATCCGGATTGATCACCAGCAGAGAACCGTCCTCTAAAACCGGGAGCGGATGTACCTCAAAGCCGAACTCCGGCTGCATCGCGCTGACGCGCCCGGCCGCCCATGCACCCGTCAGCATAAAGGGAGATTCTCCCTTGATAAACTCCTCCAGGTCATCGGAGGTTTTCTTCGTATCAAGTGCCTTTTCCCCGTCAATAAATCCTTTCCGGATAAAACTTTCCACTATAGAAAACCCGGAACTCAGATAACCGCTCAGCGTCTCTTCACCTCTGTTAATCTGAGCAAATACCTCTGCCTGCCGCTCTTCCTGATAGACAGAGTAAAATCCGTACCCAATGGCCAATGTCTTCAGAGAAATATCATTGTTGGCAATCACCGGTGTAATCCCTCTGTTTTTGAAATAGCCGCACACTTCTTCCCATTCTCCGAGATTCTGAGGCACCTCCTGCCCGTGTTCCTTGAGTAAATCCATGTTGCAGTACAGCCCAAACGCAGATACCGTGGTAGGTACCCAGTAGATTTCTCCGTTCTCCTCCATTTGGCTGCGCATCTGTCCGGTATACTCCGGGATCACGCTGAGCGATGACAGATCCGCCACCTGCCCTTTATGCTGCAGCTCCAGCAGGATATCGTGATTTACCATAAATACATCGTTTCCCTTGCCGGAAGCCATCCGTTTTCTTAATGCTTCAAAATATTCGGACCCTTTCAGGCTTTCATAGGAAACTCGGATACCGGGATTCTCTGTCATGAAGCCGGATATAATCTCCTCTATGACCATAACATTTTCTGGTTCATACTTATTCCCAAAAAAGGTGATGGTTGTAGTTTCTCCGTCCTGCCCCTCATAGTTTACGACTCTGCTGTTCTCTTTGCATCCGGATAATGCGCACAGTATAAAGGCGGAAAGGATCAGCAGTGCAATCATTCTTTTTTTCATATCTTCTGTCCTTTCGCTCATTTTCCGATTGCCAGTCAATAGCATGCACGGATAATTTTATATAAAATATGACCCCCATTTAATATCGAATCAGTATCATGATATTATGAATCTGAGATTCATGGCCACCATTCGCCGTTTGAAAAATGTGCAGGCACGCTTTTCCCACTAACATTCATTATACCATAAACAGCCTTCTTTGCAATGTTTTCTCCCCCTCACCGAAGGCGAGTTTCCATGGGCTGGATTCGTACCGGTTCAGTCCGTCCAGAACGGGTACATGTCCTCGGAATTATACAGAACAAACATTCGATTTCCACTGTACATTTTCCAGATCCTCTGCTATAATCATATCTGACACTATGAGAGTATGAAATTCCCAATTTTAGGGAATTGTTTATATATGGAGGTATCGGGTTTATGGATCATTTTAAACTTGTATCGGAATATCAGCCCACAGGCGACCAACCCCAAGCCATTGCTGAGTTGGTGCGTGGGTTTCAAGAGGGCAATCAATTTGAAACTCTGCTCGGAGTTACCGGTTCCGGTAAGACATTTACCATGGCCAACGTGATTCAGGCGCTGAACAGGCCCACTCTGATCATCGCCCACAACAAGACTCTGGCCGCACAGCTATACGGTGAGTTTAAGGAATTCTTTCCCAACAATGCGGTCGAATATTTCGTAAGCTACTACGATTATTACCAGCCGGAAGCCTATGTTCCCTCATCAGACACATATATTGCCAAGGATTCGGCGATCAATGACGAGATTGACAAACTCCGTCTGTCCGCCACTATGGCCCTGGCGGAACGGCGGGATGTGATCATCGTAGCCAGCGTATCCTGTATCTATGGACTGGGAAGCCCGATGGACTACCAGAACATGGTGATTTCACTGCGCCCGGGCATGACGCGGGACAGAGATGAAGTCATGGCAAAACTCATCGAGATACAGTATGACAGAAATGAAATGGATTTCCACCGCGGCACCTTCCGGGTGCGGGGTGACGTTCTGGAGGTGATCCCTGCTTACTCCGAAGATACCGCGATCCGCATCGAATGGTTCGGGGATGAGGTGGAGCGGATTACCGAGATTGACGTCCTGACCGGGGAGATCAAGGATGAGCTGAAGCACATCGCAATCTTCCCCGCATCACATTATGTTGTGGACAAGGAGAATATCGCCCGCGCGGTAACCGCCATCGAGGCAGAGCTGGAAGAGCGCGTTAAGGAATTCAAGCGCCAGGATAAGCTGCTGGAAGCACAGCGGATTGCCGAGCGCACAAACTTTGATATTGAGATGCTAAAGGAGACCGGATTCTGTTCCGGCATTGAAAACTATTCCCGCCATCTGGCCGGGCTTGCTCCCGGGCAGCCGCCCTACACGCTGATTGACTACTTCCCTGATGATTTTATCATCATGATAGATGAGTCCCACAAGACCATTCCCCAGATCGGCGGCATGTACTCCGGCGACCAGTCGCGCAAGTCAACCCTCGTGGACTTCGGATTCCGGCTGCCCTCAGCAAAGGATAACCGTCCGCTCAATTTTGAAGAATTTGAAAGCAAGATCAATCAGGTTTTATTTGTATCTGCCACGCCGAGTGTTTATGAGGAAGAACACGAACTGCTTCGGACAGAGCAGGTTATCCGCCCCACAGGGCTGTTGGATCCCGAGGTCACGGTCCGTCCGGTGGAGGGGCAGATCGACGATCTGGTCGGAGAAGTGAATAAGGAGGTTGCAAAAAAGAATAAGGTTCTGGTAACCACACTGACAAAAAGAATGGCCGAGGACCTGACCGACTATATGCGCGAGGTGGGTATCCGTGTCAAATACCTGCACTCCGATATCGATACCCTGGAGCGTTCGGAGATCATCCGGGATATGCGTCTGGATGTATTTGATGTACTCGTGGGCATTAACCTTCTGAGGGAGGGGCTGGATATTCCCGAGATCACACTGGTGGCGATCCTGGATGCGGATAAAGAAGGCTTCCTGCGTTCCGGCACCTCTCTGATCCAGACGATCGGCCGGGCAGCGCGTAACGCAGAGGGGCATGTCATCATGTACGCAGATACCATAACAGATTCCATGCGGACAGCCATGGATGAGACGCAGCGCCGCCGCGAAATACAGATGAAGTACAATGAGGAGCATGGAATCACACCGCAGACGATCCGTAAATCTGTACGTGACCTGATCAGTATTTCCAAGAAAGTTGCCGCAGAGGAGTTGCGGATGGAAAAAGATCCGGAATCGATGAGCAGGAAAGAACTGGAAAAATTAATTGGAGACCTGTCAAAACAGATGAAAAAGGCTGCCGCAGAACTGAACTTCGAGTCCGCTGCTGAGCTGAGAGATAAGCTGGTGGAGCTCAAGAAAGTCCTGAACGATATGGACGACTGACAGAGCATTATAAATACATTTTAGAAGGAACAGGAAGGATAACAAATGGGCAAAAAAATGGACGCCAGAAAGTACATTAAGATACGCGGCGCAAATGAAAACAACCTAAAAAATATAGATTTGGACATTCCCAGAAATGAACTCGTCGTTCTGACCGGACTCAGCGGCTCCGGGAAGTCCTCCCTTGCATTTGATACGATTTATGCGGAAGGCCAGCGCAGATATATGGAATCGCTCTCCTCTTACGCAAGGCAATTTCTGGGCCAGATGGAAAAACCTAATGTGGAGAGCATTGAAGGGCTTTCTCCCGCAATTTCCATTGACCAGAAATCAACCAATCACAACCCCCGTTCTACAGTTGGAACTGTTACGGAAATCTACGACTATTTTCGTCTTCTCTACGCGCGCATCGGTATCCCCCACTGTCCCAAATGCGGCAAAGAGATTATGAAGCAGACCGTGGACCAGATGGTGGATCAGGTCATGAACCTGCCCGAGGGAACAAAAATCCAGCTTATGGCCCCGGTAGTCAGGGGCCGCAAGGGAACCCATACCAAGCTCCTGGAACGGGCAAAAAGGAGCGGCTACGTGCGTGTACGCATCGACGGAAACCTGTATGAATTATCCGAGGAAATTACCCTGGATAAGAATATTAAGCATAACATCGAGATTATCGTGGACCGTCTTGTCGTAAAACCCGGTATCGAGAAACGCCTGACAGATTCCGTGGAAAGTGTACTGAGCCTTGCAGAAGGCCTGCTGACTGTTGATATCATCGGGGGAGAAGCAATGAATTTCAGCCAGAGCTTTGCCTGCCCGGACTGTGGAATCAGCATTGAAGAGATTGAGCCTAGAAGCTTCTCCTTCAACAATCCCTTCGGCGCATGTCCGGTCTGCTTCGGCCTGGGATATAAGATGGAATTTGCTGAGGACTTGATCATCCCCAATCCGTCGCTCAGTATCAGCGAGGGGGCTATCACAGTCATCGGCTGGCAGTCCTGTACGGACAAATCCAGTTTTACCAGGGCGATTCTGGATGCTCTCTGCAAGGAATATAAGTTTGATCTAGATACTCCCTTCGAACAGTATTCAAAGAAAGTGCATGACATCCTGATCCACGGAACAAACGGAAAGTCTGTAAAGGTATATTATAAAGGACAGCGCGGAGAAGGCGTCTACGATGTGGCCTTTGAAGGACTTCTAAAGAATGTGGAACGCCGTTATCGCGAGACAGGTTCGGACACGATGAAGGCAGAATACGAAACTTTTATGAATATCACCCCCTGCTCCGAATGTGGAGGGCAGCGTCTGAAAAAGGGGGCTCTGGCCGTTACGGTTGGCGGTCAGAATATCGCCGCCGTTACCGCTCTGTCCATCAATAAACTGCAGGAGTTTTTACACGAACTGCAGCTCACCGAGACACAGCTGCTGATCGGCGGGCAGATACTCAAGGAAATCAAGGCCCGGATCCAGTTTCTGATGGATGTGGGACTCGATTACCTGACACTGGCAAGGGCAACCGCCTCTCTATCCGGCGGGGAGGCCCAGAGGATCCGCCTGGCTACCCAGATCGGCTCCGGCCTGGTAGGCGTCGCCTACATTCTGGATGAGCCAAGCATCGGACTGCATCAGCGGGACAACGATAAGCTTCTTGGCACGCTGAAGCATCTCCGGGATCTGGGCAACACTCTGATTGTCGTAGAGCACGATGAGGACACCATGCTGGCCGCCGACTGCATCGTGGACATAGGCCCCGGCGCAGGCGAGCACGGCGGAGAAGTGATCGCCGTCGGAACCGCGCAGGAAATCATGAAAAACAAGAACTCCATCACCGGAGCCTATCTGAGCGGCAAGATCAAAATACCGATTCCCGAAAAGAGAGAACAGCCTGCCGGATACCTCAGAATTATCGGTGCACAGCAGAATAACCTGAAAAATATTGATGTAGACATTCCACTTGGAATTATGACCTGTGTGACAGGTGTTTCCGGTTCGGGTAAGAGTTCTCTTGTAAACGAAATCCTTTACAAAAAACTGGCCAAGGAACTCAACCGTGCAAGGACAATCCCGGGGAAACACAAGCGCATCGAAGGATTGGATCAGGTCGATAAAGTAATCGATATCGATCAATCCCCAATCGGGCGTACTCCCCGTTCCAATCCTGCAACTTATACCGGAGTCTTCGATCTGATCCGCGATCTGTTTGCATCAACCCCCGACGCCAAGGCGCGCGGCTACAAAAAGGGGCGTTTCAGCTTCAACGTCAAGGGCGGACGCTGTGAGGCCTGCAGCGGGGATGGGATCCTAAAGATCGAGATGCATTTCCTTCCGGACGTATACGTCCCCTGCGAAGTCTGTGGAGGCAAACGATACAACCGCGAGACTCTGGAAGTTAAATACAAAGGAAAGACCATTTATGACGTCCTCAATATGACCGTAGAGGAGGCCCTGCAGTTCTTTGAGCATGTTCCAAGCATCCGGAGAAAGATGGAGACCCTCAATGATGTGGGCCTTTCCTACATCCGCCTGGGACAGCCCTCCACTGAATTATCGGGCGGTGAAGCCCAGAGGATCAAACTGGCGTCCGAACTGAGCAGACGCAGCACAGGAAAGACAGTCTACATCCTGGATGAACCAACAACCGGCCTCCACTTTGCCGATGTCCACAAACTGACCGAAATCCTGAGGCGGCTCTCCGGAGACGGCAACACCGTCATCGTTATCGAACACAACCTGGATGTCATCAAAACTGCCGATTACATCATCGATATAGGACCGGAAGGGGGCGACAAAGGCGGAACCGTAGTCGCAACCGGAACACCGGAAGAAATCGCTGAGAATCCACAATCCTACACAGGTAAATATATCAAAGGAGTGCTGAATAGGGTTTGAGAGAATGCGGTGAACAGGGCATCCTCCTCCACATTTCAATCAGGCTGGGTGCATCAAGGCGGCTGCCCCCCTTCCCGGAGGAGCCGCAGACGGGGAAGGCGGACGGGAATGGGTCTGCGGATATATGATCTATAGGTTTAGGTATTATCACTTTATTGTATGTTACACTTACCGGACATTCAGACAACATCCGTAGCTCCCGTTCTGAGCTTCTCCCGAGGAGGGAAGATGTTTCTACCGGCCGGATGCACCAGCTGTCTGGAATCGCGGCAGTCCTCTTTGGGATGCTTCTTTGTGGTGTTACAGCCGCTACATCAAAATGAAAGCCAGCATATGGACTATTCGCAGGACTTCCAGTCCTGCGAATAAGCCGACTCAAGCGGTATGCATCGGCATACCCGTGTTTGTCGGCGGTGTCCATAATGCTGGCTTTCATTTTGATTAGCGGCTGTTACGCCGCAAAGCCGCATCCCAAAGAGGACTGCCGCGATTCCGGACAGCGTCCTCCCATTCATTCGTTAAAACCTCACTCCCTAAACAAATGTGATTGATGCATCTTTTGGGAGTGCCAGTTTACATTCTACTTCGATGCATTTGATGATTCCCGCTATGGCAGGACAGGATGCATGGCCCGGCAGTTTTTCTGCTGCATAATCGTAGAGAGGGCCGGTTCCCGGCTTTCCAAGACAGACTTCGTAGGCGTCCCATGTATCACCTAATTCTTCTGTCATTTTATTGATGGATTCGCAGCCAGATGTAATCTTTACCTGTACCTCCATCCCGTCCTCTGAAGTTGCTTCTACCTGTGTGTCAAGTCCGCATGGTCCTGGCTGAATTAATACCTTTGTCATAGTAACGCCTCCATTTTCTTTATATGTAGTTGTAATACGACTATTATAGGCCTGAGATTACCGGGAAGTCAATTCTTATTCTGTTTCATGGTAAGGTAATTTGATTCCTGGTTTTCCTCTGTCATATCGTATCATTCCATGTTATAATATTACCGCTGTTTATAACTGTTCAGAATTACACATGGATACTGCTGTATCTACAACTGTTAAAATTAACTGCTTCATTAGGGGAAATCATAGAATGAAAAAAGGAATTGACTTGTTAAATGGCCCGATAGCCGGGTCTCTGGCCAGGCTGGCCCTTCCCATTATGGGGACTTCGCTGATTCAGATGGCCTATAATCTGACCGATATGCTCTGGATCGGACGGATTGGCAGTAATGCCGTTGCAGCCGTTGGCGCAGCCGGCATGTATATCTGGCTTTCCGCTGGAATTACCATGCTTGCAAGGATGGGGGGACAGGTGCTTACGGCCCAGTCTCTGGGCGCCGGTAAAAAGGAAAAGGCGGTGCAGTATGCCACGGCTTCCCTACAGATGGGACTGCTCTTTGGACTTCTTTACGGCGTCATATCCGTGATATTTAATAGACCACTGATTGGCTTTTTCCGCCTCAACAGCCCGGAAGTGATTCTGGACGCCCGCTGGTATCTGGCGGTCACCTGTGGAGGAATTGTATTTAACTTTATCAACCAAATTTTCACAGGGCTTCTGACGGCCATGGGAAATAGTATGATCACGTTCTGGTCCACAACGATCGGGCTTGTTATCAACCTGGTCCTCGACCCGGTTCTGATATTCGGCCCTGGGCCGCTGCCCCGTCTCGGTGTAAAGGGTGCCGCAGCAGCCACTGTTTTTGCACAGGTAATGGTGTTCTCAATCTATATCCTGCGTATCCGGAGGGATGCTCTGATCTTTTCAAAAGTCCGTATTTTGCAGCGGCCTGCCGTAAAACGCATGAGGGAAATTCTGCTTGTGGGTCTTCCCGCTTCCGTCCAGAATTTGATTTTCACCGGCATCTCCATGCTGATTGCGAGAATGATCGCAGGCTGGGGCGATGCAGCCGTTGCAGTCCAGAAAGTCGGCAGCCAGATTGAATCCATCTCATGGATGACCGCGGAGGGATTTGGCAGTGCAGTCAATGCATTTACCGCGCAGAATTATGGCGCCGGTAAAAATGACCGTGTCAGAAAAGGCTACTTCAGCGCACTCAAAATCATGTGCACCTGGGGTCTTTTTACGACTCTTGCGCTTCTTCTTTTCCCGGAAATCCTGTTCCGCGTCTTCATCCCGGAAACAGACATCCTCCCAATGGGCACAGACTACCTGCGCATTCTGGCTGTCTCACAGCTCTTTATGTGCACAGAGGCCGCATCCGCCGGAGCATTCCAGGGACTGGGCAGAACACTGCCGCCTTCTCTGACCGGAATCATATTCAACACACTTCGGATTCCACTGGCAGCCGTCCTCTCGGCCAGCGTACTGAAGCTGAATGGGATCTGGTGGAGTATCAGTATCTCCAGTGTCCTGAAAGGCATCATTCTGCCCATTTGGCTGATGTTCTGCATGTACAGCCTGCACCACGTGAAAAAGAGCGGAAATCGCCGATACGGCTTGTAAACCATCGCTTCCCCGTCACACTCTCCTGTCTTATCAATATACTAATTATATAAGAAAGATAAGGAGTGTATCAATTTGAGACCAAATTGTTGTCCACCGCCAATTCCACCATGTCCGCCTGAACCGCCCAAGGGAAGAATCGATTTTTATGCCCAGTACGGCGTACAGGCTAGTCCGCCGTCAGGTTCAAACCTGCCTATGATCCCCATTTTCCAGGAGGGCACTCAGATACACCTGAACGGAAACACCGAAATCATTCTGGCCCCCGGCTATCTATACCTAATTAACTATCTGCTTCTTGCCACCACAGAGCCAGACAATTACATGCAGATCGTTCCCAGAATTAACGGAACCCTGCAGCTGCTCTATGCCTTCCTTGCCCCCGCAGGCAGCGGCTCCCGCAACACCTCCGCCGCCGGAAGCTTCACCACCAACGCAGCTGCCACCGAAGAAGCCCGCCTATCCTTCAGCCTGACCTACCCTCCGGAAGTAGAAAACATAGACATCTCCGGAGCCATATCCGTAACCCCACTAATAAAAATCTCCACTCAAAACACCCAATTCTCTCCGAGAACATAAAATCAGTCTTAACCATCATCCGTTTAAACCACCTCCTGATCCGCCGCATCTCCTTACCGGATGCGCCCAGCCTGCCAGCGGTTCTGGTATCAGGCACAGGAGAAGTGTGTGCCTGATACCAGAACCGCTGGCAGGCGAACATAACGCCCCCTACTCCCGCAGCCCCAGCACCCCCTCCACGAGTATCTTTACATCATCGAATATATAATCAAAGGCCCCTGCCTGGCACATGTTTATCAGTACCATTCCGATCGGCACTGCCAGGATCAGCCCCAGTACGCTGCTCACCTTGTATCCAATATAAAGCAGCAGCAGCGTCACAAGCGGGTTCAGTCCCATGCTGTCCCCTACCAGTTTCGGCTGCAGAAGCTGGCGCACCAGCTGGGTGATCACATAGATTACAAGCAGCGCCGCCGTCATCTTGTAATCCCCCGTTAGGAGCTTATACAAGGCCCACGGTATCATGGCTGTACCCGTACCAAAAAAGGGCAGGAAGTCCAGGAATGCGATCAGAAACGCAATCAAGATGGCGTAATGTACGCCGAACATCCCCAGTCCTGCAAACAGGATAAGAAATACAATTCCCATGATCTTGAACTGCGCCTTGAAATATCCGCCCACCGCATATTTCAGATTGTCCATGACAAGGCTCATCCGCTTTTCTACCGATGGAGGGGAAACCTTTTTCAGCCATAGGATCACTTCTTCTCTCTGAACCGTAAAAAAGTAGGCCGACATCATCGCCACAATAAAGGATATCAGATAGGACGGCAGACTCTTTGCAAAGTTGCCCGCTGCAGTTACCGTCGGCTGGCTGATCTTACTCACCAGCTCGCCCATCGACTGATCCAGGTTTGCAACAACAGCATTCCAACCGTTTTGTATACCCGCCGGTAGCTTCGAGAATACTCCCGACAGTGTGCTCCCGATCTCGCGCAGGCCTACTTCCAGCTGGGCGTAAAGATCCGGAAAATTTTTAATCAGATCCCCGATCTCCGCAGATACTTTGCTGACGGCAAAGTAAATAAGCAGTACGATCAATGCCAGCACTACAATTACAATCAGGGCCGAACCCAGCTTTTTCACAATCTTCAATCTTTTCTCCAGCCAGTTCACTACGGGCGTGGCAATCGCCGATATTATCCAGCCGATGACAAACGGCATAAAAAATCCGATTGATTTTATTCCAATAAACACAAAAGCCGCTGTCGCCGCAAGACTAAAAACAAGGCTTACAGCCACCTGCCAGTACGGCCGTCTGTTCTCCATATCTACTCCACCTCTGCTCTGTCTAAATACTCGCTTTCTATGAGCTCCCAAATCTCATCTCTGCCCTGTTTTGTGGTTGAGGAGAACGGAATAATCTTCGTCCCTGGAACCAGATCAAGGCCCTCTCTTACCATTTTCACATGCTTCTGAATCTGGCTTCTCTTTAGTTTATCCAGCTTTGTGGCAATGATGATCGGCTGGAATCCCTGTTCCACAATCCAGCTGTACATCATCTTATCGTTAGCAGAAGGCTCATGCCGGATATCAATCAGCAGAAAAATGGCCTTCAGCTGGGTGGATCCATTCAGATAACGCTCAATCAGCTTTCCCCACTGTACCTTTTCCTTTTCTGAGACTTTTGCATAGCCATAGCCCGGCAGGTCTACGAGATACATCTCTTCGTTGATATTATAAAAATTAATCGTCTGTGTTTTACCCGGTGTAGCGGATATTCTCGCATAGGATTTTCGGTTCATCAGCGCATTGATCAGCGAAGATTTTCCTACATTAGATTTCCCTGCGAACGCGATCTCCGGCTTGTCATTGTCCGGAAGCACGCTTGTGATCCCGCAGACTGTCTCCAAATTAATGTTTTTGATTACCATTCTATACTCCTGTCTGTGGCTTATCCCCGCTCGTCTCCCCGGTCAGGGCCGCCTTCAGTACCTCATCCATACTTTCAACCGGCAGGATCTCCAGGCCCTTCGTGATTTCGGTGGAAAGGCCATCCACATCTATTTTATTTTCTTTTGGAATCAGCACCGTCTTTATCCCCGCGTTTTTCGCCGCAAGCAGTTTCTCCTTCAGTCCTCCAATCGGAAGCACCCGGCCGCGCAGCGTCACTTCGCCGGTCATGGCCAGATCTGCCCGGACTTTCTGTTCCGTAATGGCAGAAAGCATAGCCGTTGCCATAGTAATTCCTGCGGAAGGGCCGTCTTTTGGAACCGCCCCCTCTGGAATGTGTACATGGATATCGTGCTTTTCGAAAAAATCCTCCGCAATCTGATACCGCCTGCTGATGGAACGAATATAGCTGATCCCTGTTCGCGCCGATTCCTTCATCACGTCACCCAGCTGCCCTGTCAGCATAATCTCGCCATTTCCCGGCATGACGTTCACTTCAATCTGAAGCGTGTCACCACCCACACTTGTCCAAGCCAGGCCGCGTACAATACCGATCTCGTCCGAAACATTTGCCATCTGATACGTATATTTTTCTTTTCCGAGATATTTATGAATATTCTTCTCTGTTATCGTGATCTTATTCTTGTTTACTGTCAGTATTTCCTTAGCAGCCTTTCTGCAGATATTCCCGATCTCCCTCTCCAGCTGTCTGACACCGGCTTCCTTAGTATAGTTGCGTGCCATCTTCCAGATCGCATGCTTACTGAAAGTCAGCTGCTCCTCTTTCAATCCATGCTTCTCCAGCTGTTTTGGAATCAGATGCTCTATGGCAATGTGGAGCTTCTCGTTCTCCGTGTAGCTGCTCACTTCAATCACTTCCATACGATCCAGAAGCGGCCTCGGTATGGTCTGCAGTGTATTTGCCGTCGTAATAAACAGCACTTCTGACAGGTCCATCGGCACCTCCAGATAATGATCCCTGAACTTGCTGTTTTGCTCGCTGTCCAGTACTTCCAAGAGAGCAGAAAATGTATCGCCCTTATAATCGGTGCTTACTTTGTCGATCTCGTCAAGCAGCATAACCGGATTTTTCACGCCTGCGCTCTTCATCCCATTCGCGATTCTGCCTGGCATAGCTCCCACATATGTCTTTCTATGGCCGCGGATCTCGCTTCATCCCGCACACCGCCCAGGGAAATTCTGACATAAGGCTTTTTCAGCGCCCTTGCAAGGGACTTGGCAATCGAGGTCTTACCGGTTCCCGGCGGGCCCACCAGACACAGAATCGGACTTTCTCCCTTTTTGGTCAGGGAACGCACGGCCAGAAACTCCAGCACTCTCTCCTTTACCTGCTCCAGACCGTAGTGATCCTCATCCAGCACTTTCCGGGCGAATTCGATATCTCCGCTGTCTTTCACCGACTTATTCCACGGCATTTCCAGCAGCGTCTCGATGTAGGTCCTGATGACGCCGCTTTCTGCAGGACTGTTCAGGGAACTTTTAAAACGGCTGATTTCCTTAGCCAGCTTCTCTTTCACTTCCTTGGGAGCCTTCAGCCCCTTCGCCGCTTTTTCAAACTCCTCAGCATCCGAGAGGGTTGTATCGTCACCCAGTTCCTCCCGGATTAGTTTTAACTGTTCCCGGAGAATATATTCTCTCTGGTGTTTATCCACCCTCTCCTTTACTTTCATCTGGATCTCTTCTTTCAGATTCATAATCTGTATTTCATTCACCAATTTAAAGGCCAGTGCCTCGTAACGCTTCCAAAAATCCGTTTCATTCAGAATCTCCTGAAGATCTGTATAGAACAGCGGAGTATTGGCCGCGATCTCATCGACCAGCTTTTTCAGCCCCTTAATCTCCAGAACCTGAGCCACTGATTCTTTGGACATCTTCCCGCTCTTTGCCGCAAAGTCCACAAACATATCTTTAAGGCCGCGCTCCATGGCCTGTGCATTCAAATCATCTCTAATCAGCACATCGGATTCGTCCATAACATCCACTTCCGCGCGCAGATAGGGATCCTCGTATTCAATCTTCTGCAGGACGCCTCTCGTCTCCCCGGAAACGAGTACCCGCATGATATGCTTCGGCAGCTTAATAATTTGTTTGATCGTTCCTACGGTTCCTACTTCATAAAGATCCTCCTGCTTTGGATTCTCAGTCTCCAGATCTTTCTGCGTTATCATGAAAATCTTCTGATCTTCTACCATAGCCTCCTGGATCGCCGCTATTGAACGCTGGCGGCTTACATCAAAATGCACCACCATCTCCGGCATGATAGTCATACCACGCAGCGCAACCATCGGAAGGCTCTGTTTCTCACTTTTCATATTATCTCCTCCACCCACTAAACTGCCTTACCGGCTTTTTATGTGCATGTGAAAAGGCGGATACATGGTATACCACTGCACCCGCCTGTCTTTCTTATGCACTCTCCGATGCCAGGAACGATCTGCGTTCTTCACCATCGCATTCATACAATGGTTTTCCCGTCCCTTTCACCACTTCTTTTGTGATACGGCATCCTTTGATCGTATCATCAGACGGCACCTTAAACATGGTGTCCATCATAATATCTTCCATGATCGCCCTAAGGCCTCTGGCTCCTGTCTTTCTTGCAAAAGATGTCTCTGCGATTGCGTAGAGGGCATCCTCATCAAAGTCAAGCCTAACGCCGTCTAATTCCAGCAGCTTCTGATACTGCTTCACAATTGCACTCTTCGGCTCTGTCAGTATCCTGATCAGGGCCTCTTCATCCAGCATATCCAAGGTCACCGTCACAGGCAGACGTCCGACAAGCTCCGGTATAAGTCCAAACTTTACCAGATCCTGCGGCAATACCTGATGCAGCAGCACATCGACATTGTATTCATGCTTGGATGCAATCTCCGCATTGAATCCAATCGACTTCTTATCGATACGGGTCTCAATCATCTTATCGATCCCCTCAAACGCTCCGCCGCAGATAAACAGGATGTTTGTCGTGTCAATCTGTATCAATTCCTGATGGGGATGTTTTCTCCCCCCTGGGGGGGAACCGATGCAACAGTACCCTCGATAATCTTCAAGAGTGCCTGCTGTACTCCCTCACCGGATACGTCACGTGTGATGGACGGATTTTCAGATTTTCTTGTAATTTTATCGATCTCATCGATATAGATGATGCCGTGCTCTGCGCGGGCAATGTCTCCATCCGCGGCCTGAATCACCTTCAGGAGGATATTCTCTACATCCTCTCCCACATAACCGGCCTCAGTTAATGCCGTGGCATCTGCAATAGCAAATGGTACATTCAGAATCTTCGCAAGAGTCTGAGCAAGCAGCGTTTTACCGCAGCCAGTCGGCCCAAGCATCAGTATATTACTCTTTTGCAGCTCCACTCCTAAATCCTGCTCTGCCATAATCCGCTTGTAATGATTATATACAGCTACTGAAAGGACTTTCTTTGCTTCATCCTGTCCGATTACGTACTCGTCCAGAAATGTCTTTATTTCCTCCGGCTTCAGAAGATTAATATCATCAAACGCTCTTATCTCATCGTACTCGAATTCTTCCTCAATAATCTCGGCACACACGTCAATGCACTCATCACAGATATATGCTCCGTTCGGACCTGCGATCAGCTTACGCACCTGCGCCTGCGTCTTATTACAGAAAGAACATCTCACTGTATCATCGCTTACTTTTCCTGCCATAATGCTTTTCACCTCATATTGCCCTTAATGACTGGCAATTACCTCATCTATTAATCCATACTCCTTAGCCTCCAGAGCCGACATATAATTGTCCCTCTCTGTATCGACCTTGATCACGTCCAGGCTCTGTCCGGTGTTCTCGGCCAGTATCTGGTTCAACTTCTGGCGTGTCTTCAGAATATGCTCTGCTACAATCTGAATCTCAGTTGCCTGCCCCTGTGCTCCGCCTGACGGCTGATGAATCATAATCTCGGCGTTAGGAAGCGCAAAGCGTTTGCCCTTCTTGCCGCCTGACAGCAAAAATGCCCCCATGCTTGCCGCCATACCGATACACACGGTAGAAACGTCGCACTTGATGTACTGCATGGTGTCGTAGATTGCCATTCCTGAGGTTACAGAACCACCAGGACTGTTGATGTACAGCTGGATATCCTTATCCGGATCCTCCGCTTCCAAAAAAAGAAGCTCTGCAACAATTACGCTTGCCGACACATCATTTACCTCTTCTCCAAGGAAAATGATTCTTTCTTTTAATAATCTTGAGTATATGTCGTAGGAACGTTCTCCACGGCTCGTCTGCTCAATGACATAAGGTACTAAACTCATTGATGTCCCTCCTAATAATTTTTGAATACGGACTGCCCGACAGGTGCCGGGCTAGTCACCGGGTTATCTCTGCTCAGTCATAAAGCCCATTCATTTACTCTTCCACAGCAGAAGCTACCAGCAGTTTAATGGCTTCCTGTACGGCAAGGCCATCCTCCATCTGCTTCTTTTCATTCTCTCCCATGAAGCCTCTGAGTTTCTCAACTTCCATCTCATAAGCATCCGCCATCTTCTGCAGTTCTTCCTGCAGACGTTCCTCGGATGTCTCAAGATTCTCAGCTTTTACGATTGCTTCCATAACCAGTTTCGTCTTAATACGCTTCTCTGCCTCCGGCCTTAACTCCGCAAGCATACCCTCTTTTGACACACCCGTAAACTGAAGGTACTGCTCCATGCTCAGGCCCTGCTGCTGGATGCGCTGTTCTAATTCCCCTAAGATCTCTCTCATCTTCATCTGGATCATCGCTTCTGGAATGTCTACCTGCGCATTCTCTGCAGCCATATCAATTACCTGATTCTCTTTCTTTTCTTTTCCTTCGCGTTCTTTGCGCTCTTTGATCTTTTTCTTTACTTCTGCCTTATAGTCTTCCAGTGTCTCACACTCGGATACTTCAGAAGCAAACTCATCGTCCAGTTCCGGAAGCTCCTTTGCCTTGATTGCATGCACTGTACATTTAAATACAGCATCTTTTCCAGCAAGTTCTGCTGACTGATATTCCTCCGGGAATGTCACATTGACTTCCATCTCTTTGCCGATCTCAGCGCCGATCAACTGCTCCTCGAATCCCGGGATGAATGATCCGGATCCGATAACCAGCGGATAATCCTGTGCTTTTCCGCCTGGGAATGCCACTCCGTCAACAAATCCTTCAAAATCCAGTGTGATCTGGTCGTTATCCTCCACTGCGCGGTCTGTCACATCGACAGTTCTCGCATTGCGCTCGCGCTCTTTGTCGATCTCTTCATCGATTTCTTTTGCGGTAACTCTGGTGGATATCTTATCTACCTTTAATCCTTTATATTCGCCAAGGGTCACTTCCGGCTTTACTGCAACTTCTGCAGTAAAGATAAACGGCTTTCCCTTTTCCAGCTGTACAACATCGATATCCGGCGGTGTCACAAGCTCCAGCTCGCACTCATCAAAAGCTTTTGCGTAGGCTTCCTGAACAAGCTTGTTTGCCGCATCATCATAGAACACTTCCGGTCCGTACATCTTCTCAACCATCTGTCTCGGCACTTTTCCTTTGCGGAAACCAGGCATACTAATCTGATTGCGCTGTTTTAAGTATGATGCCTGGAGAGCCTGCTCCACTTCCTCGGCCGGAACTTCGATTGTAAGTTTCGCCATATTATGTTCTAACTTTTCTACCTGTAAACTCATTTTTTATCTTCCTCCTTGATTCGTACCATTCGTCATGCAGTTTTGTATCAGTCAGGCGGTTCCGTACCTGATAATATACATTCACAGTCATTAAAGGAGTATAGCACATTCGTCAGTAAATTTCCAGTACTTTTTACTTGTTATTCCTTATTTTTCGGGGTTTTTTAAGCCTTTTGGATACTTTTTACCCAAATATGATTGACGCTCTGACTTCGTCTGACTTTTCAGCCCCGCACAGTAAGGAAATCAATTCCAGGGAAAATGGTATGGCAGTACCCATTCCACGGCTCGTTATGATGTTTCCATCCACTGCCACAGGTGTCCGTACCACTTCCGCACCGGTCAGTTCCTTCTCTTTTGAGGGGTAGGAACATGCCCTGCGTCCTTTCAGAAATCCAAGTCCTCCCAGAATACTCGGCGCCGCACAGATTGCCGCAATATATTTTTCCCTGCCGTAAAAGTCCCTGAGAAGCCCGTTCAGCCCCGGATGCTCCTGGAGATGCACTGTACCCGGCATGCCTCCCGGCAGTACCAGCATATCTGTCCCGGAAAAGTCTGCCTCTTCAAACAGAATATCTGCCTCCACCTTGATTCCATGGGCACCGCTGATCACAGAACATCCGGTTACGGATACTGTATCGACGGCAGCCCCCGCCCTTCGGAGCAGATCCACAACGGTGAGTCCTTCGATTTCTTCAAAGCCGTCCGCCAGAAATACTTTTACATCCTTCATCACTGATTCCTCCTTCAAATTACACTTTACTGTCTGCATTTTCAGCGCAATTTCAGTGTATCAAATGAAGTCTGGAAATGCAATGGTTTACAATTTTTACACGCAGTATTATGATAATAAAAAAATGATAAGGAGCACTTTATGGAAATCGAACGCAAATATCTGATCGATAAAGACAACATTCCCTGCCGCCTGGAAGAGTATCCAAGCCGGCAGATCGAGCAGGGCTATCTCTGTACAGAACCCGTGGTGCGCATCCGGAGAGACAACGAAGACTACGTACTCACCTATAAATCAAGAGGGCTGATGGTACGCGAGGAATACAACCTCCCCCTGACGTCAGAGGCCTATCAGCACCTGAAAGCAAAAATTGACGGACGGCTGATCCAGAAGACACGCTATATGCTGCCGCTGGACAACGGACTTACTATTGAGCTGGATCTTTTTCACGGCGATCTGGAGCCGCTGATTCTGGCTGAAGTTGAATTTCCAGATGAGGAAACCGCCGTCTCCTTCCAGGCGCCATCCTGGTTCGGGGAAGATGTCACCTTCTCCTCCAGGTACCACAACAGCATATTAAGCCGATAAAACAGATGGCAACGAAAAGTTGCTTTTTACATCGAATATACGTTTCGTGGCAAAAATATCTATTTGCAGGAAAAATTGCTATAATTTATGAAGATTTCAATTTTCCTGTGAATGGAGGTGTCACATTGGCCAATATACAACTGGTTGAAAACTTGGGGCGTTACAGAAAGGCCCGCAGAATGACTCAAAAAGAACTTGGTAGAGCGCTGAACATCTCCCGGCAGGCATATTCAAACTACGAAACCGGCAAAAGAACGCCGGATTTAGACCTGCTCCTTAAAATTGCACAGATTTATAACATAACACTGGACGATCTGATTAAACATCCCTACAGGGCAGACGGCATAATCCAGGAGGATAAAGGACCATTTCAACCAGGAATAGAACTCCTGACCGGTGACACCATATATCTTTCAGAAGAAGAGGTTGCAATTGTCATGGGCGTTCGGAATGCAGGTGAAGACGTAAAAGCAGTAGTCAAAAGGCTACTCGTTGAATAGTAGAGGGTATGCGGACGCCGGAGGAAATGGGAATATGGCCTAGCTGAGAGCTGCCGGCGGCGGTAAGCGCCCCTAATCAAAAAGAGCATTGAAATATTGGACACCGCTGACATTCGCGTGAATGCCGATGCATTCACCCTGCAGGTCAGCTCGCCTGCAGGGCTTGTAACCCTGCAGACGGTCCATATTTCAATGCTCTTTTTGATGAAGGGGCGCTTACCGCCGCCTAAATGCCCTCATCCGTCCTCCCGCGCAGTACCGCACACATACGGGCCCGACTTCTTCCTGGTCAGGAAAGTGCCCCTCAATCCATTACTCCGCCAGCCCGAATCTGTCGTGTACTGCTATCATGGCTCTTTCTACATCGTTTTCTTCAATCAACACAGTGATCCGCACTTCGGACGTGGATATCATGTTGATATTTACGCCCGCATTGAACAGTGCCTCAAACATTTTTGCTGCCACACCCGGATTGCTCATCATGCCCGCACCGACGATGGAGATTTTGGCTACATTGTCTTTGTGTTCGATTGCCTGGATTGTCAGCTCCTCTTTATTTTCATTCAGAATCCTGAGCGTTTCTTCCAAATCGTCCTGCGCAACGGTAAAGGAGATGTCTTTTGTTCCCTCTCGTCCTACTGACTGCAAAATGATGTCCACATTGATCCCCTTCCTTGCCAGTGTGTTGAATATTTTAAATGCCACGCCGGGCTTATCGTCTACACCGATCACGGAAACTCTGGATGTGTTTTTGTCGGAAGCAACTCCGCTGATTAACATTTTCTCCAATTTCACTACCTCCTTGACTACCGTTCCTTCATTTCTGTTCAGACTGGAACGTACGACCAGCTGTACACCGTATTTTTTTGCCATCTCCACGGAACGGTTGTGGAGCACTCTCGCCCCCAGTGACGCGAGTTCCAGCATCTCATCATAACTGATGGCATCCAGTTTCCTCGCATTCGGCACGATCCGCGGATCCGCAGTGTATACGCCGTCCACATCCGTATAGATCTCGCAGGCATCCGCATGAAGTGCAGCCGCAATGGCTACTGCGGTGGTATCTGAACCGCCTCTGCCAAGTGTTGCATAATCCTCGTATTTATTCACGCCCTGAAAGCCTGTGACAACCACTATTTTTCTGGAATCCAGTTCGTGGCGTATTCTTTCGGATTCTACCCGTTTAAACCTGGCATTGCCGTAGGCAGATGTGCAGTGCATCCTGACCTGGAATGCATTCAGTGAGACGGCCGGCACTCCCAGCGAGTTGATGGCCATAGCCAGTAGAGATGCCGAGACCTGCTCTCCTGTTGTAAGCAGCATATCCATCTCTCTTTTCGACGGTTCTGCAGTGATTAACTTCGCTTTTTCTATGAGTTCGTCCGTTGTGTCCCCCATTGCAGACAAGACAACGATCACGTCGTTTCCTTTTCTGTATTCTTCGATACAGCGCTCAGCCACGCGGAAAAGACATTCCCTGTCCGCAACTGAACTTCCCCCAAATTTTTTAACTATCAGCATGTTGTCCTCCTGATTTCTGACCGGCTGTGCATTATTTCTGCTCAAAAAGACGGGAAATCAATGTGTGTCCCACTTCTTCCCTTATTCCGCTGCTGCGAGCACTCTCCTCGTCGTAGGAAGCCAAACCCTGCACCGCATTTCTGCTGTCATATAGCAGGTATGGCACAGGATCTCCTGTATGAGTGCGCACGCTTACCGGTGTCGGATGATCCGGAAGTATCAGCATGCGGAACTCTTTCCCTGCCGCTTCCAGCATCTCCGCCGCCGGGCCGATGATATGGGCATCGATATTCTCAATGGCCGTTATTTTATTTTTAAAACTGCCCTGATGCCCCATCTCATCTGGCGCCTCCACATGGATGTAGGCAAAATCATACCCCTCCTGTGTCAGAGCTTTCACAGCTGCCTTTGCTTTTCCGGCATAATTGGTATGTAAACCGCCATTGGCTCCGTCCACTGAAATATTGTGCATCCCGGCCCCTGTGGCAATGCCTTTCAGCAGATCCACCGCAGAGATCATGGCGCCTTTCTTTCCGAACTTTTCTTCAAAGGAGGTCAGCATAGGCCTTGTGCCTGCTCCCCAGAACCAAGCGGAATTGGCCGGGTTCTTCCCCTGCCTTTTTCTCTCAACATTCAGTGGATGGACGGATAGTATGTCATAACTTTTTTCCATCATTTCACGCAGGATAGGATCGGCGGGCAGATAGTCCCCGATTCTCCTGGTCAGAATATCATGGGGAGCGGTCAGCTCCACTACCCTGCCCTCTTTCCGAATCAGAAGATGTCTGTAGCTGGTTCCCACGTAGAACTCGTAGTCTTCCCGCTCCAGTCCTTCCTTCAGTGCCTCAATGAGTACGGACGCGTCCTCTGTGCTGATTTCATCGGAGCTGTGATCCACAATCACTCTGTCTTCATAGCAGTCCTGCGCCTCCGTCAATGTCACAATATTGCAGCGGAAAGCAACGTCAGAAGGTTCCATATCCACTCCGATGCTCAACGCTTCTAACGGGGATCTTCCGGTATAATACTCTTTTGGGTCATATCCGATCACGGACAGATTCGCCGTATCGCTCCCGGGCGCCATCCCTGCAGGCACGGTGCGGACCATGCCGATCTCTGATTTGGGCGCCAGTTTATCTGTGTTGGGAGTCTCAGCTGCCTGCAGCGGGGTTCTGCCGCCCAGTTCCTCCAGCGGTTCATCTGCAGCTCCGTCACACAGTACAATTACATATTTCATGTTATGCCTCCAGTTTATTTTCAGGTCTTTATCTTAACCTTCTACACGTATCATATGCAGAATGCTTGGAAATTCTTTCGCATTTTCTTCATAAGCACCTTCTGTCATCACACCTGTAACGAAACCGAATTCGTTTTTCAGGCCCTCTGCCTTCACAATCTCGATTGGGCCAAACTTGCTCTCCAGATGCGCCTTCATTGCATCGGCATCCCCCTGGATTCTTACAAAATACTTTTTACTGGTTGCCGAGATCGGCTGAAGGCTTAACTTTTCACTCTTCCACATGGTCATGATATTCCGGTTCAGATGCTTCGCCTCATCCACTACATCGGAAACAACCGCACTGGCTGTCGGCAGTTTTCCGGCTCCGCTGCCATAGAACATGGCGTCGCCAAGCACATTGCCATGGACAAAGATGGCATTGAACACATCATTTACATTATAGAGCGGGTGCTCCTTGTGGAGCATGTAAGGAGCAACAATCGCATGCAGATTATCGCCGTCTCTTTTGCTGGAAGCGAGAAGCTTTATAGTCATGCCGAGTGCTTTCGCATACATCATATCTTCTTTAGTGATATTGGTAATACCTTCGGTATAGATATCTTCAAAATCTACCTGCTGCCCTGAAATCAGGGAGGACAGGATCGCAATTTTCCTGCAGGCATCGTAGCCTTCCACATCCGCCTCCGGGTTGCGCTCCGCATACCCGTTTGCCTGGGCTTCTTTCAGAACTTCATCGTAGTCAGCCCCCTCATAGAACATTTTGCTCAGCATATAGTTCGTTGTTCCGTTGAGGATTCCTGTGATCTCTTCGATCTCATCGGCCGTCATGGATGAATTCAGGGGACGGATAATCGGGATGCCTCCTCCGACGCTGGCTTCAAACAAAAAGTTGATATTGTTGTCTCTTGCAATGGAGAGAAGTTCTGCCCCATGTTTTGCCACCAGAGCCTTGTTAGAGGTCGCTACACTTTTCCCAGCCTGCAGGCAGCGCTTGACGAAAGTATAAGCCGGCTCGATACCGCCCATAACCTCCACCACGATCTGCACGTCAGGATCATTTACAATTACGTCAAAATCGTGAACCAGTTTTTCCTGGATCGGATCTCCCGGAAAATCTCTGAGATCCAGAACATATTTGATGTTGATCTCATCACCGACTCTCTGATTGATCCGCTTCCCGTTTGTATTGATGACCTCTACGACTCCCGAACCCACTGTACCGTATCCCATTACCGCTATATTTACCATGTTTTCCTCCTTTTTCCTTTTTCCCTTTTCCTTTTGTTATGGTTTTATACTCAGATATGCGTTAATAAACGGGTCCAGGTTTCCATCCATGACCCCGTTCACATTACTGATCTCCATATTCGTACGATGATCCTTCACCATCGTATAAGGCTGCATGACATAAGACCTGATCTGGCTTCCGAAGCCGATCTCTTTAACTTCGCCCCGGATTCCTGACACTTTATCCGCCTGCTCCTGCTGTTTGAGCAGATACAGCTTTGCCTTGAGCATCTGCATTGCCTTGTCTTTGTTCATATGCTGGGAACGTTCGTTCTGGCACTGAACAACAATCCCAGTAGGCTGATGCGTGATGCGGACAGCAGAGGATGTCTTATTGACGTGCTGCCCCCCTGCACCGCCGGAACGGTACGTATCGATCCGCAGGTCTTCCTCATTGATCTCAATGTCAATGTCATCCTCAATATCCGGGATCACATCGCAGGATGCGAACGATGTCTGCCGTTTACCGGCAGCATTAAACGGAGAGATTCTGACCAGACGGTGCACGCCCTTTTCGGAGCGCAGATATCCGTATGCGTTCTCTCCTTCCACCTCAAAAGTTACGCCCTTTATCCCGGCCACATCGCCGTCCAGATAATCCAGCACTTCCAGTGAAAAGCCCTTTTTCTCTGCCCAACGGCTGTACATCCGGTACAGCATGCTGGCCCAGTCGCAGGATTCCGTCCCGCCCGCGCCGGCATGCAGGGTAACAATCGCATTACTGCTGTCGTATTCCCCTGTCAGAAGTGTCTGGATCCGCAGCGCCTCAAATTCTTCTTCGAAACGGGCCAGTTCTTCCTCAATCCCCTTTATGGTCTCCTCGTCCGGATCCTCTTCGCTCATCTCGATCAGGAGACCGATATCCTCATGATCCCCGTAAAGCTGCTCGATCTGCTTGACAGACTCCTGGAGAGCCTTGAGATGCTGCATCGTATGCCGCGACTTTTCCGGCTCATCCCAGAAACCGGGTTCTTCTATCTTTCTTTCTAACTCTTCAATCCGCTCTTTCTTTGACGCTAAGTCAAAGTGAATCCCTCAGATCTTTCAGCGGTTCTTCGTATGCAGTAAGCCTTGCTTTTAATTCGTCTAACAAAACCACCTTATTCACCTCTTTCTCATTTAAATGAGAATCTGCCATGACAGATTCTCATATGCAGTGCAGTCATTTATTCTGCACTTTTTGTTTGATTTTTGTAACAGTTCAGACCTGTGTGAACTGTTATTGATTTTTATTATCTTCTTCCGCAGCACTGTTTGTACTTCTTTCCGCTTCCGCACGGACACGGGTCGTTTGGATAAATCTTCTTCTCTTCCCGCTTTTTCGGTGCGCGGACCGCACTCTCGTCCTTATTGGTACTGGTCACCTTTGCCACCTGTTCTCTTTCCACCTTCTGTTCAATACGGAGGTGGAACAGGGTGCGGATGGTTGTCTCGGCGATGGAGTTGGTCATCTCGCCGAACATATCATATCCCATCATCTTGTACTCGACAAGCGGGTCTCTCTGACCGTATGCCTGAAGCCCGATTCCCTGACGAAGCTGATCCATATCGTCGATATGATCCATCCATCTGCCGTCAATGACTTTCAGCAATACGACACGCTCTACCTCACGCAGATGCTCTGCCTCCGGAAATTCTGCCTCTTTTGCCTCATAAGCTTTTACGGCGCGTTCCTTCAGAAGGTGTTTCAGCTCCTTCTGCTGCATCTCCTGCGCCTCTTTCACCGAAGGCAGTTTCAGCTGTGGGATGACCGCATGCAGAGTCACATCCAGACCAGTAAGATCCCACTCTTCAGCATCTACTTCCGATGACACGAAACGGTCCACTGTATTCTCCACGTATTCCGTGATCATGCTGTAAATCGTATCCCTCATACTCTCGCCGTCCAGCACACGGCGTCTCTCGCTGTAAATAATCTCTCTCTGCTCGTTCATGACCTGATCGTATTCCAGCAGATTCTTACGGATACCAAAGTTGTTGCTCTCGATCTTCTTCTGCGCCTTCTCAATCGCACTGGAAAGCATCTTGTGTTCGATCTGCTCTCCGTCCTCTACTCCAAGTGTGCTGAACACGCTCATCAGCTTTTCAGAACCGAACAGGCGCATCAGGTCGTCTTCCAGGGAAATATAGAAACGGGACTCCCCCGGGTCTCCCTGACGTCCGGAACGTCCGCGCAGCTGGTTATCTATTCGTCTGGACTCGTGGCGTTCCGTACCGATGATCTTCAGTCCGCCCGCGGCCTTTGCCTCGTCATCCAGCTTAATATCTGTACCACGGCCCGCCATGTTGGTGGCAATCGTTACCGCGCCGTGTATACCGGCATCCGCTACGATCTCGGCCTCCATTTCATGATATTTGGCATTCAGAACTTTATGCGGGATGCCCGCTTTTTTCAGCATCTTGCTCAGCAGCTCGGAGATCTCGATGGTTATGGTGCCGACCAGTACCGGCTGCCCCTTCGCGTGAGCTTTCTCGACTTCTTCCACAACCGCTTTGAACTTTTCTTTTTGAGTCTTATATACCGCGTCCTCCAGATCCATTCTCTGTACCGGCTCATTGGTCGGTATCTCGATCACGTCCATTCCGTAAATATCACGGAACTCTTTTTCTTCTGTGAGGGCCGTACCTGTCATCCCGCTCTTTTTCTCGTATTTGTTGAACAGATTCTGGAATGTAATGGTCGCAAGTGTCTTACTCTCACGCCTTACCTTTACGTGTTCTTTCGCTTCTATTGCCTGATGCAGGCCGTCCGAATAGCGGCGTCCCGGCATGATACGTCCGGTAAACTCATCGACGATCACAACCTCCCCCTCCGGAGTCACTACATAATCCTGATCGCGGAACATCAGATTGTGTGCGCGCAGTGCCAGAATGATATTGTGCTGGATCTCCAGGTTTTCGGCATCCGCCAGGTTTTCGATATGGAAGAACTTCTCTACTTTCTTCACACCGTCTTCGGTCAGGTTGACTGCCTTTTCCTTCTCATTAACGATAAAGTCTCCCGTCTCCTCGATGTCTTCCCCCATGATGGCGTTCATCTTGGAGAATTCGCCGCTGGCCTCGCCCCGTTCCAGCTGACGCGCCAGAATATCGCAGGCCTCATACAACTTTGTAGACTTGTCGCTCTGGCCGGAAATAATCAAAGGAGTCCTGGCCTCGTCGATCAAAACGGAATCGACCTCATCGATGATGGCGTAGTTCAGTCCTCTCTGTACAAGCTGCTCCTTATAAATGACCATGTTATCTCTCAGATAGTCAAAGCCCAGCTCGTTATTGGTAACATATGTGATGTCACAGCTGTATGCTGCACGGCGCTCATCATTATCCATAGAGTTCAAGACTACCCCTACGGTCAGTCCCAGGAATTCATGAACCTTTCCCATCCACTCGGCATCACGCTTTGCAAGATAGTCATTGACTGTTACAATCTGCACGCCCTTTCCTTCCAGCGCGTTCAGATATGCAGGAAGTGTTGAAACCAGGGTCTTACCTTCACCGGTCTTCATCTCCGAGATACGTCCCTGATGAAGGATAATTCCGCCGATCAGCTGGACGCGGTAATGGCGCATTCCCAGACTTCTCTTTGCCGCTTCCCGAACGGTTGCATATGCTTCGGGAAGGATATCATCCAAGGTCTCCCCATCGGCAAGCCGCCTTTTGAATTCTCTTGTCTTGTCTTTTAATTCTGCGTCGGAAAGAGCCTGAAACTCTGGTTCCAACGAATCGATCCGATCCACGATTGGGTAAATACGCTTTAATTCATTTTCGCTGTGTGTTCCGAAAATCTTCTCTATAAAACCCATAATCTGTAATTTACTCCTTGTCTAAATTTACTCTACGCTCCATTCTAACACTATCTTCCAGTGAATTCAACAAATTCATTACTTGTTAATAATTCATTTACAGCTTTGCAATAATCTCATAGGGAATGTTTCCTCCGAATAAATCCAGCGCACTGCCAATTGTAAAATCCAGTTTTTTCCCGCTCACGGAAGCAAAGGCGTCCAGATCTTCCATGCTGCCAATACCGCCTGCATATGTGACGGGGATTTTATTCCACCCACTTAACATATACACAAGCTCCGTCTCCACACCGGAAGATTTTCCCTCCACATCGACACCGTGCACAAGGAATTCATCACAGGATGCAGAAAGCTTGTCCAGTACCTCAGGCGTAAGGCGGACATCGGTAAAGGTCTGCCAGCGGTTTGTTACAATGTAATATGCCCCGCCTCTCTTCCTGCAGCTCAGATCCAGTACGATATGTTTCCTTCCGACAGCGGACACCAGGCGTTTCAGATTTTCCCCATGGAACACTCCGTCCTGAAAAACGTAAGAAGTCACAATTACATGGCTGGCTCCCGCTTCCAGGTACTCCGCCGCATTACCTGCATGGATTCCACCGCCGATCTGCATCCCTCCGGGGTATGCGGCGAGAGCGAGCAAAGCCTGTTTTTTTGTAGCTTCATAATATTCCGAAGCTGCAGGGTTCAGAAGGATGATGTGGCCTCCCTTGAGACCGTCCCGCCGATAAAGTCCAGCATACCATTCAGCGTCCAGCTCCGAATCAAAATTGGTAACCGCCTGGTCCCCCTGATCCCGCAGGCTGCCTCCTACGATCTGTTTCACCTTTCCATTATGGATGTCAATACATGGTCTGAATTTCATCTTCTTCCTTTCTTGTTCAAGGGGGTCAGACCCCTCTGCAGAGGGGTCTGACCCCCTTGAACCTCATTGTCAAACATTTATCAATATCGGTTATCAAATATACGTGTAGATTTTTTCTCGCTTCTCGGCAGATCTCCGATTGATACCGGCATCACATTCACAGTAATACCGATTTTCGTCTTAAACGCCTTTTTCACAGCTTCTTCCGCCTGCTTTTTATCCACATTCTTGTTCACTTCCACAAACAGGGTGCAGACATCTTTTCCATTCATATGGTCCAGCATAAACTGGTACTCGCTGGAAGCCTCCGGTACTCCGCCCAGCATTTCTTCAATCTGGCTCGGGAAGATATTGACGCCTTTTACCTTTACCATATCATCCGTTCTTCCGATCAGTGTATCGATCCGCGGGAACTTTGAACCGCACCTGCACTCACCCGGTATAAAACGCGTCAGGTCATGGGTACGGTATCGGACAAGCGGTGCGCCCTGTTTGCGCAGGGTTGTAATCGCCAGCTCGCCGATTTCACCGTCGGGTACAGTTTCCCCTGTCTTTGGATCCACAATCTCAAAATACAGATAGTCATCCCAATAATGCATTCCGCATTCATAATCACAGCTCATGGCAATTCCCGGCCCATACACTTCCGTCAGCCCATAGATATCATACAACTGAACCCCCAGCTCCGAGGCGATCCGTTTTCTCATCTTTTCACCCCACCGCTCGGAACCGATCACGCCCTTTTTCAGATGTATCTTGTCAGAAATACCCCTTTTTGCAATCTCCTCCGCCAAAAGCAGTGCATAAGAAGAAGTCGCACACAAAACGGTGGCTTTCATATCCTTCATCATGCGGAGCTGTTTATCCGTATTACCTGGTCCCATCGGAATCGTCATTGCACCTAAATACTCGGCGCCTGCCTGAAATCCGATACCGGCGGTCCACAGTCCGTATCCGGGAGTAATCTGAATTCTGTCCAGCGCCGTGATTCCGGCCATCTCGTAACAGCGGGCAAACATCTTCGCCCAGTCTTTCACATCCTTTTTGGTATAAGGGATAATAACCGGAGTCCCCGTTGTCCCTGAAGACGAATGAATTCTCACTACCTCTTCATCGGGCACGGCCTGCAGCCCCAGCGGATATGCCTCCCGTAGATCTCCCTTCCAGGTAAACGGCAGCTTTTCAAAGTCTTCCTGACTCTGTATTTTTGAAACGTCGATATCCTGAAACTTTTCTTTGTAAAAACAATCTTTGGATGTCAGCTGTTTCAGATTTTCTTTAATCAGCTCCAGCTGTAATTCTGTCATTTTCATATCTGCTCCCCTCTATGCCTTTTCAAACGCGGTCATTCCAAGTGTTAATGCTTTCCTGTTCATATCCAGAAATTTTTCCTTCACGTTGACGGCCACGGCACTTTCCATCTCTTCTGCGGAAATGTCCAGCACGCCGCTGGCAGCCGCCGCGCCCAGCAGCGCTACATTCAAAACCCTGGAAGAACCCGCCTGGCTGCAGATCTCTTCTCCGTCCAATATGGCAAGGTTCTCTACATTTTTTTTCAGATAATCCAGCATCTCGGTTCCTTCATATGTACTGCCGCTCAGCGTGGCCGTAACCGGTTTTACCGCCTTGCTGCTGACGATCACTGTACCGCCCACTTTTAAATACGGCAGACAGCGCACCGCCTCTGCCGGTTCAAATGCCAGCAGCATATCCGCACATTTCAGCGGAATCAACGGAGAATGCACCTCTGTCCCCATCCGCACATGGCTCACAACAGAGCCTCCGCGCTGTGCCATCCCGATGGTCTCCGTCGTTCTCACAAATTTTCCCTGCTCCATAGCCGCATAGGCAATTAGTTTAGAGGCAAGCACAACGCCCTGTCCTCCGACTCCACATAACAGACAACTTTTATTCATCGCTTTCCACCTCCCCGATTGCTCCTGACGGACATACCTGGCTGCAAAGGCCGCATCCATAACACAGAGACGGCTCCACCACAATTTCACCGCCATTTACTGTAATTGCCGGGCATCCCAGCTGGCTGATGCAGACCTTGCACTTTGTACAGGACTCCTGCTTTACCTCATATAACGTTCCCGGTTTTGCTACCGCAATGCACGGAGACTTGAAGATCACGGCACGCACCCCCTTTTCTTTGGCTGCCCTCTTCACCGTGTCTGCAGCAAGCTCCAGGTTCAGCGGATCAACGGTTTCAATCCACGTTAACCCGATTCCCCGCAAAATATTCTCGATACTGATTTTGGCCGCAACCTCCCCCATCATGGTTACACCTGTTCCAGGATGAGGCTGGTGGCCGGTCATCGCCGTTGTAGAATTATCCAGCACAATCAGCACAATGTCCGTCTGATTGTAAACAGCATTCACAACTCCGGTAATACCGGAAGCGAAAAATGTGGAATCTCCGATGAACGCAAAGTTCACCGCGTCGGGTTCTATAATATGTAATCCCTGGGCGATCGTTACATCTGCCCCCATACAGAGGCAGGTATCCACCATATCCAGCGGCTTCGCGTTTCCCAGGGTATAACAGCCGATATCCCCGCTGAATACCGCCTTTTTCCCGCGCATTGCCTTCTTCACTGCATAGAAGGAAGCTCTGTGGGGACACCCGGCACACAGAACCGGAGGCCTGACCGGCAGCTGCGGTATATCCCCCCGTGCACTGCCCTGCTCTTTTGAATCAATTTCTTCGGCCCCAAGAAAATGCTCCAGATCCCCCCTAATGCTTTCCACACTGTTTTCCCCCGCATTCTTCGTATCATGCGTAAGTTTTCCACAAATCTTTACATTCAGATGGTATTTACCCACAATCTGAAGCAGTTCCTTTTCAATCACCGGATCCAGTTCTTCCAGTACCAGCACTTCATCCAGGTCCTCCATAAATTCTTTCGCCAGACGCTCCGGAAACGGATGAGGCGTGCTGATCTTCAAAAGCGGCGCATCCTCCGGTATCACTTCGCTCGTATACGCAAAACTTACCCCGCCAGAGACAACGCCTTTCCTGCCTTTTCCTTCCCTTCGCAGGTTCTTGTCGTAGGAAGAAAAGACTTCCGACAGTTCCACATTTCTCGCTTCTATCTTGATATGATTCTGGTAGGAAAGCCTGGGGAAAATTACCCAGCGCATGGTATCCTTGATGAACCCTTCCGGCTCAGGCACATCCAGCTTTGGCAGCAGATCAATGCTCACACAGGCGTGACACACTCTTGTCGTCGGGCGGAAAAGCACCGGCGTCTGGTACTTTTCCGAATACTCAAAAGCATCCGCAATCATCAGATATGCCTCATCCGGTGATGATGGATCAAACACAGGCAGCTTCGAGAATTGTGCAAAATGTCTTGTATCCTGTTCCGTCTGTGAAGAAATCGGTCCCGGATCATCCGCCGACACAATCACCATACCGCCTTTTACCCCAACATAGGCAAGACTCATCAGAGGGTCGGAAGCCACATTCAGCCCCACCTGTTTCATCGTAACCAGCGTTCTGGCGCCGGCATAAGCAGCTCCTGCACCGACTTCCATAGCGGCCTTCTCATTGGTAGACCACTCCACGTGAATGCTCCCGTCATTATACTTTGCAACTGTCTCCAGAATCTCTGTCGACGGCGTCCCCGGATAACCGGCCACCATTCTCACACCGGCACGGACAGCACCCAGGGCAATCGCTTCGTTGCCCATAACAAGCTTTCTTTCCATACTCATAATATGTACTCCTTTACTTTTGTTTCTTTACGTATTCGAATGATATCTTAACTTATGAAATGTCTCATTGTGCTATTTTTACCACAGTAAAGTTGAAAAAACTAGGGTCTGACCCCTATGAACCTCGAATTCTTAATTGTTTGAAACAATTAAGAAAATGGGGCGCATAGGGGTCAGACCCCTTCGCAGATTCTGCGGTGTTATCCTACTGATTGTTTGCAGCATTGTTATCTGTGTTGTTAGCTGCATCGTTATTATTTACATCTTTGTTGTTCGTATTTCTGTCTTCCAGATTATCCTTTTCAGGACCATTGTTATCTGTAAGATCATCAGCAGCATCATCTACAGCATCCGTTACATCATCCACTGCGTTATCTACCGCACCATCGCCTTTATTATCCTTGGTGTCTTTGCCGTTTGTAGCATCGTTCATATTCTTCTCGTCAGTTGTATTTGTTTTTCCATCGTTTGTGTTCTTATCTGTACCACATGCTGTTACACCGCAAAGTACTCCAACACACATCATTAATAATAAAAACTTTTTAAATCTTTTCATTTTATTTCTCCCTTTCCATTCATAATCTTGTGTTAGTAATATTTGCAATTTTAGAATGTTTATGTGTGGGAAAAATTTCTATTTTAACAGGAACCTCGGATACTATTCTTTTTCGGCGGCTTCGCGGAGTTTTTTCATCGCACGTTCTTCAATCTGACAGATCCGCTCTTTTGACACATTCAGCTCCCGTCCAACTTCTTCCTGGGTATGGACCCTGCCATCCTCCAGACCAAAACGCATGCTGATTACATGACGTTCCCTTTCGCTCAGATTCTCCAGGAGATGATGCACTTCTTCTTTTTGAATTAAAAGATTCACCGCATCTTCCGGAGTCTTTTCTTCTTGATCCTCGATATGATCTTCCAGAATATCATCCTCTTCCTCCTCTGTGTGAGCCTCCAGTGAAACCGGATTTTCAAGAAATGCCAGCACGCTTTTCACTTCCTCTTCTGTCTTATCCCCAATCCTTCCCGCAATCTCGCCTGCCGTAGCCGCACGCCCCAGTTCCTGCCGCAGTTCATTTGAGATTTTCTGTACCTTTTTCATATTCTCTGCAACATAAGCCGGCACACGGATTTCCCTGGACTGTTCATCGACTGCACGTTTTATGGCCTCCTCAATAAAGCTGCGTGCATAATCGGAAAATGTGCCGTCCCTTGTATAATCAAACATTTCTACAGCCTGCATCAGCCCAATACTGCCTTCCTGGATCAGATCCAAAAACTGCAGGCCGCGCCCGCTGTACTGCCCGGCGGCTGACACGACCAGACAGAGATTCGCCTCCTCCAGCTTCCGTTTCGCGTCTGTGTCCCCTGCCGCGATTCTTTTCCCCAGTTCGAGCTCTTCACCGGCACTGAGAGGAGGAATGCTCCCAATCTCTTTCAAATAGATTTTCAGAGGTTCCGTCACCTCTACATTATCAGGAATTGAAAATCCCTGCCCTGCATATTTTTCCATGTTATTTCCAAGCCTTTCTGTCTTAATATTTCTATATGCGCAGACTGCCCGGAAAATGGATTCCGGGCAGTACCTCGTTTCTCATATTTTTTCGATAATTTCACCACTTCGATATGCCGCAAGCAGCCTTTCCAGATCTGCCACCTGCTCCTTCAGTTCTTTTCCAATATCAGTATCACCGACCAGGCGCCGCTCCAGCACCCGCTTTACCACCATATAATCCGAGTGGATATCGCTCTCCTTCTGGATCGCCGCTTCTGTGGATTCAAAAGGCTCATGGGCAACCAGAAGCAGTCCGTAAGAATTGTAAATCAACGTATAACCAGCAATTCCCGTCTCCTTCTGGTAAGCCTTCGAAAATCCACCGTCAATCACAAGTACCTTGCCGTTGCATTTTATGGGGCTTTCTCCATTCTTGCATTTTACAGGGACATGACCGTTGACAACATGCGCTTCATCCGGACAGAGACCGAACTCCCGCATAATATTGTCGATCACCTCTTCTTTCTCGAGAAGATAATAATACGGATTCTTCTTCTCCACATGTGTTTCCTTCTCTGCAAGGAAGTATCTCTCAAATGTAGCCATTTTATTCTTTCCAAACAGCGGAGAATTCGGATTCAGCCAGATATACCACATCATATCCTTGCCGTCCTCCCGTTCCCTCTCGTTCAATGCAAAAAATCCTTTTCTCAAATACCGGTCCAGGGCATCATACAGTGATTTTCCCTTAAACTTTCTTCCGAACAGACACACTTCCTTCAGGCTGCCGTCTTCATTTAAAGGCACACAGCCATGATACAGCAGATTATGATTATAAACCTTGTACAGGCTGCCCTTTGCAAGCAGAAAACGCATATGTTCCTGCAGTTTCTCACAGCCGAGAAATGCGCGCTCCATACGCTCCATGATCTCTTTCTCTTCCTCCGAAAGCTTATAGGGATCTTTGGGGTCTATCGTCGGAAAATTCGTATCCAGAAGAGGATAATCCGTCCCGTCAAGGTTAACCGTCCCTTTCTCAAAATCAATCTTGTGCAGAAGAGCCCTGTCATCCAGCCCAAAATCTTTATGGCGCTTTATAATCTGCCCCTCCACCTTAAACTGGATAATGGAAATCGCCTTGTGCATCCTAAGATCCATCTCCATCTCCGCCTTATTTGCCTTTTCCGGTCCTTTCAGTGCAAAGCAGGTGCACGGGTCATCCCCGTAAGTCCGCAGCGCAAATGTAGCCAGAGGAAGCAGATTAATCCCATAGCCGTCCTCCAGAATATCCAGATTGCCGTACCTCGCACAGATACGCACCACATTCGCCATGCAGCCTCTCTGCCCTGCTGCCGCGCCCATCCAGAGGACGTCGTGATTGCCCCACTGGATATCCAGGGAGTGATAGGTCATCAGCTTATCCATAATGATATGGGGGCCCGGGCCTCTGTCATAGATATCTCCCACAATATGTAAATGATCCACGACAAGACGCTGGATTAGCTCCGAAATCGCCGCGATAAACTCCTCCGCCCGGCCTATTCGGATAATTGTCTTAATAATCTCATTATAATAAGATTCCTTATCATTTACTTCCACTTTCTCCGTAATCAGTTCTTCGATCACGTATGCAAAATCCTTCGGAAGCGCCTTTCTTACCTTGGACCTCGTATACTTGCTCGCCGCCCGTTTGCTAACTTCAATCAGACGGTACAGATTGATCTTGTACCAGTCCTCCATATTGCTCTCCACTTTTTTCACCTGGGCCATCTTGTCCTTGGGATAATAAATCAGCGTAGCCAGGGACTGCTTGTCCCTGGAACTTAAGGTATTACCGAAAACATCATCTATCTTTCTTCTTACCGAACCAGACCCATTCTTCAGCACATGTGCAAACGCCTCGTACTCCCCATGGATGTCTGTCAAAAAATGTTCGGTTCCCTTGGGCAGATTTAAAATTGCCTGCAGATTAATAATCTCTGTTGAAGCCGCGGCAATCGTCGGATATAAATCAGAAAGCCGCTCAAGATATCTTGTTTCCAGATCTTTCATAATACTTCCTCCCCATACATTGTGATGGTTTCAATCCACGTTTATCATGTTAAAATTGAATCACATCACTCATGTCATACATACCGGCCTCTTTTCCTGCCAGGAATTTGGCCGCCTCCACTGCACCCTTTCCAAAAACACTTCTGGAATAAGCCGTATGCCTGAACTCGATCACCTCGTCCGGGCCGGCAAAAATCACCTCATGCTCCCCGACAATCGTACCGCCGCGGACAGCTGAGATGCCCATCTCCTTCTTCTCCCTCTTTTTGCGCACCTGGCTTCTGTCATATACATAAGTATATTCATGATTCAAAGCCTCATTCATAGAATCTGCAAGAGCAAGGGCCGTGCCGCTGGGAGCATCCACCTTCTGGTTATGGTGCCTCTCCACCAGTTCAATATCGTAGCCCGCCGGAGCAAGCACCTTCGCGGCATCCTTGAGCATTTTCAGAAGTAAGTTAATTCCCATGGACATATTCGCAGACTTCAGCACTGCGACCTTTTTGGAGACCTCACTGACCCTTTTGAGCTGTTCCTTTGACAGGCCGGTTGTGCAGAGCACCACAGGAACCTGCTTTTCCACACAATAGTCCAGGAGCCCGTCCACCGCTCCGGCGTTTGAAAAATCAATCGCCACGTCCACATCCACATCACAGGAATCCACACTCTCAAACACAGGATAGTCATTAGCAAGCCCTGTATAAGCATCCACGCCTGCGGCAATCTCCACCTGTTCATCGTCTCTGATGAGTCCTGTTATCATCTGTCCCATCTTTCCGTTGCAGCCATGCATTAAAACCTTTATCATATCTGTCCCTCCCGAGCCTTTTCATATAATGTACGGAACTCTCAAAGGAGTCCCTCTATATAAAAAAGGATACCACATTTGAGCCAGTTACTCAACGTATGATATCCCTTTCACAATCATATATTTACCTGATTAAGCAAGCTTAATCCCGAAATCAGCCATTGCTTTTGCCAGATTTGCCGCATTTTTTTCCGTCATCTCTGTCAAAGGCATTCTCAGGCCGCCTACTTCCATACCCATAAGATTCGCCGCCTTCTTGACCGGTATCGGATTCACCTCACAGAACAGCTGCTCGATCAGCGGCAGCGCCTTGAGCTGAAGTGCACGGCTGCCTTCCAGATCTCCCTTGAAAAACTTCTCACAGATATCGTGCGTCTCTCTCGGCGCAATATTGGCCAATACGGAAATAACGCCCTTGCCGCCCAGAGCCATCAAAGGTATAATCTGATCGTCATTGCCGGAATAGAGGTCAATCTTTCCGTCTGTCAGCTGCATAATCTTCGTAATCTGGGAAATATCCCCGGACGCTTCCTTAACAGCCACGATGTTCTCCACCTCTCTGGCCATCTGCGCTACCGCAGCCGGTTCAATATTCATGCCGGTCCTGCTCTTAACACTGTATAAAATGATCGGAGCCTTTGCCTCCTGTGCAATCGCCTTATAATGGGCAACAAGCCCGGCCTGTGTGGCCTTATTATAGTAAGGAGTCACGACAAGCAGGCCGTCAGCCCCATCCTCCGCAGCTTCCTTTGACATCTCCACCGCGGTGCGGGTGCAGTTGGATCCGGTCCCGGCGATTACCGGAATCCGTTTCTTCGTGCGCTCTATCGTAAACTTAATACAATCCATATGTTCTTCTTCGGTTAATGTAGAAGATTCGCCTGTCGTACCACAAATAATAATACTGTCTGTGCCATTCTCACAGTGGTAGTTTATCAACTCATCGAGCTTATCATAATTCACACTGCCATCTGCCTTAAATGGGGTAATCAAAGCCACGCCGGCTCCTTCAAAAATTGACATATACATCCTCCTAATCTAATTCGCTTATCTCTTCCAAAGTTTAACATTAAAAATGGTTGATGTCAACGTAAAGAAAGAGCGTCATTTTACAAAATGACACTCCTTCTTCCTTCTATCTTTAATCTTCCATACATTCAAGTTTACTTACAGATACTTCATACGCTATGCGTGTCTCCGTTTCTGTCTCAGATAATTTTTTTACATACTCCCGGCTCTGGATTCTGCCCAGAATCTGCACATGCTCTCCTACCTCAAAACCGGATGCATATCTGGCATTTCTGCCCCAGCAGATGCATGGAATGTAATCTGATTTTCCATAAGGCCTGTTCACTGCCAGCAGCAGGTCTGCGATCTCACGTCCAAGCGGTGTTTTCCGGTACACGGGCTTTTTGCATATGTATCCCTCCAGCAGTATGTGGTTTGTCTTCGCCCCGTCCAGCTCCTCGTCGATAAACTCAACTTCCCGCACAAATACAGATAACACCAGCCTGTTCTTCTGCTCTTCATGGCGGTTGTAAGAGCGGAACTGCCCGGAGGCCATAATGAATTCCCCTGTATAATCCTGGGTCACATCAATGAGTCTCTCTGAAATCATAAGCGGAATCCGGTCATCTGAATTGCTGAGCCTTTTCACAAGCACATCCACCATATAAAAACCTTCTCCGAATACCTCGTGGCTGTATGTGAATTTTGAAGCCACCTCGCCCATGATTGTTACCTGATTGTTTTCAATAATCTTATCTGACATAATTTTGTAGTTCTCCCTTCCTCTGAGTGGTATTTTTGAGTCAATACTAAGTCTATGAACATGACTTATGCTTTAGAACGAAAAACAGGTCTGAATCGTTCGACAAAGTTTTAAGATCCAGGCGAAAATTGTCCAAATACCATGAAGAATATCGTAAATTTAGAGTTACTGTGGCGAAGCTCCAGATGCCCGCTCCATCATTTTACTGTCCCGGATGCCGTGCAGCATGGTGCACGGCCCCGTGAATAGTGATATGTGAGCTTCCGCTCCCGCTTCTTTCTGTAAATGTACCTTCCCTTCCGTAATTTTTTGTGATAGAATAAAAAAGTTGTAACCACATAACATAAGTAGGAAAGAGTGTTGAAAATTATGAAAACAAAACGTGAAGATATTAGAAATATCGCGATTATCGCCCACGTTGACCACGGCAAGACCACCCTGGTCGACGAACTTTTAAAACAGAGCGGTGTTTTCCGCGAGAACCAGGAAGTCGCAGAACGTGTCATGGACTCCAATGACATCGAGAGGGAACGGGGCATCACAATTCTCTCCAAAAATACTGCCGTCTTCTATAAAGGAACCAAAATCAACATCATCGATACGCCCGGACATGCTGATTTCGGCGGCGAGGTAGAGCGCGTCCTCAAAATGGTCAACGGCGTGATCCTCGTTGTGGATGCATTTGAAGGGGCTATGCCACAGACCAAATTCGTGCTGCGCAAGGCGCTGGAGCTGGAACTGCCTGTTATCGTCTGCATCAATAAAATAGACAGGCCAGAGGCAAGGCCCGACGAGGTCATCGACGAAGTGCTGGAACTTTTCATGGATCTGGACGCCTCCGATGAGCAGTTGGACTGTCCCTTCATCTATGCTTCCGCCAAGTCCGGAATTGCCGTGCTGGACCTGACTGATGATGAGAAGGACATGCAGCCTTTATTTGAAACAATCCTGGACTATATCCCGGCGCCGGAAGGCGACCCGGAAGCACCGACACAGGTACTGATCAGTACCATTGATTACAACGAATACGTGGGACGGATCGGGGTCGGAAAAGTAGATAACGGTACTATTTCCGTCAACCAGGATATGGTACTTGTAAACCATCACGATCCGGATAAACTGGAAAAGGTAAAGATCAGCAAGCTGTACGAATTCGACGGCCTCAGCAAGGTGGAAGTCAAAGAAGCAAGCATCGGTTCTATCGTAGCCATTTCCGGTATCTCCGGTATTTCCATAGGGGACACCCTTTGCTCTCCCGACTGCCCGGAAGCGATTCCTTTCCAGAAAATCTCCGAGCCCACAATATCCATGCAGTTCATCGTCAATGACAGCCCTTTTGCCGGCAAAGAGGGAAAATATGTCACCTCCCGCCACATCAGAGACCGACTGTTCCGAGAGTTAAACACCGATGTCAGCCTCCGCGTGGAGGAAACGGAAAATGCAGACAGCTTCAAGGTATCCGGACGCGGCGAGCTGCACCTGTCTGTCCTGATCGAAAATATGAGGCGCGAAGGCTATGAGTTTGCCGTAAGCAAGGCAGAGGTCCTCTACAAGACGGATGAAAACGGCAAAAAGCTGGAACCCATGGAAATTGCCTATGTGGACGTCCCCGACGAATTCACAGGAACCGTCATCGACAAGCTGAGCCAGCGCAAGGGGGAACTGCAGAACATGGGCGCCTCCAACGGCGGCTATACACGTCTGGAATTTTCCATCCCATCCAGAGGGCTGATCGGATACAGAGGAGAATTTCTAACCGATACAAAAGGAAACGGAATCCTCAACACCAGCTTTGACGGCTATGCGCCCTACAAGGGGGATATTCAGTACCGCAAGCAGGGTTCCCTGATTGCCTTTGAGAATGGGGAGTCTGTAACTTACGGATTATTCAGCGCCCAGGAGCGAGGCACCTTATTTATCGGCCCTGGTGAAAAAGTATATGCAGGTATGGTAATCGGCCAGAATGGGAAAGCTGAAGATATCGAACTAAATGTCTGCAAGACCAAGCATCTGACCAACACCCGTTCTTCCAGCGCGGATGAAGCATTAAGGCTCACTACGCCGCGCATATTAAGCCTGGAAGAGGCGCTGGATTTCATTGATACCGACGAACTGCTCGAAGTTACGCCGCAGTCACTGCGTATCCGCAAGAAAATCCTGGATTCCAGAATGCGCAAAAGAAGTAATGCAAAATAGAATCAGGCTTATGAAACACGCGCCTGTGGCGGCCGCACTGCGGCATCTGTCTCTCTCGCCACAGAGCGCCTCCCGCCGGGAGGACTTTTTATTTTATAAGTAGATTTTACAATAAGATACAATCATCCCCCCTCGTTCTGTATTCGTTTAGTGCATGCATCAATTCCCCACAGTTTGGGCTCCGAATGGCAAAGCTTACGTTGGGAAAAATTAGAAGAATTGAAGTGATTCGTTCTATACAATAAAGTTTTTACATGCTATAATATTTACATAATACAAGCAGTAAACACACGACTGTCTGTATAATATGAACAAAAGGAGTTGAGCATCATGAAATTTATTATTAGTGGAAAGAACATCGACGTAACACCAGGCTTAAAAGACACTATTGAACACAAGTTGGGAAAACTCGAAAGGTATTTTACTCCTGAAACAGAAATTATCGTAACGCTCAGTGTAGAGAAAGAAAGACAAAAGATCGAGGTAACAATCCCGGTAAAGGGAAATATTATCCGCTCCGAGCAGACAAGCAATGATATGTATGTATCCATCGACCTCGTAGAGGAAGTAATCGAGCGACAGCTCCGCAAGTATAAAAATAAACTGGTTGCAAAGAGCCAGGGGCACCCAACAGCCTCTGCCGGCGGAAGCAACTTCAAAAAAGAATTCTTTGAATCAGAAGACAGCGAACAGCAGGATGACGAGATCCGCATTGTAAGGACAAAGCGCTTCGGAATCAAGCCAATGTATCCGGAAGACGCTTGCATCCAAATGGATCTGGTAGGGCATTCCTTCTTCGTATTCTGCAATGCTGAGACAGATGAGGTAAACGTAGTTTATAAACGGAAAGACGGGTCATTTGGACTCATAGAACCTGAATTCGATTAGATTTTGGGAGCGGGGGCTGTTGTGGCTGAGGGACGCCTAAGCGGAATGTGGAGTGGGCTTCATCCGGCTGCAGAACCTCCGCTTTTTGGGGGGATCTGACGGTAGGGCCGGATTGAATTGGGTATGCGGTACGCTTTCCATCCCTGACATCCCTGGCCCTCCCAATCTGCCGCACCCAGGATGCTCCATCCGCTGCCCCCGCCGCTGCTCCCCAAGCGGCAGGGGGAACTCTTTTGCCTTGATGCGGCCCCATCACTCAAAAACAACCTCCCCCTCCACAACCGCATACCAGCACTCCCCCTCTTTTTGGATCTGGCTTTTTCCGTTTGTTCCTTCTATGATTTCTTTGGTGATATGTTTTTCTTCCTCCTGGGATACAAGGGCTGTGATATCTACGGAGTCGGTATATGCGGTGTCGAGCAGCGGGATATTTTTTTGTGCAAGCAGATATTGTATTTTTCCCAGGCCGGTGTAATCCGTGCTTATTTTCAGTTTAAATCCGTAAATCCTGGTTATAATCTTACTGTGAGACAGGCCTTCCCGCGATGCTGCTGTGTATGCCCTCACCAGCCCCCCTGTTCCAAGCAGCGTGCCTCCAAAGTATCTGGTGACGACAATCAGCACATTGTGCAGGCCCTGTCCCCTTATAACCTCGAGAATGGGCTTGCCTGCGGTTCCGCTCGGCTCTCCGTCGTCGCTGCAGCGCTCCTGTACATTTTCAACACCGATTACATAGGCCCAGCAGTGATGCCTGGCATCCCAGTACTGCTTTTTTACTTTTTCCAGGTACTCCGTTGTCTCTTCTGCGGAAGAGACAGGAAATACATCGGCTATGAAACGTGACTTTTTTTCGACGATTTCCGCAGAGGCTCCCTGATATACTGTTTTATAGTTCATCGGCTTTACCTCGGTTTCTTTAGTAATCATAAATAGAATATAACAGAACTGTAGAAAACCACAAGAAATTATTAAGATTTTTTTAGAAATATGAACTTTTCCTATTTTTTCTTTATTTAAGCAGGTAAATTTGATATAATGAGTGGAATGATTAAAGGAGGATATGATTCATGAATTACGGAAAAGAAAATCTCGATAAGAGAAAGAAGAATATCTCTTCAAAAAAGAATATGAAAAAGAAGCGGGTTGGCGTCCGTTTTTTCAAAGCTCTTGTGATCTGCGTCTTACTCATTGCAGTAATCGGGGCCGGAGGAGTCGGTCTGTTTGTCAAAAAAATTATAGATGATGCCCCAAAAGTGACTCCTAACATGGTCAAGCCCTCCGGAGCCACTTCCTTTGTTTACACGGAAGACGGACAACTTTTGGATAAGTTCCGTCAAAAGGGATCTAATCGTGTCTATAAATCATACGATGACATTCCGATCAATCTGACGCATGCATTTGTAGCTATTGAGGATGAACGTTTCTACAAGCACAACGGGATTGATATGCAGGGTATCCTCAGGGCCGCTGTTGTCGGCGTGACCTCGGGTAATTTTTCAGAGGGTGCAAGTACACTAACCCAGCAGCTGATTAAAAACAACGTATTCCCGAATTTTACAGAAGAGAAGACATTCTATGACAGGCTGGAAAGAAAGCTGCAGGAGCAGTATCTGGCCGTTGAGATCGAAAAGCAGATGAGCAAAGAAGAAATAGCGGAAGCCTATATGAACACCATCAACCTTGGGCAGAACTGCCTCGGCGTACAGACAGCGGCAAAACGCTATTTTGACAAGGACGTATCCGAACTGAACCTCTCCGAGTGTGCCGTCCTGGCAGGTATTACACAGAATCCTACGGATTATGATCCGGTGAATTTTCCGGAGCTAATGCCGAGAGGCGGGATAAAGTACTGAAAAACATGCTGGATCAGGGCTATATCAGCAAGGAAGAATATGATGAGGCCAAAGCCGATCCGGTATATGACAGAATCAAAGCAACTTCACAGGATGCTACCGATAACACCCCATATTCCTATTTTGTTGATGAGCTTACACAGCAGATCATCCACGATCTCAGGGAACGCAAGGGTTATACTGAGACGCAGGCATATAACTTGCTTTACAGCGGCGGCCTGACAATCACAGCAACCCAGGATCTTGCAATCCAGAATATCTGTGACGAGGAGGTTGCCAATCCGAACAATTATCCCTACACCGTTGAATATGGACTTGAATATGCATTGACTGTTACACATCCTGACGGAAACTCAGATAATTACAGCAAGGAGATGCTTGGAGAGTATATCCGCAACGCATGGGGAAGAGAATTCCCGCTAGTATTCTCCTCCCCTGATGAAGCTGAACAGGCAATTGCGGAATATAAAGGCACACTTGGCATTACAGAAGAAGATACCATAATTGAAAATAAAGATATCACCCCGCAGCCTCAGACCTCCGTGGTCCTGATGGATCAATATACAGGTAAGGTAAAGGCAATCGTGGGCGGCCGTGGTGAAAAGACAACGAGCCTTTCCCTTAACCGAGCAACCGATTCGACAAGACAGCCCGGTTCCTGCTTCAAAATTTTATCAACCTATGCGCCCGCCATGGACTCTGGCGGTTATACACTTGCAACTACAATCGTAGATGAGCCTTTCAGCTATGCGAGCGGAAAACCCGTGAACAACTGGGATCACCAGTATATCGGCAGCACACGCGTGCGTTATGCAATTGAGCATTCTATGAATGTCTGCGCGGTTAAGACACTGACAGCCATCGGCCCACAGACAGGTTATGACTATCTGTTGAACTTTGGATTTACCACTCTGGTGAATAACGACGATGACAACTATCCGGGATTCACCGATGTGGCACAGGCCACAGCACTCGGAGGAATCACACGCGGTATCTACAACCTGGAAATGACCGCGGCATATGCAGCGATCGCAAACAACGGTACCTACACAGAGCCGATCCTCTACACAAAGGTTCTGGACAAGGACGGGAATGTGCTCCTGGACAACACCAAACCTGCAACTCATCAGGTCATTAAAGACTCAACTGCAGCGCTTCTTACAAGTGCAATGCAGGACGTTATCACCCGTGGTACAGGTACTGCCGCAAGATTATACAGCATGCCTGCAGCCGGCAAAACTGGTACAACCGAAAACAGTACTGACCTCTGGCTCTCCGCTTATACGCCATATTACACATGTTCCGTCTGGGGCGGCTACGACTCTAATAAGCCGATGAGCAATATGGATCAGGCATGGCATGAGGTTATGTGGAAGAACATCATGGAACGGGTTCATGAAGGTCTGGAGTATAAAGATTTCACTATGCCTTCCTCCGTTGAACAGAAGACTATCTGTACGCAGACCGGGTTACTGGCTACGGCAACCTGTCCTCCTCTGACCGAATACTTTGCAAAAGGAACCGCTCCGTCACAGAGTTGTTCCGGACACTATGTGCCGAAAGAGGAAAAAGAGGACGACGAGAAAGACAAAGATAAAAACAAAGACGATGATAAAAAGAATGAAAATCCCGAGAATCCGGATGAAAATGGAGGAAGTGTCACACCGCCGGATGGCGGCGGCAATGAAGGCGGCGGCAATGAAGGCGGTGGAAACGAAGGCGGCGGCAATGAAGGCGGCGGTAATGAAGGTGGTGGAGCCGAAACGCCGGATGCCGGAGGCGGAGAAGAACCTCCTGCCGAATAATTCCTTCGCAACAGAACACTGATAGATCCGTCTTTTACGGCATAACAGCCGGGAATAAAATGAAAGCCAGCATGATGAACATGTTGGCTTTCATTTTATTCCCGGCTGTTGCACCGCCATACTACATTTCAATAGACCTGCCTTGCTTCCATACCGCAGGCCCACTGCCATATCCCTCTAAGCCCGATCCCCCAGCACCAGCTTAGCTGCACCGCAAATACCCGCGTCATTACCCAGTGTGGCGAGCACAAACTTTACATTCTTATTTGCAAAAAATGCCCGTTCAAGGTATGGCTTCTCAATGTAAGGAATCAGCATATCTCCTGCTTTGGACACGCCGCCCCCTATTACAAAGACTGCAGGATCTGTCACAACTGCCAGATTTGCAAGGACATGGCCAAGATACTGGCCAAATTCCTCCGCAATCTCCTTAGCCACAACATCCCCTGCCTTAACCGCATCAAATACGTCCTTTGCAGAGACGCTTTCCAGGTGAAGCATTGTGTTTCTCGTCTCAGCTACCAGTTTCTTTTTCGCCAGCCTAACGATTCCTGTCGCCGAAGCATATTGCTCCAGGCAGCCGTGGTTTCCACAGCCGCAAGTGTCTGTCTCCTCATAATTCACACAGATATGACCGATTTCACCGCCCGCTCCATGAGCACCGGTCAGCACTCTTCCGCCGATGATAACTCCGCCTCCGACGCCTGTCCCGAGTGTAACCATTACCATATTCTTCTGGCCAGCTCCGCCGCCTTTCCACATCTCTCCAAGGGCGGCTACATTGGCATCATTCCCAATCTGTGCGTACAGCCCCGTAAGCTCTTCCAGCTCTTTTCTGACATTTTTATAATTCCATCCCAGGTTCGCGGTGCCATCTACAATCCCTTCTTCTGTTACAGGGGCCGGCACGCCGACTCCCACTCCCACGATATCTTCCTTCTTCAGTCCCTTTTCCTCAATCTTTTCCAGAATCGATGCGGCAATATCCGGAAGAATGGCTTTTCCTTCCTCTTCTGTGCGCGTCACAATCTCCCATTTATCAAGGATCTTTCCCCTCTCCTCGAATAATCCCATCTTAACGGTAGTTCCCCCAACATCTATGCCAAAACAATACTTCATGTTAACTCTCCTGTCTGATTTCAATTCTCTATGTTACTAATCACGGCCTAAGCCGTGATTAGTATCTTTTCTATGCTGACTATCTGTTTTTTGTCAGGTTTTCCTGGACACGTTTGTATAATTCCTGTGCCGCATTATATCCCATCTGTTTCTGTCTGTGGTTAACCGCTGCGGATTCCACTATGATTGCAAGGTTACGGCCCGGACGGATCGGAATACTATGGCATACAACACGGTTGCCAAGAAATTCCGTATAGTTCTCTTCCAGCCCAAGTCTGTCATACTCCTTGTCCCTGTTCCAGTCTTCCAGAGTAATAACCAGGTCGATATTCTGGGTTTCCCTGACACTCTGTACGCCGAACATGGACTTCACATCTACAATACCAATGCCGCGAAGCTCTATAAAATGCCTTGTAATATCGGGAGCAGCTCCGACAAGCGTATCGTCGCTGACCTTCCTGATCTCCACCACATCGTCCGTCACCAGGCGGTGGCCCCGCTTAATCAATTCGAGTGCAGCCTCGCTCTTGCCGATTCCGCTCTCACCCATAATCAAAACACCTACACCATATACATCAACAAGCACGCCATGAATCGATATGCAAGGCGCCAGTTTTACATTCATCCATCTGATAATTTCTCCCATAAATGAAGACGTAGATTTTGAAGTTACAAATACAGGAACATCATGCTCTACTGCTTTTTTAAGCAGTATCTCCTCCGGTTCCATGTCTCTGCTGAAAATAATACACGGCACTTTATGGCTGAGGAATTCATCATATATCTGAAGCTTTCTTTCCTCCTCCAGTGTCTGCAGATATGTGTACTCTACGTATCCGATCATCTGTACCCTGTCGCAGTCAAAATGGTCAAAGAATCCGGTAAGCTGCAGCGCCGGCCTGTTGATATCCGGAACATTCACCTCCCGCCCTAAAAGCTCAACCTCGGGGGTCAGATTCTTTAAATTCATTTTCTCGACAATTTCCTGTAGCTTTACACCATGTCCCATAGCTATCTCCTTTTCTCTTATATTCACTGCACAGCCAGACATCACAAATCTGCACAAAACTGCTTCCATCCGACGGCAGATTGATCCTCATGCGGTTATTATACCATAAACCATAGTTTCATAAAAGCTCTATCAAAATGCATTTAATTCCTCGTATTTAAATCGTTACCGTGCACTGCCCCGTAAGTAGTTATTCTAGTTCCTCTTTCTGCTCCCCTGCATGATGGAAAAAAGCATATACCGCTTCTGCCGATTTTTCGTTCATGGAGGGAACTTTCGCAAGCTCCTCCGCCGATGCGGCCTTAATGGCATCCAGGCTCATATAATGGCGCATGAGGGCCTTTCTTCTGGCCGGCCCGATGCCGTCAATATCATCCAGTATCGAATGTACCTGTCCCTTGCCACGGAGCTGCCTGTGATATTCAATCGCAAAACGGTGAGCCTCATCCTGGATCCGGGTAACCAGCCGGAACGCCTCAGAGGACTTATCAATCGGAATCTCCTCGTTATGGTAATATAATCCCCTTGTCCTGTGGTAATCATCCTTCACCATCCCGCATACCGGAATATTCAGGCGGAGATCTTCGAGTACCTGCAGGGCTACATTTACCTGTCCCTTACCTCCGTCCATAAGGATCAGGTCCGGAAATGCAGTAAAACCGCCCAATTCCCGGCTCTCTTCCCGCTCCTTTAGTCCATGCCTAAATCTTCTTGTCAGTACCTCTCTCATACTGCCATAGTCATCGGCCCCCTGGATCCCCTTTATCTTAAACTTCCGGTAATCATTTCGTTTGGGTTTTCCACGCTCATATACCACCATGGAGCCGACTGACTCAAATCCATTTGTGTTAGAGATATCAAATGCCTCCATACGGCTGATGTCTTCAAGATCTAAAAGGCGGGCAATCTCTTTGACCGCACCGATTGTCCTGCCCTCCTCGCGCTTCAGCCGTTCTTTGTCTTTACTCAGAACCAGACTGGCATTGTTTGCCGCCAGTTCTACCAGTTTTTCCTTCGTCCCCTTTTTGCACCCGGATGGTCACTTTTCCTCCGCGCTTCGCACTCAGCCATTCCTCCAGCAGGTGCACATCCTCCAGCTCGGCAGGAAGCATCAGTTCTCCTGGGATAAATGGAGTGCCTGCATAATATTGCTTGATAAAACTGTCTAGAATCTCACTTTCCTGTTCGTCTTTTGAAATACGGAGATAAAAATGATCCCGCCCGATCAGCCTTCCGCCCCGGATAAAGAACACCTGTACAACAGCGTCCTCCTCCTCGGATGCCACCGCAAGAATATCACGGTCTTCTCCGCTGCTGTCCGTGATTTTCTGTTTCTGGGATACCTTTTTCACACTGTTCAGCAGCTCCCTGTACTCAATCGCCTTCTCGAATTCCAGAGCCTCCGAGGCCGCATTCATCTTCTCTTCCAGGTCATTCAGTATACTGTCGAAATTCCCGTTCAAAAACCGTATGATCTCCTGGATGGATTTCCCGTATTCCTCCCGGGAAATATATCCCTGACACGGCGCATCGCACTGCTTAATATGATAGTTCAAACAGGGCCGCTCTTTTCCAATATCCTTGGGCAGATTTCTATTGCAGCTCCTCACATGATAAAGCTTATGAATCAGGTCTATGGTGTCCCGGACCGCCAGACCACTGGTATAAGGCCCAAAATACTTTGCCTTATCCTTCAGCATCTTTCTCGCAAGCATCACCCTGGGAAACGGCTCGTTGGTCGTCACCTTGATAAAAGGATAGGTCTTGTCATCCATCAACATCGTATTATACTTGGGCCGGTGCTCTTTAATCAGGTTGCATTCCAGAACAAGCGCTTCTAACTCAGAATCCGTTACGATATACTCAAACCGACGGATATGAGTGACCATCTGTTCAATCTTAACCCCCTTATTCCTGCTGCTCTGAAAATACTGGCGCACCCTGTTCTTCAGGCTGATTGCCTTTCCCACATATATGATATTGTCTTTTTCATCATGCATAATATAAACTCCCGGGCTCGCCGGGAGCTTTTTCAGTTCTTCCTGTATGTCAAAATTATAATTATCCATGCCATTTATTATAAGGCCTAACGAGGGATTTGTGAAGGGAAAATATAGGAAGTGAAAATAGAATTCCAGAATCAAAATCAAAGTGAGCCTGCACACTTTAGTACCGCCGCGATGCCGCTTTGCGGCTATTTAGTTTAATGCGGCATGTGCATCCCCCCCCCGGAGGGTTTTATATAATTGAAAAGTGCCGAGCACTTTCCTATTATACAAAAAGCTATCCTCTTGGCAGAGAGGATAGCTTATATAACTGTAAAGAACAGTTATCGGCAATCACTGAACGGCAATCCACTGATTAAGCCTAGTACACTGAATAATAATTAACTTATTTTTTAATGTACTAGATAAATTATACATGCCGGCAAAACTTTTTTCAAGTATCCATTCTAACTTTCCTTATCCTCCGGATTCCTTGTGGTACCGTTCAGGCAGGCCTAAACGGTTACTGCGCGTCCGCCTCTCCCTCAACTGGCTTCATAGCGATACGCACTTCTTTTTTTATTTCCTCACCCTGTTCCGGCTCCTCAATTCCCTTAACTTCACGGAATATTCTCATGAACTCTTTTCCCGTAATTGTTTCTTTTTCGATCAGGAATGCAGAAATGCGGTCCAGTGCTTCTCTGTTCTCACCCAGCAGACGTTTTGCTTCATCGTAAGCATTTTTCAGCATGCTCATGACTTCGCCGTCTATCTCAGCAGCCGTGGCTTCCCCGCAGTTCATAACCGGACGTCCGTCCAGATAGCGGTTCTGAATTGATTCCAGCCCGATCAGCCCGAACTTGTCGGACATACCATACTGTGTGATCATTGCCCTGGCAATCTTCGTCGCCTGTTCAATATCGTTGGAAGCCCCTGTTGTTACCGTATCAAACACAAGCTCTTCTGCCGCACGCCCTGCCAGTGCACCAACCAGCATGGCCTCCAGCTCTTTTTTGGTATTAAGGAACTTTTCCTCCTCCGGGGTCTGCATCACATATCCCAGAGCGCCCATCGTTCTGGGCACAATCGTAATCTTCTGCACCGGCTCCGCATCTTTCTGCAGGGCGCTCACCAGCGCGTGGCCTACTTCGTGGTAGGATACGATCTTTCTCTCCTCTTCACTCATAATGCGGTCTTTTTTCTCTTTACCAACCAGCACCACTTCTACAGCCTCGAACAAATCCTTCTGGCTGACCACATGTCGTCCATTCTTAACGGCATTAATTGCAGCTTCATTAATCATATTGGCCAGATCGGAACCGACCGCACCTGAGGTTGCCAGAGCAATCGCCTCCAGATCCACAGTCTCATCCATCTTAACATCCTTGGAATGTACTTTCAGGACATCCACACGCCCCTTCAAGTCAGGCTTATCAACAATGATGCGGCGGTCAAAACGGCCCGGACGCAACAGCGCCGGATCCAGTACCTCCGGTCGGTTCGTTGCCGCCAGAAGCAGAAGGCCCTTGTTGGTATCAAACCCATCCATCTCCGCCAGAAGCTGGTTCAGTGTCTGCTCACGCTCATCATTACCGCCCATGGCCGTATCACGTGTCTTACCAATTGCATCGATCTCATCGATAAATACGATACACGGCGCCATCTGCTGTGCCTGCTTAAACAAATCCCTCACTCTGGATGCACCGACACCAACGTACATCTCTACAAATGCAGAACCCGACAGTGAGAAAAACGGTACCTTTGCCTCACCTGCCACCGCCTTCGCAAGCAGCGTTTTCCCCGTACCGGGAGGGCCGACGAGCAGAGCTCCCTTTGGCAGCTTCGCACCGATTCCCGTGTATTTGCCCGGATTGTGCAGAAAGTCTACCACCTCCTGCAGAGATTCCTTCGCTTCATCCTGACCTGCAACATCCTGAAAAGTGACGCCAGTCTCCTTCTCCACATAAACCTTGGCGTTGCTCTTGCCGATTCCCATCATTCCGCCGCCCTTTGACATTCGTTTCATCAGGAAATTGAACAGGATTACGATCATAATGATCGGCAGCACAACGGTGATAAATATCTCAAATATCATAGAAGAGGCTGTGTCGGGCATCTGCTGCTCAAAATGAACCCCCGCTTTATGAAGCCGTTCCACCAGTTTTTCATCAGCTGTACGGACAACATAATAGTCCGGTGCCCGCTCCTCTTCTCCGCTTTTTTGTTCAAGCTGATTGATCAGATCCGACGCGTCCTTCGGCGTATCACCGCCCGCAGTCTTTTTATCCGATTTCTCATTTTTTCTTGCCTCATCTGTTAAAGTAACATATAACTTTGATGAATCAATCGTTACTTTCTCAATTTCTCCGTCATCTACCTTTGTAAGGAACTCATCGTAACTCAACTCCGCAGGATTCTTGTCCTGCATCATTGAATACAATCCCATTACAATAAAAACAGTCAGCAGCGTGGTTACGAGAATCACTCCCCACCCCTGCTTATTGTTCTTAGGATTATTATTATTCTTGTTATTCTGATTGTCCATTCTATGCCTCCTAAAATCCACTATCCCCATTATAAGTACAGGTTCCATATAAATCAATAAAAAGATTATGAAAATATTGTAAACACAGGGCATTTTATAGTATACTGAGAACGAAATATGTCATGAAAAGGAATGTGAAAATGAAAATAGGATTCGATAATGAAAAGTACTTATCTATGCAGTCAGAACATATCCGCGAGAGGATTAACCAGTTCGACAACAAGCTCTACCTTGAATTTGGGGGAAAATTATTTGATGATTACCATGCTGCCAGAGTGCTGCCTGGCTTTGCTCCGGATAGTAAACTGCGCCTTCTGAAGCAGCTCAGCGACCAGGCTGAGATTGTCATCGTGATCAGCGCACGTGATATTGAGAAAAATAAGGTTCGCGGAGATCTGGGCATTACCTACGATTCCGACGTTCTCCGGCTGATGGATTCTTTCCGTGAAAACGGTCTTTATGTAGGAAGCGTTGTCATCACACAATATTCCGGACAAGAAAGCGCCGTCCTCTTCAAAAACCGCCTTGAGAATTTGGATATCCCTGTATACATGCATTACTGCATCAACGGTTATCCTTCTAATATCCCTCTGATTATCAGCGATGACGGATACGGCAAAAACGATTATATTGTAACGTCCCGTCCCCTCGTGATTGTCACCGCTCCCGGCCCTGGAAGCGGGAAAATGGCGACCTGCCTGTCACAATTATATCATGAGCATAAACGTGGAATTCATGCAGGCTATGCCAAATTTGAAACATTTCCCATTTGGAACCTGCCTCTGAAGCATCCGGTTAATCTTGCATATGAGGCCGCCACCGCGGATCTGAATGATATCAATATGATTGATCCCTTCCATTTGGAAGCTTATGGCGTAACTACCGTGAATTATAACCGGGATGTGGAAATTTACCCTGTTTTAAACACAATTTTTGAAAAAATTTACGGAAAAAGCCCCTATAAATCCCCAACCGACATGGGTGTAAACATGGCCGGCAAATGTATCTGCGACGATGAAATCTGTCGTGAGGCATCCCGGCAGGAGATTGTCCGGAGATATTTTGCATCACTGAATTCTTTATTGATGGGGACAACTTCCGAGGAGGAGGCTCAGAAAATCGAACTCCTCATGAACCAGGCGAATGTCTCCGTCCAGGACCGCCAAGTGGTTGCAAAGGCTCTGGAACGCTCCAGGGAGACGAACGGGCCTGCGGCGGCTATGGAACTGGATGACGGGCGCATGATCACCGGCAAGACAACCAATCTGCTGGGCGCCTCTGCGGCTCTCCTTTTAAATGTGTTAAAGGAACTCGCGGGAATTGACCACGAACTGCATGTTATTTCTCCTGAATCCATTGAGCCGATCCAGAAACTCAAGGTCGATTATTTGAAAAGCAAGAATCCTCGCCTGCATACGGATGAGGTTCTGATCGCCCTTTCCGCCAGCGCCGCCAACAGTAATATGGCCCGAAAAGCGCTGGAACAGCTGCCGAAACTGGAAGGCTGTCAGGCACACACCTCGGTCATGCTTTCGGATGTGGATATCAAAACCTTCAAAAAGCTGGGCGTACAGCTCACCTGCCAGGCTGTTTACGAGACAGACCATATTTACCACTAATCAAACGGCCGTTCAGACAAATCTGAACGGCTGCTTCCTTTCTCCAAGTGTTTTTCCATGTACTTGAAAAAAAACTGTATTTTTTGTAGAAATTGGTGTATACTCTTTAAGTATTTTTTTAGGCACAGATTTCATACAAGGAGGATTATATGGCAGTAAAATATGTATTTGTTACCGGTGGAGTTGTTTCTGGACTCGGAAAAGGAATTACCGCTGCGTCACTTGGCCGCCTGTTGAAGGCACGTGGATATACTGTGACAATGCAGAAGTTTGACCCTTATATCAATATTGACCCTGGAACAATGAACCCGGTACAACACGGTGAAGTATTCGTAACGGATGACGGCGCTGAGACGGACCTGGATTTGGGACATTATGAACGCTTTATTGACGAAAGCCTGACGAAAAATTCCAATGTAACAACAGGAAAGATTTATTGGTCTGTCTTACAGAAAGAACGCCGTGGTGATTTTGGCGGTGGAACGGTACAGGTTATTCCTCACATCACCAACGAGATCAAAAGCAGATTTTACCGCAATCCTGCTGCCAAAGACACTGAGATCGCCATTATAGAAGTCGGCGGAACCGTCGGCGATATCGAAAGCCAGCCTTTTCTGGAATCCATACGGCAGTTCCAGCACGAAAAAGGCCGTGATAACGTTATTCTGATCCATGTAACCCTGATTCCCTACCTAAAAGCCTCACAGGAGATGAAAACAAAGCCGACCCAGGCGAGTGTGAAAGAGCTCCAGGGAATGGGCATACAGCCGGATATCATTGTCTGCCGCTCCGAGTATCCTCTGGACGCCGGCATGAAGGATAAGATCTCTTTATTCTGCAATATTCCTGCAAATCATGTACTCCAGAACCTCGATGTTGAATATTTATACGAAGCTCCCCTCGCCATGGAACGGGAAAATCTGGCCCAGGTTGCATGTGAATGCCTGCATCTCGACTGTCCGGAACCAGATCTGAAAGATTGGACCGAGATGGTGGACAACCTCCGCAATCCAACCCAGGAGGTTCACATTGCCCTTGTAGGAAAATATATCCAGCTCCATGACGCCTACATCAGCGTTGTTGAGGCGCTGAAGCACGGCGGAATCTACAGCCATACGACCGTTAATATCAAATGGGTGGACTCCGAGACAGTCACTGCGGATAATGCCGCAGAGGTGTTCAGCGATGTCAGCGGAATCATTGTTCCCGGCGGTTTTGGCGACAGAGGCATAGAAGGAATGATTGAGGCAATCCGGTATGCCCGGACCAACCGCATCCCCTTCCTGGGCCTCTGCCTGGGGATGCAGCTTTCCATCGTGGAATTTGCAAGAGATGTTCTCGGTTACAACGATGCGCACAGTATGGAACTGCAGCCTGACACTACCCACCCCGTCATCCATATCATGCCGGATCAGATCGGCATCGAAGATATAGGCGGGACTCTGCGCCTTGGCTCATACCCCTGCGTTCTCAAAAAGGATTCACTGGCATACCGTTTATATGGGAAAGAAGAAATCCAAGAGCGCCACCGCCACCGCTATGAAGTAAACAACGACTACCGAGAGGCGCTGGAAGAGCACGGCATGATACTCTCCGGGCTTTCACCGGACGGCAGGATTGTAGAAATGCTCGAGATTCCGGATCATCCCTGGTTCATTGCGACACAGGCGCATCCAGAACTAAAATCAAGGCCGAATAGGCCGCATCCTCTCTTCAAGGGGTTTGTGGAGGCGGCTCATTTGAGGAGTGGGATGCGGGGGGAGTAAAGTGTACGCCTGCACGTACGGGGCCAAGGAGGTCTCTGCACGTGCAGGCTAGGTTCATCCTGGCTTAGTGATCCACTCCTCGGGGAGATTCAGCGGGAGAAGCGGATTGGATTGGCTAATGCGGATATTGTTGGATGAAGATGTTTTTTGCTGTTGACTGATTGTTTTTTTCACATCCCTGATTAGTTCCTTACAAGGGTTTTAATATGCTGTACCCTTCAGTGGGAGCCGGGCTCACCTTCTTTACGGCGCTCCGCACCCTTCTTCTCGACATCCGCAATTATCCTGGCGGCTGCCCATGCCGCGAATGCTCCTATAAACAGCCCGGCTATTACGTCGCTGGGGTAATGTACTCCTACGTAGAGACGTGAAAAGGCGATCAGGGCCGCCAGTATTACGGAGGCTGTGCCCCAGAATCTGGGAAGCATACGGTAATAGACAAGCGCCGCGGCGAAGGATGCACATGTGTGGCCGGATGGGAATGAATAATCATGCTGCTTCCCTATTAAGAGAGTCAGTCCCTCCACGACTTCGTATGGGCGGGTCCTGGCTACCAGGTTTTTAAGTGTTACGTTTGTAATAAGCGCTCCGATTGCTATGGCCGCTATAGCGGTAATCCCTGCTTTTCTCGTCTTCCGGGGGATCAGCAGCAGGAGGGAGACCGTAAGCCAGAACCAGCCTGAATCTCCGAGTGACGTGATAAACTTCCAGAAGGAATCCATCCAGTCATGCCGGATATATTCCTGGATCGCGAGTAAGATATTTCCGTCTAGCTGTAAAAGAAAATCCATAAATGCTCCCTTCGAGTTGATTTTATGTATCATAATAATTTAAAAGTATAACATACGCAGGAAAGGCTGTCTATGGCAGTTCTTTCATCGCCCTTTCATTCAGAGGATTAACATGGACCATACAGTGCTTGACTTCCGGGAACTCCATTTCAATCCTCGAATGAACGCTTTCGGCTATTTTATGCGCTTCATTTAATGTCAGATTCCCATCCGCAGCAATTTCTATATCCACATAGGCCTTTGCGCCAAACATTCTGGTTCTCATTTCATCAATCTTTGCTACCCCAGGGTTTTCCAAGACTGACTGTCTCATATCCTGAATTGTCCTGTCATCACAGGATTTATCCACCATCTTGTTCATAGCATCATGGAAGATATCCCAGGAAGCTTTCCCAATAAATATACAGATAATAATACTTGCCAGCGGATCCAGAACCGGAAATCCCAGGCGGGCACCCAGTATCCCCGCAAAAGCTCCGATCGAGGAGAGGGAATCCGAACGATGGTGCCACGCGTCCGCCATCAGCGCACCGGAATTAATTTTCTTTGCCGCAGCCCTTGTATACCAGTACATCCATTCCTTCACAACGATTGATATGACAGCTGCTGCAAGCGCCAGTCTGCCAGGGGCTGCTGCCGATTCCATCCCGCCCCCCGCAATCTTTTCTATCCCATTTACTCCGATTCCAAGCCCTGTCGCAAACAGAACCACAGCCAGGAGAATCGAAGCCACGCATTCCATCCTGTCATGCCCGTAGGGATGCTCCTTATCGGACTTTTTGCCGGATATAGTCACCCCAATTATAACAATCACCGTGCTGAAGACATCCGATGCCGAATGAATCGCATCGGACACCATAGCACCCGAGCCAGCCAGCAGGCCAGCCAGCAGCTTAAAAACAGACAAAATGACATTTACCACAATGCTTACAATTGAGACGCGCATAGCGATCTTATTTGGTTCATTCATACTTAGCCTCCCAAGGGGTCTGACCCCTTTGCGTTCCATTTTCAGAATATTCACAAAAAAGACACCTGCGGAACAAAAAACGAAAACTGTTCCGCAGATGTCTTTTATCTGCTGCCGCTGTCTGGCGGCCCGGTCATGTGTTACATAACCTGCTCAGTTTGTACTGTAGTTATAATATGCAGTGCAAAGAGTTTCTATTTATAATATGCAGTCGTACTCTTTTTGTCAATATTTATATAAAATTATTATTTAAAAATGATCAATTATAAATCATAGACCGGTATTTTATAAATAAGCAATTCATAGATGATACAATTATAGTATTAAAAACTTGCTGGAAATGATTGCCATAAACTAATAAGAGGAGGCTGTTACGGAAAACAGGTTTCTGTAACAGCCTCCTCTTTATGAGGGGGTCGATTTTAGCCGCACTACATATTTGCCTTCATTTTGTATTTTCTCTCTTTTTTGAAGATGTCTTTCTCTCTGCAGTCTTCTTTCCTGCATGTCTCCGCCTGTCTGTAATGACTGATTTCTTCGTCTCTGTGTACGCTCCCTAGTTCTTCTCCGATCCGCATCCTGCGGAAGTCTTTTTTATGGTTTACTCCTCCGCAGAAATCTTCGAAAGCGTATACCATTCTGTTCCAGATGCTCAGATTGGAAATTTTCTCTACTGAAAGCTTCCTGACAGAGCGGAGCCAGTATTCTGCAAGTATCCAGCAGACGATCACCAACGCTGCTGCGGAGATGAATAAGATCATAAATTTTTCTAACATAGCTTCCACTCCCTTCTGCCTTTTCTGTTATCTTTATATTATCCCTTATCCTTTAATTAGTCAATATTTTTATAGTTATTTGTTATCTTTTCTGTCTTTTAATGTTTTCCCGCATGATTTATCCGTCTATGATCTCGTTTTTTACAGCCAAACTATGTTGTACTGTGGTTTAGCTGCTATTCTTCTTTGCTCTTTATGTAAGCATCTGCTGCCGGATCCTTCATCTTATATTGTCGGTACCACTCTTTATTGGCATCATTTCTCAGTACATCTGAACGGTTCTGAGAAAGAAATCTAACCAGGGGATAGACATCGACCCATATCTCATTATTCCCCTCCCGCTGAGATTCATCAAAGATTAGTTGAAGACCAAAATGCAGATGATAAGTATCAATATTATTTACATTCTCCGTCGTGCTATACCCGGTTCTTCCCATGTAACCGATCACATCACCTGCCTGGACAACATCGCCCTCCTTCAGATTTTCCGCGAATGGGATATTCTGACGGAGATGTGCGTAATAATAATATCTTTTACCGTCAAAGCTGTTGATACCGATCCGCCATCCGCCATACTGATTCCAGCCCATGACAGTGATATAGCCCGACTCCACGGCAATCACGGGTGTACCAAGAAGAATATAATATAGAAGAAATAGTGTTACAATAATAACTAAATCGCAATTACCGTAAGTTTAAGGTTACAAGATTGTTTACTTAACATAAGGGAGCTACTCCTCACTACTTTGGCTCCTTTTCCACCACATGGCCCGGATCCGATTGGATACCGGGTATTATGTTAAATTCTAAGCAGATATAGCAATTAGTGAAACAATGTATATCCATAATTTACTTATCTTATATTTGTTAAAA
>BAIF02000061.1 GCA_000509105.1 Clostridiales bacterium VE202-21 | reverse complement strand
CGCCCTCCCTCCGCCCAAACACCTAAAGGTCGTCCACAAGCGCGCTGCTCTTAGCATAAGCCGTGCTCCGAGCCTCGAAGAAGTCTGTCTTTATCATATTAGCATTCGAAAACTGGCTGACCCAGGACATGCTTTCCGGTTCTTTCTCATGCCCTTCGTAAATGGGATCCAGCTCCAGACCTCTACATCTCAGGTTCCCAAGATACTGGATATAATCCGTGATCATATCCTGGTTCAGCCCCTGTATATCATCCCCGATCACATAATGCCCCCAGCGGATCTCCTGCTCGCAGCCCTCCCGGATCATACTACGGTAGATTTTTGCTTTCTCCGGTGTAAACAGCCATGCCTCCTCTTTTTTCAGCTCCATTAAAATATTACGGAACAGCCACAGATGGGTGTTCTCATCCCTGTTAATATATCGGATCTCCTGCACAGATCCCGGCATCCTCCTGTTCCTTCCAAGATTATAGAAAAACATAAATCCGCTGTAAAAATACACACCCTCCAGAATATAATTGGCAATCAGCGTACGTGCCAGCATGTCCGGGCTTTTTTCCTCCTGGAATGCATTATAAAGGTTCCCGATGAACTCATTTCTTTCCAATAGATGCCGGTCCTCTTTCCACTGATAGAGTACGGCATTGCGTTCCTGCGGTTCACAAATCGTGTCCAGCATATAACTATAGCTCTGGCTGTGCACCGCCTCCTGAAATGTCTGGATAGACAGACACAGGTTTACCTCATTTGCGGTAATGTATTCCCCGATATTCGGCAGATTCGCAGTCTGGATACTGTCTAGAAATATCAGGAATGACAGGATCTTATCATAAGCCCTGCGCTCTGCAGCAGGAAGCATTTTATAATCCTTGATGTCAACGCTCAGATTGATTTCCTCCGGCACCCAGAAATTATTCATAGCCTGACGGTACCAGTCGCTGACCCATTTATACTTCATATGATTAAAATCATTCAGATTGGTCGTGTTCCCCCCAATCATTTTTCGTTTTGTAACTTCAATATCCCCCTCCGGATTAAAGAGTGGTTTCTTAACTAGTTCTGACATGTCAGCCTCCTGTTTTCAACATTGTCTTAAGAAGAGCATACCTCACATTCCTCAACTTCAAGGCTTCTGGAGCGAATATAGTAAATCGTCTTCACCCCTTCTTCCCATGCCTGCAGATACAGATTCAAAACTCCGCGGAAGGTGTACTCATTCGTAATATAAAGGTTCATACTCTGTGCCTGGTCAATATGCCTCTGCCGGATGCCGCAGGCCCGCACAGACCATGACTGGTCAATTAAATGTGCATTTTTATAATACCAGAATGTCTCCATCGAGAGTTCCGGTGCGACTCTCGGCATCAGCCCATTTTTCTTCTCCTCCATAAAATACCTGTTCATCACAGGATCCAGACCCGCCGTCGTCCCGGCTATAATGCTGGTGCTGCTGGTTGGTGCCGCCGCCAGAAGATAGCCGTTTCTCAGTCCCTGTGCAGCCACCCTGTCTGCAAGCTTCTTCCACCTTTCATCCATCAGATTTCTCTGCCGGAAATACGCCCCTGTCTGCCACTCACTTCCCTCAAAGTAGGCGTAACTGCCTTTTTCCTTTGCAATATTGCTGCTGGCGTCTAATGCAGCATAGTGGATATCCGCAAAAACCTTCTCTGCAAAGTCCAGATGTTCCTGCTTTCCCAGCGAATCCCATGCTTTGCAAGCATATGCTGGTATCCGCTTACGCCCAGACCAATCGGACGATATCTGTGGTTATTAATCCTGGCATAAGGCACAGGAAAGAAATTCAGGTCAATCACGTTATCCAAAGCACGTACGGCGCTCTCGGTAATGTAAGACAATTCCTTGTAGTCCTCCACCTGTATATGTCCCAATGACAGGCTGGCAAGATTGCACACTACAAACTCGCCTGGTTTTGTCACCGTCACGACAACGGTCTCCCCGTCTACCTCCTCGGTCCTCTGCTCTTCCAACTCTATCGCGCTCATATTCTGGGCGATCTCTGTACATAGGTTGCTGCAGTAAATCATACCTTTATGCCGGTTAGGATTGGCCCTGTTCACCGTATCCCGGTTAAAAGCAAAGGGCGTCCCGGTCTCCACCGCACTGCGGATAATCAGCCGAAGCACATCTTTCATCGGTATGACCCGCTTGCGGATCCGTTCATCCCGCACACAGTCCAGGTACTTTTCCTCCCACTCCTCCCCAAAAGCATCTTCCAGGGCATATCCTTTAATCGTCAGTATCTCATGGGGGCACATAAGATACCAGTCGCTGTCTATATGATCCCGTGCCTGCTTCCAAAAATAATCCGGATAGCAGACTGCGGGAAATACATCGTGAGCCTTCATCCGCTCATCGCCGTTATTCGTCCTTAAATTCAAAAATTCCGGCAGGTCTCTGTGCCACACATCCAGATAAACCGCCACGGCCCCCTGCCGGACCCCGAGCTGGTCCACCGCCACAGCCGTGTCATTGGCGAGCCGTATCCAGCGGATCACACCGCCTGCAGCGCCCTCAAATCCACGGATAGAGCTGCCGCTTGCCCGGACCTTGCCAAAATACATGCCCATCCCACCGCCGTATTTACTGACCTTAGCAAAGTTATCAATGCTGCGGTAGATTCCATCCAGACTGTCCGGCACTGTGTCGATAAAACAGGAGGACAATTGGTGGTACGGCTTTCTCGCATTAGAAAGCGTCGGCGTTGCCATAGTCACTTTCAGCGTGCTGAGCATATCGTAGAAACGTCTGACCCAGATGCTTCTGTCTTTTTTCTCCTGCATCGCCAGATGCATTGCAATTCCCATGAACATTTCCTGGGGCGCCTCCAGCGGTTCCCCCGTCCTGCTGCAGATCGTATATCTCCCAAGCAGCAGCTCCAGACTGGAAAATGTAAACAGATCATTCCTTTTCTTACAAAGCCATGTCTCAAACTCCCCGATCTCTTCCTGGGAATAGTTCTCTAATATATATTTTCCATAAAGCCCCTGTTCCGTAAGCCAGCATATTTTTTCATAAAAGCTGTGGATATGAAATGCCTGCATCTGCCTGTCCAGCTGAAGATCAAAACTGAGCATTCTGATCCTGGCAGCAATCATCTCCCACTTTGGCGCCTCCTGTGTCGTCAGCTCCGCACATGCTTTTACGAGTACAGCCAGTTTTTCCAGATCCGTCAGCCCAGGGCTTAAAAGCGCCTGAAATCTGGCATTCAGCTGCTCCAGCTCGTATTCCTCCTGGATAAATTCCTTCTGAATGCCGGCCAATACGCCTGAAACCCCGGGTATACTTTCTAATTCTGCTGCAATCCGCTGGCGGGATATCCTTCGTCTTGCCCTTCCCTCCCGGTACAGGATATAGCTCTTCAGCTCCTTATAATAATTCTCCTCCATCAGAGTCCGTTCAACAAAATCCTGGATTTCCTCCACAGATATGGCCCGTTCTCCTGCATTTACATCGTCCGGAAACTTCGACTCAATTCTGTCCAGAAGCCTGTTGCTTTCTGATTCCGCAATAGAACTGCCCACACTGGAAAAGGCACGCCCTATCGCATTTTTAATTTTCTCCGGGTCATACACAGCCAGAGCTGCATCTCTCTTATAAATCTTCATAGAATTCTCAAGCCTTTCACACCATATATTTTCACATACTTGCACAATCTATTGTGCCATGTAGAACATATTACCACAACATATCGTTGTTATCAATATACAGATTCTTACATTGTGAGACGAATAGTAGCAGTTCAGGCAAGCCTGAACTGTTACGGCGAATGTTTTAATCCACGTTCGGTTATTTCACAGAGTACCACATATCTTGAAATTAGTCTTCTTGCTGAAGGTAAATTCTATTCGGAATACATAAGATTTTACTTTGATATCATCTATAAACCAAAAATACTCCCAGTCAGGAAGACAGATCAATTAATATTCTGATCCGTCTGCCCGGCCGGGAGCAGTTTTTTATCTCTCACCCTCGCAGAACATGAATTACAAGATGCCCTGGAGCGTGTCTGAAGCATCCTTTTATTTCACCAGATACACATCCGCCTGATTCACGCCCATACTGAGAGCTCTGTCATGATCATTTACATAGATATCAATATGATTCCCTTTCACTGCACCTCCGCAGTCCTCCGCTGTGAATACATGTCCCCCAATAATAACCTGCGTCCCATAAGGAATCACACTCGGATCCACCGCAATCGTCTGTCCTTCCACAACCGGAGTTCCTGTTGCTGTAATGCCTGTCTCCACGTCACAGCATACCTCACAGGAACAGTAATAAGTCAGCTGGTAATCTCCCAGATACTCTCCGTACATATCATCTGTGGCATTCACTTCCCCAATGCTGCTGGCAAAACCGCCGCCCACACTGTCATCCAGGACTTTCACCGCCCACACTGCCTCGGATGTATCCACATTCCCCTGGACGATTCCATAATCTGATCCCATGGCCTCAACGGTCTTTCCGTCTCCCGCATAGATCACAACATGGTGAATATAACCGTCCTTTGCGTAGAATATCAGATCTCCCGGCTGTGCATCCTCCACGGCAATCTTTGTGCCATACTGTGCCTGATCCTCCGCCACTCTCGGCAGATTGTATCCATACTCTTTAAAAATACTCTGTACGAACCCGGAGCAGTCTGCACCTTCTGTAAGGCTGGTTCCGCCCCAGACATAAGGATTGCCGATAAACTGTGAGGCAAACTCTAAAACAGACTGTCTGACACTGCTGCCTGGTACCCCTGATTTTACGGAAGTCAATGTGTAATAGCAGGCCTTGTTCTTTTCCGGTTCTATGATCTCGCTGGCAGTCGGGAAGTTTTCTTCTCCCTTCTCCTCCACAGTCTTATTCACTTCATTCCCTGTCTTAAGATACTTTTTATTTACAAATCCTCTCACATCGCCTGATTCAATATAAACCCACTCTTCATTCTCGTCGGCAAGTACATAGCACAGGCTGTCTGCCTTCAACGTTCCTACAATCCTGGTATTCGTGTCTTTGCCTTCTCTGACGTTGAGCAGTCCGATGGTTGTCAGTGCATATTTCTTGTCAATAACGGTCCTGTTCACCGTTGAATGTGTATGTAAAAACGCGTTATTCTCATTCTGGGGAATTAACTCCTTCGCAACAGAAACCACGCTTTCTATTCCAGTATACTTTGTCTTTGTTCTCTCGGCCTTTTTCTTCGCCCTGTCCTGATACTTTGTTAAAAGCTTCTGTGCATCGTCTCCCCGCAGAACCTCATCCGCTTTCACGAAACCGCGGACCGTGCCTGATTCCACATACAGCCAGCCGTCCTCCTCTTCCTGAAGTACATACAGAAGTCCGTTTGTATTCAAAGAACCAACTGCTCTCGCATTCTCTGTCATCTCTTCACGCACGGATAATTTTGCTTTCGCAAAAGCATACCTTCTTGCCACCGTCCAGAACCGGAAGTCCTTCTTAATTTCGGGAAGCTTAAAAATCTGCTGACCGGCAATCAAGGCCTGATTGTTAGAATGGTCCTGCGCAGCAGGTGCCTCCTGGGCATCTCCGGAATTATTGCCCTCATTCTCCCCATCACTGCCGCTTTCACCGGAATCCGATGGTTTCTGTGTATCTCCGCTCTCCTGGTCTGAACCGTCCTGGCTGCCTCCGGTATTTCCATTGTCGGAGGTGCCGCCATTCTCTTCTTTATCCCCGTCGTCTTTTCCATCTTCGTCATCGCTGCCAGGCTTGTCCGTTGTATTACCGCCCGGTTTATCAGTTGTATTATCTCCCGGTTTATCCGGTGTATTGTCACCTGGCTTATCCGGTGTATTATCCCCTGGCCGGTCACTCCCGTCACCGCCCGGTTTCTCCTCAGGCTTTTCTTCCACCCGCTCTCCTGTAACCGGGTCTACCTTCTGATTTGTCTTACTGTCATGTAAAAACTTGGTCTCCTCATCCTGATAAACGGTGCCGTCCTCCAGCATCTTGAGCACCTCTTCCGAGATATCCACCATTGTTCCGCTTCCGTCAACCGCCGCTGCCTGACGGGCCTCTTCGGGCTGTTCAGTGTCATTTGGCTGCTCTGTATCTTCCGACTGCGCACCGTCCTGTCCCTCTCCGCCTTCCTGTTCCTGCTGTAACGGATCATTCATGCCTGTATCGGCTGCCATAACGGATGCCGGCTGTACAGCCATCATTCCTGCCGACAAGACAACTGCCAGCATTCTTTTGTACTCTTTTGCTTTCATTCTAATTATTCCTCCCGCAAATTCACTGCAATTCTCTATAGGTCTCATACCTCTGCGTAATCATCATTCTCCCGGCTATGGCAGCCCCCCTAAAACTTCCAACGCCGTCCGCCTGTTAAGGCAGAAACTCGCAAAAAAGAGCTTTGCTCTGTATCTTCCTTGTATCTATCTCCTATGAGATCATTATTCTTATATTGTACTCCCTGGCGGGAATGAATGCAATCATATTTTCCCCTCATTACTGTGCAATTTTTTTATTTCTTCTCGGCATTACTGCTTATTCAATTTTGGAATCATCATACGATAAATTGGAATACCCTATTTCCTCTAAATTCCATAAACTATATTGACAGTTCGTACCTGCCCCACTATAATAAATTTAATTGAATAACAAACTATCTTCAGGGCAGGGTGCAATTCCCTACCGGTGGTACAGCCCACGAGCCGCAAGGTATGATTCGGTGCAACTCCGAAGCCGACAGTAAAGTCTGGATAAAAGAAGATGAAAAGTAAACATGCTTTTTATATACTCTGAGATGATTCTATCATTTCAGAGTTTTTTGTTTAGATCGCATAAATTACCTTTTTAAATGTCTTGGATAGATTTTATTCAAGGCATTTATTTTTTTCGGAGGTGATGATATGGATAATTTAAAACACATGCAATCCGCATTGGCGCTTGCAAAAAAGGGCTGTGGGTTTGTGAATCCGAATCCAATGGTCGGGGCTGTTATTGTAAAGAACGGCAAGGTGATCGGGCAGGGCTGGCATGAATACTTCGGGGGGCCGCATGCTGAAAGAAATGCCCTTCGTAACTGTACGGATTCCCCGGAAGGGGCCGTCCTGTACGTAACCCTGGAGCTGCTGCCACTACGGGAAAACTCCCCCCTGCACCGAGGCCATAATCCGCAGTGGAATAGCAAAAGTGGTGATCGGCACGCTGGATCCCAATCCGGTCATGGCAGGAAAAAGTGTTGAGATCTTACAAAACAATCAGATCCAGGTTGAGGTTGGCGTTCTGGAAGAGGACTGCAGAAAACTGATAAAGGTATTCCGCAAATTCATAACAACAAAAAATCCCTTTGTCCTAATGAAATACGCTATGACAATGGATGGAAAAATCGCCACTTACACCAAACGCTCAAAATGGATAACCGGCAAGGAGGCCAGACAGCGGGTGCATCAGACAAGGCATGCTTTTTCAGCAATTATGGTGGGCGTGAATACGGTCATATATGATAATCCATCGTTAACCTGCCGTCTGGAAAATGGCAGGAGTCCGGCCCGGATCATTTGTGACACACACCTGCGGACTCCCCTGGAATCAAATGTTGTCCAGACAGCCGGTTCCGTCACAACCTTTCTGGCTACCAGCAGCAAAGATGAAGGGAAACGGAGACAATACCTGGAAAAAAACTGCGCACTGATAGACGTGAAGGAAATAGACGGCCATATAGACCTTACAGACCTTATGGCTGACCTGGGCAGCCGGAATATTGACAGTGTTCTCTTAGAGGGCGGCAGTACTTTAAACTGGAGTGCCTTAGACCAAAAGATCGTGGATGAGACAGAGATTTATATCGCCCCCAAACTTTTCGGCGGTGCAGCCAGCACTCCTGTGGGTGGAAACGGCGTTGCTTTTCCGAACGAAGCTTTTCAGCTAAAAACGTCTTCTGTTTCTCAGATCGGGGATGATTTTCTTATCGAAAGTGAGGTGATATATCCATGTTCACTGGAATCATAGAGGAAGTTGGAAATATTTCCGGTATACATAAAAAGGGGAATTCTGTTCGATTGATTATCTATGCAAAAACAATCCTGGAAGATATCAAAACCGGAGACAGTATCGCTGTGAACGGCATCTGCCTGACTGCCGCTGCTCATGGGGCATCCTCGTTTACCGCAGATGTCATGCACGAAACGCTAAGCAGGACGGCCCTCTCCGGCCTGAAGCAGGGAAGTCCCGTTAATCTGGAAAGAGCAATGCCGGCAGGCGGGCGGTTTGGCGGACATATCGTTACAGGCCATATTGACGGCACAGGGACTATTTCTAAAATTCAAAAGGATACGATTGCTGTATGGTACACAATTCAGACAACCGATAAAATCGCGCGGTACATTATTGAAAAAGGTTCTATTGCGATAGACGGGATCAGTCTTACGGTTGCAGCGGTATCCGGAAACAGTTTTCGTGTCTCTGTGATCCCCCATACTCTGGCACATACAGCACTAATCACAAAAAGGAACGGCGATACCGTCAATCTTGAGAATGACTGTATCGGTAAATATGTGGAGAAGCTTCTGGGCAAAGAAGATACATCTATGATAACAAAAGAGTTTCTACTTAAAAATGGATATTAGGAGGGCATTCAAAATGAAGCTGGATTCAATAAAAAAAGCGGTCGAAACATTACAGGCAGGAAAATTAATTCTCGTCATGGACGATGAAGACAGAGAAAATGAGGGCGATCTTATATGTGCAGCCGAGTACGCAACAACAGAAAATGTTAACTTTATGGCGAGCTTTGCAAAGGGATTAATTTGCATGCCAATGAGCAGAGAAATTGCAGAGCGGCTTATGCTGCCCCCTATGGTTGAGAAAAATTCAGATAACCACGATACTGCTTTCACAGTATCCATTGACCACAAAGATACCACCACCGGCATTTCCGCCGGGGAAAGAGGTTTTACTGCCCGCATGTGTGTATCAGAGCATGCCTCTGCAGCAGATTTCCGCCGTCCCGGCCATATGTTTCCTCTAATAGCAAAAGAGGGCGGAATTTTAGCGAGAAACGGACACACAGAGGCAACTGTTGACCTTATGCGTCTGGCTGGTTTGAAAGAATGCGGGCTTTGCTGCGAAATCATGAGAGACAACGGGGAGATGATGAGAACTTCTGAGTTGAAAAAGTTCGCGGAAAAATACAGTCTGCCATACATTACAATTAAAGAATTACAGGAGTATAGAAAAACAAAAGAAGTTTTGGTAGAATGTGTCTCCGTTACAAGTATGCCCACAAAATATGGGGATTTCACCGCTTACTGTTATGTCAACAAGTTAACCAGGGAACACCATATGGCCCTGGTAATGGGCGATATATCAAGCGGAAATGACATATTATGCCGTGTTCATTCAGAGTGCCTGACTGGTGATGTATTTGGCTCGCTGCGCTGCGACTGCGGGCAGCAATTGGATCAGGCAATGAGAATGATTGCGGAAAAAGGAACCGGCGTGCTACTGTATATGCGGCAGGAAGGACGGGGAATCGGCCTAGTTAATAAAATGAAGGCATATCAATTACAGGAGAATGGATTAGATACCATAGATGCCAACCTTGCATTAGGATTCCAGGGAGATCTTAGAGAATATTATACCGGGGCACAGATTCTGCGCGATTTAGGTATTAAATCCCTAAATCTGCTGACAAACAATCCGGATAAAGTATATCAGCTTGAGGATTACGGAATATCCATTACGAAGCAGCTTCCGATAGAAATCGAGGCAACCGAATATGACCGGTTCTATTTAAAGACAAAGCAAACACGTATGGGACACACATTAAACATCGAGGAGGGAAAATCATATGGGCATAAATAACATAAAAACATATGAAGGAAAGTTAGTTTCTGAAAATATTAAAGTAGGCATTGTAGCGGCAAGATTCAACGAGTTTATTACATCCAGCTGCTGGCCGGAGCAATCGATGGATTAAGACGCGAAAATGTAAAAGAAAACGATATAGAAATTGCATGGGTGCCTGGCGCTTTTGAGATTCCCCTGATCGCCTCAAAAATGGCCAAAAGTAAACGGTATGACGCCATAATTTGTTTAGGGGCAGTCATCCGGGGAAGCACCAGCCATTATGATTATGTATGCAGCGAGGTTTCAAAGGGCATCGCACATGCAAGCCTGGCCAGCGATATTCCCGTCATGTTTGGTGTTCTTACAACTGATACAATCGAACAGGCGATAGAACGTGCAGGTACAAAGGCTGGCAATAAGGGATTCGAATGTGCGCAGGGAGCAATCGAAATGGTGAATTTGATCCGCTCTATGGATTAGAATTGTGCAAAAATGTCCGTACAGCAAAAGTTTATAGCTGTACGGACATTTAACCGCAAAATTTATCGTATATCTTTCCTTTTTATTATTTTGAAATAATCTCTCAGCTACGCCTCATCCTCACTGTTCTTCATATATTTTATCATCTGATCGGCCACATTTTCCAGATATGCCCTGTCCATGATCCGATATCCTGAGTCTAGTTTTTCTATACATCCACTCTCTTCAAAACGGTATAGAATATTATATATTCCTCTTCTGCTAATCCCCAGATTTTCACAGATATTATAGATACTTTTATACTTAAAAATATCGCCGCTGGAATGCTTCAATATATAATGTGCCAGGATTTCATTCTCGCCGAAAAGGCTTCTCGCGAGAATATTTTTATACATCACATAGACACGCTTACTTGTTTTCTGGTAAAACATCACTAAAAACTCATCATTCTGCATCAACTCATCCATAAGAGACTTTTTCAATACCAGCACTTTTGCATTTGTCTCCGCCACACCGGAGCATTGAAAATCCGCATTATGAATACTGCTGATGGGTCCCACAAAGTTGTCCGCATCCAATATATCAACAATCAGCTTTTTGCCATTATATGAGATGTTTTCTACTTTAATAAGCCCGTCAAAAATATAGAACAAATTGCCAGTTTTTCGTTCAGCCCTGAATAAATATTCCCCCTTCTTTAACTCTAATATTGGAATTACCGGTAAATAATCTTTAATATGTTCATAGATCATAGTATTCTTGATCATGCTGTGATTATCCAAGTTTTTAATCCCCTCTTCTAAAGCATGTACTCTATGACGTGTTTCCCCTGATCCTCCAATGCTTCCCTGTCCTTAATATATATGTAATTATCATCTTTCTCTAAAGTTCCGTCTTTTATCAGATCATTCAATGTGTTATACAGGCTCCTCCTGCTAAAGCCTAAAAACTCGCACAGCGCGTTCATATTTGGACAGACCATTCTGTCTTTTTTAGAATTTGAAAGAATGTAGCTTGCTAATATCTCTTTCTGGCTGTACATGCTGTTCATAAGCATACGTTTGTACATATGATAAACCCTTTGGCTCATCTTATAATAGAATGCCTTGGCAAATCGGACGTCATTTAACAACTTTTCAAATATCTCATCGTTAAATTCCAGTAACATCGTATCTTTTACAGCCCATGACTCACAATTCAAATATTCTTCATATACGTCGCTCAAATCGCCGGCAAACCAATCCTCACCGATTTCATCCACCCAGATTTTCCTGCTGCCTACATTGTTCCAGACTCTTATTTGACCGTTTAATATGTAATATTTGTTCGGTGTCCCATCCCGGGATGAACGTCGTTTCGTAATATACTCACCTTTTTTTACCTTAATAACCGGAATCTGCTCCATGTAACCTTCAATAGAATCATAAATGGCGATTTGTTCCAACTTCATAAGCTCACTCTCCTTTCACTGTAGTTTTACATTATTTCACATAAACAGAGGTAGTAAACTTTTCACACTTTTTATCAATTTGTACATTTTTTGCTAATTAACTGTTAATTTTTCATTAATTTTCACAATTTTTTTCTCAATAGTTAATGCTTTTTCCACTTCATCTATAGAACCATATCCCTGCAGGACTGCCATATTCTTCCTGACAACATTTGTCAGATTCAGTCCCTTCTGCACACATTCTTCCAGAAATGCTGCGTATAATATAATAGTATTCTCACCATAGGTAGATAATTCACCTTTGAGATAAGTTTCTATAGAAGTTGTATACCCATTTTCTTCTGAAGTGTATGTAGGCCGCCCCTGTCCCGCATATGCAGGATATCTGCGCTTAAAATCTTCCGCCCATTGGAGCTGTATATCCGCAATGCGATCGATCAGGCGCCGCTTTTTCTCCGAAATCTTTGGAAGCACGCTTTTTAGCTCTTCAAACCGCTCCGGCATAGTGTCCTTCATCATAAACGCATATTTTTCAAACAGCAGATTACGCCCATTCGCTTTTGCCTTCATCAAATCCATATAATAGCTGTCTGTAATCTCTTTTGGCCAGGCCATAAACTGGCTTTTCCGCATAATATAAAACTCCTGCCAGTTATCCTGGCAGTCCGCACGGCCTCCCTCATTTTTCACAAGCTGAAACTGACGCCATTCCTCTTTGATAATATCGTCTATGCTTACCATAATATCATCCTCTCTTATGATGCCATTACAGGAAGGGAACGTATCGTATCGTCCTTAATACGATGCCTTGCTGCATAGGCATGTTCTTCCAGGTAATCGGATGAGCTGTTGCTGATTCCCTGATTCTTCATTTCCTCGATAACAAGAGCGCAGATGTCTTCTATCATAACGATCACTTTGTCGTTCCTGTTCAGCTCAATCTGGTAGGTATTCCATTCGTTTGTATACCAGCTGCCTCTGTTCGGCCCCACATCCACAAGCTTTTTCAGGATTGTCCTGACTTCAGTCAGCTTATCCATTCCTTTCATCCCCTTCCACATCCATTTATAGTAAGGGGTATATTTTTTGTTCAACAGATACACCATGGATATGGCTGCACGAATAAATTCAGACAAGGCAAGAACTGCCGCTACGGTGTCGTGCCTTCTCATCATCCTGCTGTAATTGCACTGGCCTGAGTGCGCCATGGTAATCGCGCGGGCCGCTATCTTCTTCAGACGGATATCTTCCGGATAATATCCCAGCAGCTGTTCGCGTATACCCGTAAATTCTCCCAGATTATCCTCAAACACCTTACCGTTGGTTGCCACTGCCAGATAATGTTCCGGTATGATCAGCCAGTCCGGCAGTTTTTCTGGAACTCCTCTTGCCCCAAGGAATTTCCGGTAGAATTTATCAATCTCTAAAACGCCTCTGCGCCCTTCCGCCTCGGTCCGGTGAGTCTTGGCGGAGATCCCGCCGTACTCCTTGGGAAGCGCGTCGTATATTTCGCTCATCTCCTCTCCAATTACTTCATAATCCTTCTTGGTCAGCCAAATACAGAAGCTAGGTCCGTAATCATGATCCATGGAAATCATATCGTCATATCCAAAGCACTCGGAACCTTCGCCCACCAGGCCCACGGCGATCTTATCCATATAAGCAGGAAATAATTCCTCTAATACAGGCCTTCCGATCGTTTCATAATATTCCTGGGAGAGCTCCAGCCCCTTCTTCTCAAGCTGCAGACCATTACTTTGTACCATTTTCCAATTTCCTCCTGATCGCATTGTAGTTTTCTACAAGACGTTTATAATCGGAATTTTCCCCATAATGCTTCTTTGTCTCTTTCATAGCTTTTTCATACATTGCAAGAGAGCCTTCCAGATCTTTGCTTAAATACGCCGTATATGCCTTCATGGCAAGCACGCCGCAGTAGTGCGGACTATTATCGCATTCCTTTTCAAAAAGCTCTACAGCCTGATCCAGATAGGACTGCACACGCTCAAAATCCGGCTGTTCCACCCTGAGAAATGCACCTGCCAAATTCCCATATACTGTTGCCCGTTCGTCTGCTGAATTCGGTACCTGTTCCAGTACTTTTACGGCTTGTTCACCATACTTCACAGCGTCCTGAAGTCTGCCTGCCTCCAATGATGCTACTGACATATTATTATAAAGACCGCCAAGACGATAGTCAACTTCTAAATTTTCCCGCTTATATACTTTTTCTACCTGAAGATAAAGTTCCATGGCCTTGTCTACCTGCCCGGACGCACGGTAGATATTTGCTATATTCAGATAAGTCGTCATTCCTGCCAGTGTCTCATCTAGTTTATGCTGCATAACAATCTCTAATGCCTCATAAGCATATTCCCATGCCTGATCCAAATGGCTGATACTTCTGTAATATCCCATCAGCTCGTTTAGTATGGTAAGCTGTGATGCCCAATCGCTCTCCGAACGGGCCGTCTTCAGGGAGTTTTCCAGATAATCACAGGCCTCTTTAGATTTTCCTTTTGCAAAAAGCTCGTCTGATTTTTCAAGTATCTTTTTTATCTCCATATTTCCCCTTCTTTCTAAAAAAGCGATGAAATCCGGATTCCTCCCAATCTCACCGCTTTTACTCTCCATTAACGAGTTTGTCAGATATTACCCCAAATTGTCCATCTGACTTCTAACGTTCTTATACTCTGCCAGTTCCTGATCATTTACTTTAATATGAGTATATAACCATTCAATGACTTTCTTATTAACCTGCTCTTCAAATTCCTTTGTCGGGCCTTCTGCTGCAAGCTTAACTGCAAGATTCTTTACATCTTCTACAAGTGCTGCATGCATCTCTTTGTGAGCATCGGTTTTTGGATACTGTACTTCGTCCATCAGTTTTTCTTCTTCACTGAAATGGTAGGTTGTATAATCTGCCAGGAATCCCAAAGTCTCCTGCACTTTCTCCGTACTATCTCCATTTTCAATGCTTTCAAATAAATCGTTGGCACGTTTGAACAATTCTTTATGATGAGCATCAATCATCTCATCGCCAGTCAAAAGACTTGGCGTAAATAATGCTTTCATTCCCATTTCCTCCTAAATATAATTTCATACCGTAAATATATGTTTTAAGCCTTTGCTTCTGCCTTTTCTTCACCTGCATGAAGCCATCCTTCGATAGACTTAGCAAAACGTTTGGACAGGAATTTTACAACCTGGCCTACGCAGATCGCTGCAATAATTGTACCCTCTCTTACTACAACGCCTTCTCCAACGAAAGACTGCAGTCCTCCAAGGAAAATTAACTGAAGAATCAATGCGATAACGATCATACTTGTATCAACGATTGTCTTACAATCTCCAAATGTCTTTCCTGTAGCCTGTGCAATAGCTCCTGCAAGGCCTTCTGCAGGCATCGGCACCCAGTTTGGACGCAGATAAAGGAATACTCCGATACCAATAATAATTACGCTGACCACCATATAAATAAACTGCATAATATAATTAGACGGCCTTGGGAAGTTAAGCATAAGGTGCCCTATGGCCTTCGGATCTGTTCCGGTTAAATCTATCATCCAGCTGAATACAAATGTCAGCAGGATTCCCAGAGCATTTCTAAGTTTAAAATCCTTCCGTAGAATAACAAGCTGTGCTACTACCAAAAAGATGTAAATAATAAATGTAGTTACACCCAGAGTAAATCCCCAAATCTGTTCTGTTGCTCTTGGAATAGAACTTACCGGAGAGATACCCAGATTGGACATCTTGGATATATTGATACCAATCGTAATAATAAGTAATCCACCTATATAACATATAATTTGTTTTACGATATTTCCTGGTTTAGAATTAGACATTCCTGCCCCTCCATTTCCCTTATGTGAATTCGTGTCCTTTAGAAAGGTGTATCGTCACCAATATAACATGCAATTCCATTATCCAGATATAAAGTCTGCAGTTCTTTCATTCTCTCATCTGTCATATCCCCGTGGTCTACGTATTCATACTGTTTTCCCAGCTGTTCCCATTTCGAGGTTCCCATACGATGGAATTTCAGAAGGTTGATTTCAAAAAGATCCAGCCTCTTCATAAACTCGATCAATTTCATTGCATTTTCATCACTATCATTATAACCATGGATCGTCGGCTGGCGAAGTACCAGACGTCCATTCCATGGGGATTTTACCAAAGCCTCTATGTTCGAAAGAATCAATTCATTTCCGACGCCCGTCCCCCACTTATGAGCCTCCGTATCCATATTCTTCACATCAATAAAAGCGAAGTTAATATTTGTTAAAATCTTTAAAAAGTTTTCTTCCGTTGCAAAACCGCTCGTCTCAATTGCCGTATGTATGTGTGACTTCTTACATTCCATCAGCACATCATACAGAAAATCGTGATGCATAAGCGGATCGCCGCCTGTAAACGTAACCCCGCCTTCGGAACCCCAGTTACTGAAATCCCGTTTTAATATTTTCATCAGGCCGTCTACTGTGTACTCTTTCACACACTGTTTCAAGGCATTGTTCGGACAAATGCTTATACACTCAAAGCTCTCGCAGTCTTCACAAATGGACCATGTTATGCTAGGTTTCCCATTCTCATCGAATTTGATAGAGTCCTTGGGGCATGTATTTCTACATGCCCTGCAACCCTTATCATACTTACATACTTTCTCTGCAAACATTATATGTTTTTTTCTTTTCCAGCTTTCCGGATTGGCACACCATCTGCACTCAAGCGGACAGCCTATGAAAAATACATTCGTCCTGCAGCCCGGTCCATCATGCACGGAATAGCTTTGAATATCGAAAATTAATCCATTCTTTTCCATATATGACTTCCTTAATTAATTATTTTTTATTTTTTGTAGTTTTCGCAGCTAAATGCTCCGCATGTTGAATAAGCCAGTTCTCTTTGCAGAATCCTTTGCAGGTTCCGATTCCGTATTTATCCGGATTTTCGAAATTCTGGCAGTTTCCGCAAGCCGGAGCTGCTTCATACTTCGGGCAGGCATCGCTTCCCTCGCCATCGATCGGAACGATCACTTTTGAAAGTGCACACATACCTTTTTCGCAGTCAAGATTTATATAATTTACACAGTTGTTATGTTTCATGATTCTACCTCCATCTCTCTCTTTTTTTTACGCTTCGTCGTATTCTGTTCTAAAGATAACCTCATCCTGAATTGCCTTACCGATTTCACACCAGTACTGTGTAAATCCAGCAACACGAACCATCAGGTCACGGTAAGATTCTGGTTTCTTCTGAGCAGCTCTCAGAGTATCGGAACCTACGATGTTGAACTGTACGTGGAATCCACCCTTACGCATGTAAGCACGGATAACATCCAGAAGCTTTCTTGTTCCGGTCAGTCCCTTAACAGCCGTCGGATGAATCTTTAAGTTCATCTGTGAGTTCTGGCACATAGAATGATCATATACTGTAGCTGATTCAAATACTGCGTACATACCATTCTTATCTGTTCCTGGTGCTGCAGATGCAGATGCGTCTGAATAAGTTGTTCCTGCAAGTCTTCCGTCTGCTGTTGCCAGTGTAATGAATCCCTGAGGACCATGTGTGGATACAGAAATTTGGCACATATACAACGGTTTGCCGTAGTAAGATCTGATTGTAGGTATGTATTCTTTCATACGCATTTCGTAATCTACTAAGAGGTCATCTACATATCTTTCTGCATTGCCGTACTTCGGTGCATTTACACATGCTGCGAAAATCTTTTCATATTTCTCAGCCTGATCTGTGCTCTCTCTGAAGTCAGGTGAGAATACGCCTGTCTCATAAGCTGTCTTGAAGCCGAAGTTGTTAATCATTGCGTCTGTCATTTCTTCCAGTGTGAATGCTTTGTCATCAAATACATTCTTCTTAATAGAAGCAAGCGCATTGATAAATGTAATAGTTCCGCAAGACTCAAAGTTAATTGTTGCGTTGTATTTTGCTCCACAGTTTCCAATATGCTGTCCGTTTGTGAAGAAGCCGCCCTTAAGCAGAGAAGCTACTGCCGGCATATTGTATTTTCTCCAGATATCCATCTGCAGGTTGTTAATCTTGTTAACGATCTGATTGCTGAGATCCAGATATTTATACCACAGATCTACCATCTTCTCGTAGGAATCAATCTTTTCGTTGTGAGGCGGGAATACCTCTTTGCCTGTTCTTGCATCAACACCGTTTGTCAGCACGAGCTCGAGAATCTTAGGAAGTGCTGTAAAGTGGATACCTGTTCCACATGTCGGAGAAGCTCCGCCAGGAACCATCGTAACTTTACCATTGTAGTTCAATGGTGAGAATGTTCCAGGAGATGACTCAAGACATCCGCCAAGGCACCATGCCCTTGCTTCAACAACGCCCATTCCCTCTGGTCCATACTGTCTCATCATGAAGTTCATACCTGTCTGGTTGTTCATCCATGCCGGATATCCCATACCAAGTTTTGTACAGCGAGCACACTTCATCAGGAAGTCTTCAGGAGTTTTCTCATCATACAGTACACTCAGTGTAGGCTGTGGAGTCTGTGCTCTCATACCAGCTTCAACGATCAGGTACTCTAACGGAGTAACTGCTGTAAGACCATCGTATCCCAGGCCGCCCATTGACAGGTTGTTGAATGTATTTCCGGAAAGAACACCACCGGATACACCAGCTGATGCGAAACATTCGATACATGTAATCTTAATTCTGTATAATTCAAGAAGTTCGATGATATCTTCATCTGTTGCAACTCCATCCTGGATGTCTTTCTCATAGAATGGCTGCAGAACCTGTCCGAGACGTCCGATAGACTGTCCTGACTGAGGATCTTCGTTTACAACGCCATAGTGTAAGCAAAGTGTCATCTGAAGAGCTTCACGGAATGTAGCTGGAGCCTTATGAGCGATATTTCCCATAACCTCTGCGATTTCTTCGTAATTCTTCTTGAATTCCGGATCCGGCTCACGTGCTGCAAGATCTTTTGCTTTGTCAGCATAGTTCTGGCACCATTTGCTTAAACCTTTACATACTTCTTTCATTGCTGCGTAATAGTATCCACGGCTCATGCCAAGAACACCGTCATCGCCTGCTTCACCCATGAACTCTGCGATCTTCTCATCACACAGTTCCATGATTCCATCGAAACCATACTGTAATGGCAGGTAGTAGTTCATAACTTCACGTCCCTGAGGAATTGCGAAGGAATCGAACATAACAACTACTGAATCCATAACTTTCTCGAACTGATCATATCCAGGAAGCATCTTTCCGTATTTTGTACTGATATCTTCTACTGAAATTCCATCCCAGTATTTTGATACTTTTACAAGTACAGGAATATCTTCTTTTCTCATACCAAACTTCTTAGCAAGAGAAACGATCTCGCCGTAACTTTCTGTTACGTTACCGCCGCCGGCGCCAACCTGAGAAACAGCATCTGCTGAACTCTCTGCTGGAGCATCAACTTCGTTCATAAGAGCTTCAGCCTGAGCATTGAAGAAACTTGCTGTAACCCATGGGAACGGGAATGCACCACGAACGTTTTTACATTTGTTCATTACGAGTTTTTCCCAAGGAAGGATAGTCGGTGTTGTATGAGCATATCCGCCTGCAACCGCTTTAGCTCTTCTAACCTCAATAAGGTCACCATCGTTCTCCCACCAGATTCTGTTGTACCAGTATGGAGTTTCCATATCTGCTGATACCTTTAATGTGTAATAAACTTCCATTAATTGTTTAAAACGTTCACATGGTTCCGGAATATCGGCTTCTGTAGCATCATCAACTGCCGCCGTATCAATACCCCGCTGTTTTAAGATTTCCTGTACTTTACTTTCGTTTGAATTCATGTTTTTTCCTCCTTTTCAATCTTGAATTCGTTGTTATAGCCATCTTAACTCTCTTTTAGGGTTAATCGTTAGTGCACATTGCACACCTTTGAAAAATTCTAATTTTCTTTTTGCATTTCTCTCAACCCCTCTGATTTAGCGCGTTGCAAGGGTAAAGCAGTGAATTTCGAAGGCATTTTACGATATCGGTCATTTCAGCACTTTAACCTATAAAAGGAAGGAAATCTACCTGGGACACCAGCAAAGTTTACAAGTCCTGTATCATGAAGAAAAAGGAAAGGAATGCCACAATACATGTGGGATTCCTTCCCCTTTTAACCTGAGCGCAGAAACCGGGACCTCATTCCCTTTGGTATGCTTACGTTCTCACTTTTTTAATATACCTATTTTTCTTCTGCCATTTCTGCCTTTTCACTGGAATCAGCAGCTAATACTGCAGGTATTTCTTCCGCTTTCTGGTTTCTTACCGTTTTACCGGCTTTTTCACTCTCAATGTTAGGATTCACATTCAAATTTACTTTTCCTTCCTCCATACAGATGTATACATCATCTCCCGGAAGGATATCGCCTGAAAGCATTCTTTCTGCCACTACATCTTCTACTTCTGACTGGACAGCTCTCTTCAGAGGTCTTGCACCGTACTGCAGATTTACATACTTCTCTACCAGGTACTGTTTCACATCCTCGCCAACATGAACTGTAATCCCCATGCCATCACACCGAGCCGTCAGATCCTGGATCAGCAGACTGACAATTGCGTTCATATCCTCATCGTTCAGCTTTCTGAAGACGATGATATCATCTATACGGTTCAGGAATTCCGGACGGAATACATGCTTGATCTCGGACAGAATCTCGTTCTTAATCTCTTCATTGCTTCCCTGGTCACTCTCATTTCCAGTCTTAAAGCCAAGTTTGCGGTGTATATCGTGGTTCTGGACGCCGGCATTAGAGGTCATAATTAAAACCGTATTCTTAAAACTTACCCTTCTGCCCTTCGCATCCGTCATATGACCATCTTCCAAAACCTGAAGCAGCATATTAAATACGTCCGGATGGGCCTTCTCAATCTCATCAAATAAGACGACAGAGTAAGGATTTCTACGTACCTTCTCGCTCAGCTGGCCGCCGTCTTCAAATCCTACATATCCCGGAGGGGAACCAATCATCTTGGCTACGGAATGCGGTTCCATATACTCGGACATATCAAGGCGGATAAATGCATCCGGCTTATCAAACATAAACTCTGCCAGTACCTTACTCAGTTCTGTCTTGCCAACTCCTGTCGGTCCTAGGAACAGGAAAGAACCTATCGGCCTGTTCGGGTTCTGTATACCAGCGCGTCCTCTGCGCATTGCTTTAGCAATAGCCTTAACGGCCTGCTGCTGTCCAACGATCCTCTCTCCGATCATCTCTTCCAGCTTCAGCAGGCGGGTGCCTTCATCGGCATTTACCTGCATAATCGGGATTCCGGTCCATTGTGAAACTGTACGAGCAATCTCATTGGCACCAATCTCAGTCACTGCCTCTTCTGCCGGACTATCTTCCCCCGCTTCCAGTTCCGTACCGTCGGATCTGTCCAGACATACAGCTGCGGCAGTTTCATCGATTAAATCCAGCGCCTTATCCGGAAGATAACGGTCATTGATATAGCGTTTGGATAATTCTACAGCGGCTTCTAATGCCTCAGGCAGGAACTTCACCGAATGGTGCTTCTCATACCTGTCGATTACGCCATTCAGAATTGCCAGGCTTTCCACCTCGGACGCTCTTCCACCTGAATCGGCTGGAAGCGCCGTTCAAGCGCAGCATCCTTTTCAATATACCTGCGGTATTCCTCTGTGGTCGTCGCACCAATGACCTGTATCTCTCCCCGTGCCAGACACGGCTTCAGAATATTCGCAGCGTCAATTCCGCCCTCTGTTCCCCCGGCTCCTACAATCGTATGAATCTCATCTATGAACAAGATTACATTTCCTGATTCGGTAATTTCCTGAATAATATGCTTTAAGCGTTCCTCAAAGTCTCCCCTGTATTTGCTTCCTGCAACAACGCTTGCCAGGTCAACTGCAACAACTCTTTTATGCTTCATAATCCCCGGAACTCTTCCCTCAGAGATAGCAAGAGCAAAGCCCTCTACAATTGCTGTCTTCCCAACTCCAGGTGCCCCAATCAGACAGGGGTTGTTCTTTCCCCAGCGGCAGAGCGACTGAAGAAGCCTGCGGCTCTCGTTCTCCCTGCCAATCAATGGGCTTAACTTTCCTTCCCTCGCCATCTCTGTCAGATCACGTCCAAACTGATCCAGAAGCTCCGTACGCTTGTGGATGGAGTTTGTCTTGGACTCATCCAATTTTGCCAGGCCGATTTTCTTCCGCTTCATCTCTGCGATCATATCTACATATATGGCTGAAGTATTCACCTGTGCGGCTTTAAAAAACCGCGTAACGGAAATAGTCTCATCCTGTAATATTGCCAGTAAAATATGCTCTGCCCCGGTCAGCTCTGCCTGGAACCACGCGGCCTGCTTATGGCTTTTATCCAGGATCTTGGTGCATTCCGGAGAATAACTCCAGGCCGTCTGCAGAATCGTAAGCCCGGTTGACGGTACCCACTCTTCAATCATCGCTGTTACCAGTTGTTCATCTAATCCGTTCCGCTTTAATACTGTCTGTGTAATACCGCTTTTCACCTTGGTCAGCCCCAACAGAATGTGTTCTGTTCCTACAGTGACCTGCCCCATGTTCTTTGCTGCTTCTGCCGCAATTGCAAGGACTTCTCTGGCGGTATTATCATAATAGGGACGCATATCTATCACCTCACTTTACTTTTTTCAAACAGTCGCAGCCTCCACAGCATGTTCTGATACAAAGTCCATTGCTTTTCTTGTTAAAATGTCCTTTTTCAAACGCCGTTCCTCTGCTCCCTGCATGATTTCCCTAATCTTCTTCTCATCCAAAGGATATCTCATGGTTAACTTCTTGATCTCGGTGTCTACATCCTGTTGTGTCACGGTAATATTCTCTTTTTCCGCGATCGCCTCCAGGATCATTTTCCCTTTCAGCTGGCTCTTAGCTATCCCCTGCATCTTCTTTACCAAGGCTTTCTCATCTGTTTTGGAAGCCTCATAATACTGTTCGATAGACAGGCCCTGCTGGGTTAAACGAAGCGCATACTCCTCGGTCATTCTTTTCGCTCTTTCATTCACACTGCTTTCAGATACCTTTGCCTTCGAGCTTTCAACCAATATTTTCATGAGGTAATCTTCTTTTTCTCTTCCCTTCAGCTGCGCAGGAAACTCTATTCCCTTATACTGACCAAGAACTACATCTTTCATATGCACCTACTCCTTCTCTTCCTCAATTGACCTGATGCTGTCAACCGCTGGTTCATAAATACTTAAATTCGTCATCTTGCACCGCTCCATCATCTGTACGGCTTCTTTATATTTAGCCAGGCATTCTTCCCACTTTTCAAGCTTTTCTAAAAGCCTTGCCTTCTCATAAATGATGACTGCAATTGCATGATTCCGCTCCTGGATCCAATTCCTTGTAACCGCCGCAATCCCGTCTTCATCCACATCACCGCCGCCGCACATAACACATCCCGGATCCGGCATAGCTGACTGTTTCACTTCCTGTTCCTTATGATCTAAATATACCTGTAAATCTTCGTAGTTGTCAAGTTCATAATAGCTGGCAATGTCCTGATAAAACTTCTTCTGATCTAATAACATGGCACTTTCCGCTCCTTTCTATACTTATTTTCAGTATAGCCACAATATTTAAAATTACTTAGTGAATATTGCACACTTGGCGGG
>BAIF02000062.1 GCA_000509105.1 Clostridiales bacterium VE202-21 | reverse complement strand
CGGAACATATTACTACACATTTGGTGGGCCCTTGACGGGGGCGGCGGATTGGGTTGGTTACACAAGAAGTTCAACTTCAAGCATTTCCTTATGAGAAGCATAAGAAACTCTGGGGCAGCACTTTCCCGTGCCGCCGGCAACAATACGCTGCTCCCGTCCGGGATCCCCTCCCGGTATTGGCCACTTGCCGGCTGGGATACACCAGCTGTCCAAAATTGCACTGCGGCAGGCCATCCCTGACCCGAAAACAGGGGTGTCTGGAAGCGTCTTATGGCTGTTAGCAGGAGTTAAGCAAAAAGAATGAAAAACTGAGGGAAATATTGTAATTCCGAATTACAATATTTCCTGGCCCCAGCGCGCGAAGCCATCAGGCTTCGGGTGATGTGGCCAGGTTCCCTCAGTTTTCCATTCTTTTTACTTTACTCCTGCTTACAGGCCATAACCAGTTTCCAGACACCCCTGTTTTCGGGTCAGGGATGGCCTGCCGCAGTGCAATTTTGGACAGCGTCCGTTCCCCATTCGCCTGCTCACTCCAATACCTGATACAAAGCCACCTCATCGGTTTCTCGGTTTGCTGATATGAGGATGTCCTCTCCATCTCTGGTGAAGTGATATACGTTTGCGGGGCCGCAGTCATGATCCAGTATTTCTGACTGGTAGGATTTTGTTTCCTTATTGTATGTAAAGGCGATGAGGTTTCTTTCCCCCTGTCTGTGGCCTACGACAAGGGCCGGACGGTTCAGCAGATTTCCGCCGTAGATCGCGTGGGTGAACTCCGCTGGTTTCCCGTATTCGTATACCTGGGTAAATACGCCTTCTTTTCTTTTGTAAATGCTGATCTTATCTCCATGGAACGGAGACAAAACTGCCAGTTCTTTTTCTCCGTCTTCGTCCAGATCAATCAGGACGGCATCACTTGCTGCTGTGTCAAGCAGGGTGCGGATCGTCCAGTCGCCTCCGGCAGACTCCGGCGGGATAAACTGGAATACTCCGCAGTCTGCAGAAATAATGCAGGTGTCGGTTCCCTGGTCGTCTACCCGGTAGTAGCCGTGGTTTTTCAGCATATTGTCTTTTATGACTTTCAATTCCAGCTGGTTGTCTTCCCCGAAACCGCTTAGATCCTCCGGGAGGACTGCTGCATATACTTTGCCCGGCATCGACCAGTCGTCTTTGTATTCATGGCCCGATTTGAGGGCACAGGCGATTAGATATCTTATACCGTTTCGCTCTACGATATCAAATCGGTGTACGTGGGGAAGCTCTGCCAGCGTCCTCACTTCCCAGTTCCCTTTCGAGATCGGAGTGACTATGACGATCCTGGCTTCTTTGGAGTCGTTGGGTGAGTAGAATTTGTGTGTGGCCAGGAACTGACCGTTTGTTCCCGGTACCTGCACCATACTCATTACCCCGCCAGGTTCTTTCCACACGGTGTCCACCTCGCGTCCCTCCTGGTCAAACAGGATGCATCTGTCCACTTTCTCCGCTGCCACCAGGAAATAATTGCTTCCATTATATTTTAACGGCGCTATAGAATAGCACTTTGTCAGATTCGATATTACTTGCTTGCATACTTTCACGAAATCGTTATCTCCTTTCCTCGTCATCCAGTATCTTTCTGAACATTTTGCTCGCTGACTTTAGATCCTCCGCCCAGGTATCGCTTCCGGTATACCAGAATTCGGTGACATACTTACGGATGCCTAATTCCCAAGCCGTATGGACAGCATTTTCAAAATCCACGTGCCCGGTGCCGTATGGAATTTCGCGGAATCTGCCCGGTACCGTCTCTTTGAGATGCATTGCAACCAGATGTCCTTTTCCGATATAGAGGTCTTCCAGCACATCTGTCTTATAGGTATGCGCGGCATTTGTTATATTTCCGATATCCGGGTATACATTCAAATAACTGGACCCCACCAGGGTTACATATTTCATTGCCTTTTCCACGGTGTTCATAAACTCATTTTCCATCGTCTCAAATCCCAGAAGCACACCGGTCCGTTCCGCCATATTGACCGCCTTCTTCAGATTTGTCAAAAATCTTTTTTTCGTTTCCAGGCTGGATTCTTCGTAGTATACGTCATAACCTGCGAGCTGTATGATCCGGACTCCCAGGTCATCCGCAAGCTGTATCGCTTTCTGCATAATCTCCATACCCCGGCCGCAGACCTGCGGGTCACTGCTTCCGAGGGGGTATTTCCTGTGCCCGCTCAGGCACATGGTGCGGATCGGTATTCCAGTCTCTGCCATCAGACGGACCAGCTCCAGCCTCTCCTGGCTGGTCATTTCCAGACGGCTCAGCTTCTCATCGGTCTCGTCTATACTGATCTCCACAAAATCATATCCGGCACTTTTTGCAGCCAGCAGCTTTTCTTTCCACGTTAAGCTGCCGGGCATTGCTTTCTCATAAAGCCCAAGCGTATATCCTTTCATCAAACTATCTCCTTTAAGCCTATTCTTCCAGCAGCCGCATCACAGAATCTATGACAGGCTGTTTCATTACTTCACCGGCAAGCCTCTGTGCCTCTTCATAGGAGGTACTGCGGATCTGGTGTTTTACCCCCGCCGCCTCGCCAGGTGACACACTGAATTCATCCAGTCCCATTCCCAGCAGCATTTTTACCGCTTTTGTATCGCTGGCAAACTCTCCGCACATACCCACCTTTCGGTTATACTTGTGCCCTGCCTGTATGGTCTTGTATATTGCGCGCAGAACCGCAGGATGGTAAGAATTGTACATAGCCGCAATCTTCTGATTTCCTCTGTCCACCGCCAGAAAATACTGGGTCAGGTCGTTTGTCCCGATACTGAAGAAATCTACCTTCTCTGCCAGTTCTTCCGCCATCATAACTGCCGCAGGCGTCTCAATCATAACCCCTGCCTCTATCTCTTCCTGGAACGGAATGCCTTCTTTGTGAAGTTCGTCCTTGCATTCCTCCAGCACCGCATATGCGTCCACCACTTCTTCAATGGAAATGATCATGGGGAACATAATGCGGATATGTCCATATGTACCTGCCCGCAGAAGAGCCCTGAGCTGTGTCTTCAGAATCTCTTTCTGATCCAGGCCGATGCGGATTGCCCGGTATCCAAGGAAAGGATTTTCTTCCTTTGGAAACTCAAAATAATCCAGGCCTTTATCGCCGCCGATGTCCAAAGTCCGGATGGTCAGCTCACGTTCTCCCAGAAGCTCAGCCGCCTGTCTGTATACATTGAACTGCTCTTCCTCCGTTGGAAAATGGTCGCTCTCCATGTAGAGGAACTCACTTCTGAAAAGTCCGATTCCGTCAATCCGGAACTTCACGGCATTTTTCACGTCTTCCAGGCTTCCCACGTTTCCGCATACCTCCAGCTTTCTGCCGTCTGCCGTAACGGTGGGAAGAGCGCTGGATTCTTCCAGTTCCTTCTGGCATCTATCAAACTCGTTTGCTTTCTTTTTATATTCTTCAATTACTTCCGGTTCAGGGTTAATAATAATTACACCACGGGAGGCGTCCATGATTACAAAGTCACCGGGACGTACCGCGTCCATAATTCCTTCTACCCCGACAAGCGCAGGGATACCCATCCCTCTTGCCATGATAGATACGTGGCTTGTCACACCGCCCAGCTCTGTGATAAATCCCAGAATATATTCCAGGTTCAGCTTCGCCGTATCCGACGGCGCCAGATCCCTTGCAACCAGGATCACTTTTTCGGTAATCGAATCAAAATCCCCGTCACCGATCCCTTTCAGCTTACGCATCAGGCGGTTTCTGATATCCAGTATATCTGCAGCACGCTCACGCATGTACTCGTCTTCCATCATCTCAAAGATCATGCGGAATTCTTCCGCGGTTTCATGCAGCGCCTTCTGTGCGCAGTATGACTGCGTTTGAATCCGGTTCAGCACGCCCTCCTTTAACGCGATATCTTTTGCCAGCTCCAGATGCCCTGCAAATATGTCCGACTTCTCGGCCAAAGGCTCCAGATCTGCAATGACTTCCTCGACAGCACGCTCATAAGCTGCCTTCTCAGCGTCCGCCTGCCCGACTTCAATTACTTTTTCCTCCGGACTCAGATCCTGCTCCCTGGCCACGAACACATTTCCCATAACAATGCCTTTTGAAGACGTTTTACTCACTTCAATCCTTTTCATTGCCCTGACTCCTTACTCTCCTAATCCGCTTGCAATCGCATCAATGATGGTCTTTAAATCATCTGCTTCCGACTCACCTGCACATTCCACTGTTATCTCATCTCCGCATTTGATGCCCGCTGCCATAAGAACCAGCACGCTCTTAGGATTCACTCTCTTGTCTCCTTTTACGAGAGTAACGTCAGATACGCATTTTGATGCGATATTGGACAGGATTCCTGCCGGTCTTAAATGTAATCCTGAAGGGTTCTTGACTGTGATTTTTTCGCTTACCATGGTTGAATTCTCCTTTTCTTCTTCACTTTTTTACTTTTTCTTCTTTAACAGAAAGTACTGCATTTTGCAAGTTGGCCTGTGTCTGGTATTCCGCTTTGCGAAAGGCCCGCCCCGCAGGGGCATACATCATCAAGTGCGCTTTATTTATACGCACTTTTTCATACTCAGGACGTCATCGAGTGAACTCTGAATATATATATTGGAAACATGCTGTTCCAGCACCCGTAAAACCTCTTTCAGTTTATACTTGCTGAAATACAGCTTATGTTTGCCTTTCTCCGTCTGACAGACCACTTTGATCCTGGAGGTCTGGTATTCATCAATATGTACGGATTGAACCAGATCCCAGTTCACCGTGTAAAATACCTTTTCCATTCCCTTTTCGGAAAACCCTCTCTTAATGCCGGCTGACCCGAAAATAGCCACAAGTATCAGGATATTCCGGATATTCTCTACCACGCTGCCCATGTCCGAGAGCGGAAAGATCATCAATGCAAAAAGTACAATCAGCGTAAATGTAAAGAAATCATCCTTGCCCTTCATCACAATCTTACGGTTTCTTTTGAGGATAAACACCACCTCAACAATTAGAACAACAATAAACACGAAACATAACATATAATTCCATATCATAGCTCTCCGCTCCTTTCTTTATGTTCATTATATCACCGCGTTTTTTATAAATCAATCACTTTGTTCTTAATTATATGATTATTTATCCTATTTATAAGATCATTTTCGCCTTATAATAAATACAAAAGAACTTTATGAACTTTTTTCATAAAAATTCACATTAGCAATATACACTGTTCTGCCTTGAACATAAACAAAGTGGGCAAGCCCGCTTAAGCTACCTCCCCTCCACATACAAATTGAAAAAACCGCCCACTTCTGAGCGGCCCTTTTCCTGCCTATCCGGACTATTCAATCCTGAACCGCCCCCATGTACCGCCCAGGCCCTCAATTACTGCTCGGTAAGTCCTGTATTTTTCTTCATATACTTCTTTATAAAACGGACGCGGCAGTACGGTCTTTGTAATCTTGACGGTGCGATTCACTGCCTCCCGGTAATCCCGGTAAATTCCTGCTGCAATTCCTGCTGCCATCGCCGCTCCCTGGGCTCCCAGTTCCTTATCTTCTATCACATCCACCGGGATCTGCAGAGCATCTGCAAAGATCTGTACCCACACATCCGAATTGGCAGCACCGCCTGACAGACGGATGGACTTTGGCGCTTCCCGGTTCTGCAGAAGTTTTTTCACATGTGTAAGATGAGAGAATACAACTCCTTCGTACACCGCCCTCAGCATATGCTTTTTACTGTGGTAAGCGCTTAGGCCTGCAAATGTACCTTTTGCAAGTGCATCCTCATTAGAGCCATTCAGAAACGGCAGGAAAATGAGATTGCAATCCTGCGGTTCTACTGATTCCGCCCAGTCATTGGTCAACTCATAGACCGAGCCCCCCGCTGTCCTGCATTCTTCTTTCTCATGGCTCATCAGATTCGTGATAAACCACTCCATATTGCCGGCCGAGGTAGGGCTGCTCTCTTCCACAAGGAAATATCCTGGGATACAGAACATGGAATTGAGCGACACGCTGCCGTTGGTCACTGGTTCCCGGCGGATAAATTCGTTAATGCTCCAGGTTCCCGCTACCATGCACATCTGTTCCTCATCGCACAGCCCGGAGGCAATTCCGCAGGCATCCACATCAAACATTCCCGCCGCCACCGGAATACCGGCCGGCAGATTCGTCTGCCGGGCAGCCTCCTTCGTCACATAACCGCAGATATCGGCGGCATATCTGAGCGGAGGGAGTTTGTCATAGATCTCTTCCAGCCCGAACAGCCCCAAAAGCTCTCTGTCATATTCTTTTGTGGTCAGGTTTACCAAATTAGCACCGGAAAAGTCCGTATACTCCGCATATGCCTCCCCTGTAATCTGAAAACGGATATAATCCTTTACCGCAAATATGTTCTTCACATCCCGGAGCACCTCCGGATAGTGGTCCCGGAACCATGCCAGCAGGCTGACAGGCTGACAGGCAAGGATCGTCTGACAGGATCTTTCGAATACCTTGTCCATCGTACCGTCTTTCTCCCATCTTTCTACATACTCCCATGCCCGCGTGTCCGTAGAAATGATCCCATTATACGCGGGAGTCCCGTCTCCCTTCACCATGTACAGCCCTTTCCCGTGCCCGGAAAAAGAGACACCTGCAATATCAGACGGGCAGATGCCGCTCTTTTCAATTGCCGTGCGCACTGCCAGTACGTTAACCTCCCACAGCTGTGTCATATCCCGCTCCGTGTACCCCGGTTTGGGAGTAATGGTTGTTGTCGGCACGCTGGCCGCGGCGATTTGACTCCCGTCTTCATCAAAGACAGCGGCTTTTGAAAACGTTCCCCCGTTGTCTATCCCAACCAAATATCTCATGTTCCGCCTCCTTCTGTGTCCATATTTCCACCCTTATCTCAAATGGCACCCTGCTCGTTGTTATCAGCGGCACTGTACCGGCATGCCAATTTTGCTTTCAACACACCGGCACTTCTTTCACTGTTTTTATCCGCAGACACTTCTCGGCACATCCGGATGGTTCGGGCCAAAATGTTTTAAGAGCACCAGTGGTTCCACCCGGCTCAGGTTCGTAATCGTGACCCCTCTCCCGGCTGCGTCCTCTGAAACAAAAAACTCATCCGTACTCTGCTGCCCAAAGCGGAGCAAGGCAGCCGCTTCCGCATCGTAGCCCCCTATTTTTCCGTGTCCCTGTATAAAGATGCAGCCATAAGCAGCACCATCCTTAATCGTAACCGTCCGGCCCGGATAAACGGTCAGCTCTTTTGCGGCAATATACTCATTGGCATAGGTGATCCAATTTTCAGTATAGTCTTCCGTCCGGGATGCGGTTACCGGCGGCCGGAAGTAATGTTTCCGATAATGCGGATCCACATTTTTCTCCCAGTCCAGGAGGCTGAAAATATAGTCAATGTCGCCCTGTCTGTCCGCCGGGCATTCCTCATCCAACATCTCCGGAGGATACACCTCCCCGGAAACTATATTTTCATAAACAGAATTGACATCGGAGTTCCACTGCGGCTCATAGGTCAGCACCGATGCAGGCGCATGAATGACCCCTGCCGGCGTATACCATCCCGTCCCCAGTTCGATCCTGTACGCACGGGAAAGTTCCGTAATCCTCGTATCATCGTCCCCAAAATGTCGGATTCTTTCTTTGACCTCTTCCGGCGTCACATCCGGGTCAAACCCGAAGTAGGTGTAGCCTGCTTCTCCGAAATAATTGTTCAGCTGTTTCGGGAAATAATAACACTCCGGTTTGCCAAGCTTGCCTACCCTTGCCGCGTCTTCAAACATCAGATGGACATGGTGGAAGAGAGGATTTTCATTATCGAAAAACTTGGAATACATGGGCCAGCCGTTATACCGCCCCATCAGCTCTTCTCCCACCAGTTCTTTCCCCAGAACCTTGACCGCATCCCGCAGGGCAAACTTTTCATCAGAATCATATGAGACGCTTACATAGCTCATCCCTTCATCTGCTTTAGACAATTCTCCGTTTTGTGCGGCAATAGTAGATGCAAACCAGCGCTCCGTTATGGAACCTCTGGCCATTCCGAATGCAAAATAGTCGTCCGGGTGCAGTTTTAATCTGCGGCCTGCTTTCCCAAACCTTCTGGGAACAAATGCAGGAAATAAGCGGAGGATCCCTTCGCCCGCCTCAAATGTTTTCCGAATGACCGCCTCATCTTCTGTTGCATCCTTTACCACAAGATTGCCGCTCTTCTTTGCCTCACGTAATCTCTCATCCAGCTCTTCGCTGCTTTTTATGATTAATTCTTTTTCCGTCATATGTGATGTCTCCTTTTCTTTAACCCAGATTTGCAATCTCCTCACGGCAGATTTCAACCCAGCGGCATGCATTATACGGGTTATGTCCCAGCGTATTATTATCCTTCATGATCAATTCCGGGATGCAGTCCCTGGTGCAGGCCAGCGCCTTTCTCACCGTTTTCCTGACCTCATCCTCGTTCATTACCGGAGAGGCAAGCGCTGTAGGCTGCGGTTTGAGCGATGCTATATACCGGTTTCCCAGAAGCTCCGGTATCAATGTCCAGTCCGCCCATGCAGACATGGAGACTCTTCTCAGGTTCGGAATTTGTTTAGCATACTCAAATCTCTCAGTAACAGACTCACAGCACCCAAAGCAGTTCAGCCCGAACCGGCTGGCCAGCCTTTTATGGTATGGGAGTATGAACTCTCCGTACATTTCTGCACTCACGGTATTCGTCTCCTGGCTTTCCACAAATCCCCACATCTCCTTTGTGGTCACCGGCCGTTTCAGTTCCTGCTCTGTCGGAAGCTGATTTGTCCAGCCGAATCCGCCCGAGCCCACATATGCCCCCTCTGTATTTAAGGCAAGCAGGCGCTCCTTCTCGAACCAGTCCAGCCGTTTTTCGATCCCCGTCGTCATCAGGTCCATCACCTTATGTATGTACTCCGGCTCCAGAATGAAGTCACATAAAAAGTTATCAAATCCCCTGAGCATAATGTAATCCACCGTCATCCCCAGGGACCACCACCACACCGGATGCCGCCTGACCGTCAGAATCCCGTCAAAAACCTCATGCGCCAGATTCAGCACACGGTCGGACTCTTCATAGTCGATAGTAATAACAGGATAATGCAGTTTTTCAAAGTCTTCCTCATAGTCCCTCAATCCGCCGATCATCTTGTAGGCGCCGCCCATCTCGCCGCCCTCTTTTTTCATCTCTACGCCCCATCCATCGTCGGAAAAGGAATAATGTACGTCAAAATATGGTTCAATCACTTTGTCATCTTTTAGATTTTCATGCCAGTAGATCTGTTTCAGAAGATGCATTTCCCATACCCTGGCCATATTGTCGTGACATTCCAGCATCTCCGGCGTGATGATCTCATTCCAGCCATTTTCCGGATCTATGAATACAAGCGGCTGGGTGGTCTGCAGGTCATTGTGGGCAGTCCAGAGCCTGGCCTTTTCCTTTTGAACGGGCAGCGCCGCAATTTCCGCGACCCGCTTTCCCAACGTGCGGAGACGTTCTATCTCCTGAGGTGTGAACATAAGACTGCTGTTCATCGCCTGGATCGGCGGAAATCCCGTCGCCAGATGCTCTTTGGCCGGATCCCAGGATGTATGATTGCTGTTGCTCACGCTTAAAATAGCGCTTTTCTCTTTTCTCATTTTATCTGCCTCTCTTTCTGTTTCCAACTGCTTCCCCGTCTCTAAATTCCGGCCAGTTCGTCTTCCCTCTTCCGGTTGTTCCATGCATCCAGGATGACAATCGCAACAACAACTGCACCCTGTATCAGCTGCTGGAGATATGCATATGCATTGATATGGGTAAATATCTGGCTCAGCATTCCGATAAATACCATCCCCAGGAAGGTACGAAATACGCTTCCCCTGCCGCCGGACAGGCTTGTTCCCCCTAAAACCGTAGCAGATACTACAGACATGGAAACGTCGCTTCCATATAAAGGGGAACCAGCCTGCAGTCTGCAAGTCAGAAGAACTCCCGCAAAAGCTGAAGCAAATCCCAAAATCACAAATAACAGAAACTTGATCTTTTTCACACTGATCCCGGCATACTCTGCCACATTATAATTGCCGCCGGTTGCAAATACATTTCGCCCGAAAGCAGTCTTTGTAAGCACATAATGGGTAATAAGGACACAGATAAAAAATAAAATGGCAATGTATGCAATTCCGCCAATATTTCCCGTCCCGAACGCCCTGGTCGCTTGATTGACGGCTGGGATCGGCATCCCATTGCAGAAAGTGAGCATAATCCCTTCCACGGCAAGCATTGTAGACAGAGTCACAATAAAGGCATTCAACTTCAGGATCGAAACAAAGAAACCATTCACCGCACCGATCACGCCCCCCGTGATCAATATAAGGACAATAGACGCAAAGATCCCGATCCTGGGCATCAGATAAGCAAAAAGCAGGGTAGAAAACGGCAGAATAGACCCGACACTCAAGTCGAATTCCCCTCCGATGATCGCTATCGTCATCGCGCATGCCACGATCCCATATACAGAAATCTGTATCAGCAGTCCTTTAAAAGTAGAGAAGGAAAAGTAACTCGGATAAAAAATGGCCATAAACACAAGTAATACTGCAATACAGACAATTACCAGATAAGATTTACAAAATTTGCTGACTCGTTTTATCATCTTTTCCACCTCACACTTTCGTCGCAAGCATCTCGTTTTCAGCCTTTGCGCTGCGCAGATCCATCAGAACCGCTGCCAGTATGATGGCGCCTCTTACAATTTTCTGCGGATAAGCAGTTACACCGACTACGTTCAGGGCATTTGTAAGAACACCCATAATCACAACGCCCATCAGAGTTTTCCAAATACTTCCCGCACCGCCGCCCATCCGGCTGCCTCCCAACAGTACCACTGCTATGGCGTCCAGCTCATATCCGGTTCCCTGTGTGGGCGATGCGCTGCGCACACGCGAACACAGGCAGATCCCTCCAGCCGCTGCCATAAGTCCGGATATCGCATATACGCTGATTCTGATCAGCCTTGTCCGAATTCCGGACAGGCGCGTAGCCTCTTCATTGACCCCGATACAGTACACTAATCTCCCGAAACTGGTCTTCTTCAGGATGATCTGCGTCGCTACAATAAAGATAAGAAAGATTGCAACTGTAATCGGTATCACGCCCCAGTAGCCCTGTCCGATCACCATATAGCTTTTATACTTTGACGCGTATGCGATAGCTCCGTTGGTAATACACAGTGCAGCGGAGCCTAATACCGTTGACATTCCAAAAGTGATAATAAAAGAGCTTCCCATCGTCCCGCCAGTCGCCGATACAAAAATACCGTTAAAAACTCCCAGTACAAGCCCTGACAGCAATGCCAGAACCATGGCGCCAGGAACGCCAACCTGTGGGATCAGCACAACGGAGATTACCCCGCAAATAGACATCAAAGATCCAACCGACAGATCAACGCCTCCTGATATGATAACAAAGGTCATTCCAATGGCCAAAAGCCCGGTCGCCGAAATCTGCTTGAAAATATTAATGATGTTCTGGCCCGTTAAGAAAGCCGGGTTAATGATACCTGCAACAATTATGATAAGGATCAGAATCGAAAGCATGCCGTATTTACTTGCAATATAGTTCAGCTTTCTTCCCGCCTGATTACCCTGACTTTTTATCAATGTATTCTGCCTCCTCTCATTCAATGGCGTATTTCAGCACGGCTTCTGGATTGATCTCTGCGCCCTCAAGTTCGCCGCGTATTTCTCCGTCATGCATCACGATTACCCTGTCACTCATTGCTACCACTTCATTCATATCAGAGGAAATCATAATGATCGCTTTTCCCTGTGCTGCCAGCTCGTTCATGACCATGTAGATTTCGTACTTCGCCCCCACATCAATGCCCCGTGTCGGTTCATCAAAAATCAGGATATCAGCGCCTGAAAACAGCCATTTTGCAATAACTACCTTCTGCTGGTTCCCGCCTGACAGGAAGGAAACCCTCTGCGTAGCGGAGGGCGCCTTAATCTTTAGTGTCTTGAAGTACTTCTGCGCTTCTTCTTTTTCAATGCTTTCACCGATCAGGCGGAATTTATTTTTGACTTTCTCCAGCCCCACCACGCTGATGTTCTGCGTAATGGGCATTTCCAAAAGCAGGCCCTGCGTCTTCCTGTCCTCGGGAAGCAAGACGATTCCGTTCTTTTTTGCCTCCAGGGGGGATTTCATATTCAGCTTCTGCCCTTTTATCTCCACTGTTCCACTGACGGCCTTGTCCGCGCCGACCAGCAGCCTCACTGCCTCGGTCCTGCCGGCGCCAACCAGGCCTGCCAGACCCAGTATCTCTCCTTTTCGCAATTCAAAAGAGACGTTTTTTACTTTATTTCCACGATTTAGCGCGCTTACCTTCAGCACCGTCTCTCCTAATACCGCATCCCTTGCCGGGAATTCCTGCTCCAGTTTTCTGCCGACCATTTTTTCGATCAGCTGCTGTTTTGTCGTATCTTTTACAGCCGATGTATCAATAATCTGCCCGTCTCTGAGTACCGTTACGGAGTCACATATCTGGAAGATCTCCTCCAGGCGGTGCGAAATATAGATAACCGTAATTCCCTTACTTTTCAGATCCAGAACAATATCGAATAAATTCTTCAGTTCATTTTCCGTAAGCACGGCTGACGGTTCATCCATAATAATCACCTTTGCATCAACAGACAGCGCCTTGGTGATCTCGATCATCTGCTTCTCGGCGACACTTAAATTCTCAACGGCCTCTCTCACATCAATGTTGTAATTAAGGCTGTGCATCAGTTCTTCGGCCTTTTTATTAATATCTTTCCATTGAATTGCCTTCTTCCCCTTTTTCAGCCGCCCAATAAAAATATTCTCTGCTACGCTTAAAGACGGAACCAGGTTAAATTCCTGATAAATGATCGACAAGCCATTTTTCTGGGCCTCTAGGGGATTTTTATTCATAACCCGTTTGCCGTGCATCCATATCTCCCCGCTATCCGCAGAGTATACTCCATTGAGTATCTTCATCAGGGTAGACTTTCCAGCGCCGTTTTCTCCTACCAGCGCTCGGATCTCTCCTTTATTGACGCGAAATGAAACATCATCTAAAGCAATAACTCCGGGAAATCTTTTGGTAATATTCTTCATTTCCAATATAACATCTGACATGTCTGACCTCCTAAGTTAAACGGATATTCAACATCCGCATGCTGTTTTATTACAGCCGGCAGCCCGGTGAACAGGCTGCCGTTGAAACAGTAAGGGAGGCGGGCCTCCCTTACGTTTGTTATTGATTATAACCATGATCAATACTTTCACAGTTTTCTTTTGTAACAGCCAGACATTCTGTCTTATACCAGGTATCAACCTCTTTGCCTTTGATCACATCTATGGCAACATCAAGAGCGGTAATACCTTCCCATGACGGAGACTGCGTGCAGGTACCAAGGAGGCTGCCGTCCAACAGAGCTTCTTTGGATTCATCGCCCATATAACCAAGGCCCATAACTTTAATCTGGTCTTCTTTCCCCGCTGCCTTTACCGCTTCGATCGCTCCCAGAGCCATAGAGTCATCCTGTGCAAAGATCATCGCCAAATCCGGATAAGCCGCAATCATATCGTCTGTCGCTGACATTGCTTTTGCCTTGTCCCAGTCGCAGATCACCTGCTGTACGATCTCAATCTTGCTTCCCTTAATTCCTTTTTGGAAACCTTCTGTTCTGTAAATCTGCGCCTCCTGGCCTGCAAAACCTTCCAGTGTGACGCATTTTCCGCCTTCCGGCAGCTGCTCAACGGCAAGCTTCCCAACGACTTCACCCTCATAACTCGGGTCACAGCAGACCAGAGAATCAGTCAATGCTTCCACAGATTCGTCGACACGTGTATTGCAGACAATTAAGGGCAGCCCGGCATCGTGGATTGCTTCTACAATCGAAACAGAACCCGCCATATCGCTTGGCGTCAATATCACTGCATCAAAATCCTGCTCGATAATGCTCAGTGCCTGGTCGTACATCACCTGATTATCCGTTTTTCCGTCCAGGATCTGTAGTTCAACCCCCAGCTCCTTCGCATGCCCTTCCATAGCACTGTTTAAGTATCCGAAATATGGGGTTGAAACCAGTGCATTCAAATAGGCAATTTTATACCCGCCGCTCTTTGCTTCCCCATCCGTCTTTTCCTCTTTGGTCTCTTTCGTATCTTCTGTTTTTGTTTCCGCACTCTTTTTCTCTGATTCCCCTGAGCCACATCCGATTAACATAGACGTAACCAATGCAACACTAAGAACTACACTCAACATTTTCTTTTTCATACGATTTCCTCCTGTTTTTAAATTGTTTTTTGATTATCATTAAAGCTTTCGTCCCAGCTTTAATTTCATTGCATTGATCATGAAAACAAATCAATTTTCCTCAAACTTTCCTGCCAGCTGCTGATTCAGGTCAAACACTTTGCGAAGGCCATTTACATCATCCCTGGCCTTGCCGGATGCATCTGCAAAAGGACTCTCCTCAATAAAATCTGCTACGTATTCAAGCCACTTTTTTCCGACCTCGCTTTTCCCGAACTTCTCCGTATACGTCTTCATATCCTCACACTCAACGAATACCAATGCTTTGTTTCCCAGCATAAATATGTACTCTTCCTTTGTTCCCGCAGCCTTCAGACATTCCAGCAGCTCATCCCATGGATGCAGATGTGCATTTACGTACTCCTCGAAACGCTCCGGTTTAATTTCATTTACAATACAATATTTTTTCATACCCTCACGATGCCCTCCATCACTTTCTCTTTGCGTGAATCCGTTACTTCGCTAATCTGCCTGACGCGGCAGTATAAAATCCCCCTTCCCTTCTCTGTATCTTTTCCGTTTTATCTGGTTGGTATTTTTTCAATTCCAGAAAAAAAACGTTTTTCTAAGAGTCAAAAAAAATTTTGATTGATTGTGTGCCGTCCCTTTTTTACTCTTAAAACTTGTCTTAAGCATATTCCCATAACCCCCTTTTGTCAATGCTTTTAACAGAAAAACGATTTTTTTGTATAAAATATAAGATACCACACCCCAAATTTTATACACAATTCACAAAAAACGTTTTTCTCTGGGCGGTTTTTGTGTAAGGGGGGGCGCTGCGGGAAGCGGACATAAGGGGGGCTGGAAACGGGTTAGGGCTGTGAGAAGGAGTAAAGCAAAAAAGAAGGGAACTCCGGGCAACCTGGACACATCACCCAAAGCCCGATGGCTTTGCGCGCTGGGTCCAGGAAAATGTGTAATTCGGTATTACAAATTTTGCCCGGGTCTACCAATCGGCCAATATCCAGTCTTCGGGGGCATCTGCCACTGTTGATTTTCGTACCACAAGCCTGCTGTCCATTTTGATTCCCACGGGTGCTCTTTTTTCCCCGGGATTATCGATCCGTTCCATCAGCAGCTTTGCCGCCTCGATTCCGGCATGGCGTTTTCGTATGTGTATGGTGGATATAGCCGGTTCTACAACGCTTGATATGAATACATCATCGTATCCAATCAGTTTTACTTCCTCGGGTATTTTTTTTCCGTATTCCCTCAGGAGCTTCAATGCTCCTACGGCCATCTGGTCGTTTGCACAGAAGACACCGTCCAGGCCCGGTACGTTGTCCAACAGCGCTTTCATTCCCCTGTATCCGCTTTGGTGGCTGTAATCGCCCCTCACGATCATCGTGTTTTCATCCACTGGTAAATCGTTTTTTTCCATGCTGGTTAAATAACCCTGCACACGCTCTTCCGCGACCTCCATGATTTCAGGGCCTGAAATATGAACAATTTTCCTGCAGCCGCAGTCTACCAGATGCTGCACTGCCTTCTGCGAATTCTCATAGGCATCAAAATAGACGGAATCTATACCAAACTGGGTGAAATCTCTTTCCATACTGACAAGTGGGATCGGCTTATACCGCTGGGACGCTTGATCAGCTTACTCAAATACTTCTCCCTGTCCTCACCGGAAACAAGAGACACAAAAATAATGCCGTCAACACGGCTTGAAATCAGATTCTTGAATATATCCTGCTCCCGTTTTGCCGCATCCTTGTCCCCATATTCCCCCCGCGTGTCGCAGATAACCATATGGTAACCGGCACGCTCGGTAATCGAAGCAATCCCTTTTATAATATAGGGATAAAAAACACCGCAGATATCTTCCGTTATGATTCCGATCGTCCCCGATCTGTTACTCTTCATACTTCTTGCAATTGGATTTACCTCATATGACAATTCCTCTACTGCCGCTTCCACCTTGCGAACCAGTTCGGGACTGACATATTTTGTTTTATTTAAAACATTTGAAACCGTAGAAATAGAAACTCCGGCCTTTTGCGCCACATCTTTTATTCCATGCATCTTCGTTATCCGTACCTCCTCTGAAGGTCCTGCACCGCTATCAATCCATTACATTATAAAGTATTTCCCCAAACATATCAATCGGGATTTAGCGGCGGGTTTTAGCCCGCCCAGGCGCGGATGGAAGGGGGACGCTTACCGTGAGCCGGGAGATGCTGCGGCTCACGGTAAACTGGTTCATCCGACCGGTAGGTTATGCCCCGTTACTAAGGTGGCGCTCAAACGGGGGCAGCGGATGAAGTGGGCTATGCGTATCATGCATCTTGCTTAAATAAATTTTAAGGCTTTTATGTATGGGTCCTTTGGGACTGTTTTTGAAGACCAGTATATTCACGGATAACAAGGCAATCTAAAACTTACACCAACAGAAACGAATCACCAGTTCTATCCCATCCGCTGCTACCGTACGGGACCTCTCCAGGGAATGAGCTCTTAACTACCGTTTGGATGCAACAGCTCCCGCACTCACCTCGTCATTCGCGTCCCCCCCATCCGTCAACGAGTCTAAAGCTCGTTACTACTCCCATATTGATTTGCGGTTTTTATGAGTGCGCAGAGGTTTTCATAAGGTACATCCTCCTGGATCTCCTGGGACGGCCCTGTAATATACCCTCCATTTTCTTTCATGGCTTCTATGACTTTTCTGGCCTCCGCTTCCACTTCCTCCGCAGTCCCATAAGGCAGCACTCTTTGTGTGCTGATCCCCCCATAGAATGCGATGCGCTTTCCATAATCCTTTTTTAGCCGGTAGATATCCATGCACTCGGGCTGGATGGGATTCAGGCACTCTACTCCCATCTCTGCAAGGTCATCCATAATCCGTATGATATTTCCACATGAATGTACAAAAACATTTTTCTTGTATTTTTTTATTAACTTATACTCTTGGATCTCGCCTTCTTTGATAAGGGTGCGGAAGCACTCGGGGGACATGATCAGGTCATTTTGTGTTCCCCAGTCTGATCCTAGAAGCACGCCGTCTATATATGGGCATGTCAAGATGTTTTCGAGCATAACAAGGTTTTTTCTGATGATGAGCTCCAGCAGTTTACGGCACCACTCTGGGGCAGCCGCCAGGTCGCACAGAAAGTTTTCTATGCCCCGGCTGAAATAGGCCTTTTCCCAGTGGCTTCCCCAAATGGTAACCAAAATGTATGCATCGTAATTCTTTTTCAGATATTCCACCTTTTCAAAAAATGCTTCATAGCTTCCTTTTCCGATTGTATCAGGTAATCCCTCGGGAGTGTCCTCTTCTTTAAACTCTGCCGGAAGGTTAATCCAGTCCCACCAAGGTGCTTCAGCATAAAGAATAAAATTACCAATTGCAAGGGATGCAGCTTCCTTTTGGCTTAGCTTACCCTGCCGATAGTCCGTCTGTATTTTTTCATTTCCATAGTCGTCAATCAGACGGTCTCCGTATAGCCCATACCCCTCTTCTGTCAGATATATAGAATATGGCACTATTCCGGGATCTTCAAAATTCAGAGATTTCTTTACAATCTGCGTTCGGTTCATTACATCCTCCTATCGTTTATACTCTTGCTCCTAAGATAATCTTACTTCCACAATCTGGTGTCCGTTCACCTCCGGGACATGGAATATCACTCTTTCCTTTTCAGATCGGTACTCAAGCGGAACATTCTGCGGCTGGCAGTATACTCCTTTCACTTCTCCCGGTACTTCTACACTGCACTCAATATTATAAACAGGCAGCACATCCTCAATGACGTCAATAGATTCGCAGCGCCTTTCAGGAATGTAATGCAGCAGATGCACAATCCTTCTGTTTTGGGCCGGCTGGTCATTTACAGCGGTAAGCAGTGCGGAAGGTCCGTTATGTGTGATAATCCGTTCCTGAAGAAGCAGACATACCGCATCCTTCACCATTTTTTTGCACCAGAGAGGTGCATTGTATTGATATTGTATGAAGACAGGATGTGAAAAATAAATGCTGTTTCCGTTTTGTACGACAGCCGGCTGTGCTATTTCTCCCGAGCAGGGCGACTGCCTGTGTGAACAAAAGTACCGGTAATCTCTGTCAAAAACAGAGGCATACGCATTTACAAGCACGTTTGCTCCCTCTTTTGCATCCACGTCGACGCCTCTCGCATACATGACATGATAGTCCTTTGGCAGATCCTTTCCGATCACATCCCCCGGAAGAATATACTGGCAGTAATCTCCTCTGTCATAGATCTTTCCGACTACATCTTCTCCGTATACGTCAACTGGCTGTTCCTCTCTCTTTGTTACGCCGATATCCAGTGCGAAGCTGGCTTCGTCGGGAGTGAGTCCCGATTTACACGTAAATATAGCCTTTCCTCCATTTTCCATATAAATGGAAAGTTTATCGGCAAACAGCGGATCAACAGGGATTTGGTCCGGAAGGATCAGCAGCCTGTATTTTGCGAAGTCACTCTGCGTGTCCACCACGTCAAATTGAAATGCGCATTCCTGAAGCATCCTGACTGCTCCCTGGAGTGATTTCGGCAGATTGTCATTTGAGGCACCCACAAATTCCTCTGCGGTAAATACGCCTATTTCCACTGCGGGTTTCACGTCATCGCACCAGGCCTCTTTTTCTTCTACCTGCTCATACACTTTTCCTATAAGGTCATAAACCGCAGGTGACAGCCTCCCGTCTGGATTGAGCTGATCCCCGATTAGGCACTTTGCCCCCATTGCCAGCATATGAAAACATTCAAATTCCAGAGCTGCCTGGTTCTTGTAGGAATGAAAATCACCCCACATGGTATGGAATTTGCCTGTCTGGGCGAGATATTCTTTCCCCAGGTTCCTGGCATAGCGCACTGTGGAGGGAAAGTGAAGATATCCCCAGATACCGCTCGGGAGCGACTCCAGCTCGTAATGGGTATAGGTATCCCCATTGCGCCTCTGATCCGTCCCCACATGTCCTCTGTTGTAAAAGATCGTGGTATTCTCAGATTTGCTGTGGATAAATTCTGTCATTTCTCGCTGCCATTCGTCGATTGTTTTCTTATAAAATTCCAGCCTGTCCCCGCGGTCCAGAGGATTGTATCCGTTCTGTTCCATCAGCTTTCTGCAGGCAGGACATGCACAGGGCACGGGAAAAACAATGTCCAGAAACAATCCGTCGATTACCTCAAATGTATCCAGAATCTCTTCCACGTGCTCTTTCAAAAATTCCCGGTAACCGGTATTCAGGCACAGCGTCTCGTAAAAGCCTGCCTCAAACGGCTCCTGCTTCCTGCCGGACTCACCGATTGACTGCCCGTTCTCATCGATACAAAGCCACTCCCTGTGCCTCTGTGAGGTGTAGTAGTCCCACTGCACCGTTGTATAGACCGGAGTACGGATTCCAATTTTACGGCAGGCCTCAATCTGCTCCTTAAGAAGATTTTTATTCACAAGATTTGGATGCACACGCTCCGGATTCTTTTTGGAGTCATAATAAATCATGCCGTGATGGCATCTTGCAAACAGAGTGACCGAATTTACATGTGCTTTCTTTAATGTCTGCGCAAATTCTTCGGGGTCAAATCTCTCCCCTATATTTTTTATCGTCTCATTTGTGTGAAAATCCAGATGAATTTCACGAAATGGCAGTTTTCCCATATATACCTCCAATTTATAATGTTAGCAGTTCGGGCATGGCTGAACTGCTGCTGCCCATGCGGGGGTTCCCCCCGCCAGACTATCCGCACTTTTCCGGGCGCGCCTAACCTTTGACCGCTCCCGCCGTCATACCCGCAATGATATTCTCCTGGAAGATGAAGTAAATCAGCATCGTAGGAAGAACTCCTATCATAACGGCTGCACACATCCCCGGAAAATTTGAAAACCGGTCCCCGGCAAACATATTTAATGCCAGCGAAACTGTTTTGAGTTCATTTTTCTTTAATAATATCAGCGCAATAATCATTTCATTCCATGTTCCAATAAAAGACAGCATTCCCATCGTTGCAATCGCGGGCCTGCTCAGCGGTACCACAATTTTAGTAAACGTTTTGAGCCCATTGCAGCCGTCAATCAGGCCGGCCTCCATCAGTTCTTTGGGCAGATTTTTCATAAACCCGCAGATTACAAATATCATATATGGCATTCCCGTAGCTATGTATACGCAGATCAAAAACGGAAGGTTGTTGTATCCGTCCATGTACTTTGCCATGATTGAGATTGGTATAATTAACACCTGGGCAGGAATCAGCATCCCGATTACAAACAGTCCCAGAACTTTATTGGAACTTTTAAAGCGAATCTGTGTAATGACAAAGGATACCATACAGCTGATGACCAGCTGGCACACGACTGTAGTTATGGTGATAAAGAAGCTGTTAAAAATGCTTTTTCCAAACCCCATATCCGCAAACAGCCCTGCATAATTTTCAAAGTGCCAGGTTTCCGGAAGGCCGAACATATTTGTATACATGGAGGTCTGTGTTTTAAACGATGTCAGAAAGGTATAGATCAGCGGGTAGATCGTAATAACCGCCCAAATTATCAGTACAATATAACAGATCAGTTTTCCAATGCTAAAACCACGCTTAATCATCCGAAGCATCTCCTTTCTTTCCCTGGAACCCCTTGAAATACACAAAAACAGATGCAATTGCGCCGACCAGCATGACAAACAGGGCCATCACGCTTCCCCTGCCGAAATCATTTCCCCGAAAGGAGGTGATGTACATATACCCCATAGGAACCATATTGGCTTCTCCAGGTCCGAATGTTCCGCTGGTGATTACATAAAAGACATCGAAGGCTTTCATGGAATTAGACAGAACTAGAATTGTCGCCACCGCCAGTATTTCTTTCATCATTGGGATTGTGATTTTAAAGACCATATTCCAGCTGTTGGCTCCGTCAATCGCAGCCGCCTCATACAGTTCACCCGGTATGCCGATCAGTCCAGCGAGCAGGATTACAAAGGGCATCCCTACCTGAAGCCATGTATTAATCAGCGTAATCACGGTAAAACAAATGTCCGGATCCGTCAGCCAGGACCTTGCCAGTGTCCCCAGACCCATGTTGTTCAAAAGCATGTTCAGCATGCCTTCATTGGTAGATAAAATCATCTTCCACATGAGGGATACAGCGGTTACAGACAATACCGCCGGCAGGAAAAAGGTCAGCTTGAAGAATCTCGAGCCCTTCAGTTTTAAAGAGACAAGATATGCCAGTATAAATCCGATTACCATTTGGGATACAACACTGATCACAACAAAATATATCAAACGCCCAAAGCTGGTCCAGAACTTCGGGTCCGTAAACACCTTTGCATAATTCCGAAGCCCGATAAATGAGAATTCACTGCCTCCAATTCCGCGCCACTTAAAAAAAGACAAAAACGCTGTCTCAAATACAGGGCTTATCATAAATATAATATAAAAAGCGAATGCCGGGAGCAAAAATGCAATTGCGAGCTTTTTATTCTTTTTAAAATCCAGCAACTGTTACACCTCCTGTTTTTCCGGGGCAGGGCATGCCCGGCGCCCGGAAGGGGCGCTCTTCCCCGCATGCTCTGTTTGATCCCTCATTCTTTACTCGCTGTACATTTCCACTTCCGCATCAAGTTCTTTTCCGGCCTGTTCCGGGGTTAGCTGCCCGTTCACCAGTGCAGAGGCCACGTCTCTGATTTTGGTTAGCATTGTGGATACTTTGTCGTAGTTGGTCACGTCGGTCGTTGCTGCGTCCGCGTTATTAATGACATCGGCAAATTTACTATTCAGACGGTTTACCTTTTCAGGATCCGCCTCCACATCTTTATTAGCTACAAGCACCGCATTACTGTTGGCAAGAACCGTCTGTCCCTCAACACCGCAAAGTGCCTTGCAGAGTTTCCAGGATGCTTCAATCTGTTCATCCGAAGCATTGGTTGCAATTCCCAGGGCGATGTCTCCGCCCCCGAAGTTATTCTTCGCAAATTCTTCTTTTCCTTCAAATACAGGCATCTCAAAGAAGTCAATGTCATCACCGACCTCAGAATCCGGGCCCGTATACGCCTCCGCATGAGCTGAGATTCCAAAGTTCAAAGCCGCTTTCCCTGTCTGGAGCATCGTCATTTCGTTCGAAAAATCTACAGATGCAGGCTCCGGCCCAAAGGCTTCCATATCTACCAGCTTCTGCAGTTCCTCCCATGCAGCCACCGCTTCAGGAGAAGAATATTTCATGCTTCGATCGCCAAGCGCCTTGGCCCCTTCTACTCCGTTCATCCTATAGAAAATTGCAGAATACAGGTGTTCTACACGCCATCCGTCTTTTGCGCCTAAAGCCCAGGGAATGACATCCACCGCCTTTAATTTTTCCACACAATCCAAAAGCTCGTCCCAGGTAGCGGGAACCTCTTTGATTCCGGCTTTTTCAAATAAAGCTTTATTATAATAGAATCCGCCCGATACGCTGGAGAACGGTACGCCCCACATCCCCTCTATGTCATCATACCGCAGATTCAGGGCATTCAGGGTAACATCAGCAAACTGTGCCTTAAACTCCGGTTCTGCATCCATCTTCTCCGTCATATCCAAAACTTTTCCAGACTGCACTGCCTCATACATCTCAGCGCCGCCCCAGTGCATAAACACATTAGCAAGAGTATCGGAGGCGATCTCGGATACCAGTTTCTCGTGATATTGTGAGCTGGACTGTACCTCCAGTTCCACTTTGATATCCGGATTATCCTTCTCAAACTGTTCTACAAGTTCCATAACCGGTTTGTATCCCGGTTCCGCTTCGCCTAAAGTTGAATAGAATCTGATCGTTACAGGTTCTTTATCAGAACCGGAATCCTCCTGCTTGCTGCTGCATCCTGCCGCAAGTGATGTAACCATTGCCGCCGCAAGCCCTACACTTATTACTTTCTTTAATGCTCTCATTTTCTACCTCCTGTAAATTATAAATTTTCTTTTTCTAAATAAAGTATACGGAAAAATAAGGGAAAGGAAAAGAAACTGAATTCTTATTTTCTATGGCAAAATTCTTTTCCTATATCCAAAGCAATTGCATATTTCCGGTAAATGTTATAACCTAAATTTAATTTAAATAGGAAGGGGGATTTTCATGTTCCGCTCATTCAAAAAACAGCTGACCGCTTTTACCATAGGCTTTGTACTGGCTATAGCCGTTATTATGGCGCTGCTCTGCTACCGGTTTATCTATCAGAATATTATTTCTGTCTCCGTACAGTACAATAATCAGATCGCGAACCAACTGTGCAAAAATATTGAACTATTCATGGAGGGGATTGACGAACAGATCGAGTCTGTGGCCTATTCTTCCGAGATCCGTTTTTTCGGAAGCCATTTTATTACTCCCGGCATTTCCTCTTCCCGCAGCGATGTAAAAAAGGTACTGTGGAGTGCAGCCACCCAGCAGAATGGTTTCGATGATATTTCTATTATATATAACGGCAAAAAAATGATCTCCTTGTTTAACATGTATGATGAAAAAAGCCTGCTTGAACTCTGCGATTATTATGACAAGAGCGAGGTTTATCTTAATGCCCGATTCGTCCCTCTGATTCACAGCAATAACAATGGGCATTACTCGCTGTCCTGTATTAAGTCCGTATCGAATTCCTCCGTTACAAGCGGATATTACGTGATTGGCAGCATTATCATAGATGATATTTTTGAGATGCTCAATAACGTCGATCTGGGGGACGGCAGCGGCGCCTGCCTCGTAGATGCCAATGGCTCTGTACAATATTCCACGCTCGTGGAGGGTACCTTTACCCAGGATATGACGAATCTGATACAGACAACTAATTTCAAGAAAGACTCCGGTTTTACTGCACGCCTGAACCGTGAAAATTATATTATATCGGTCTATCCGCTGAATCATTCCGACCTGAGTACGGTTGTCTATATCCCTTTGTCCAACGTCACGAAGGCAGCCGCGCCTCTGCTCTATACAATGCTGACCATCATTTTTCTTTTCTTAATCGTCAGTATTGTAATCAGTGTCAAGCTGTCCAACCGCCTGACTTACCCTGTCACCGCCCTGGCCGTTCATGTGCGGAACTGGGATGGCTGCAGCAATCAGTTCCCAAAGGTAAAGGGAACGGAAGAAACTGATATTCTTTATCATTCATTCCAGAAGATGACCGAACATATCCAACTGCTGATGGAGAAAAATGCGCAGGAAAACCGGCAGAAGAGAAAGGCCGAACTGCTGGCCCTGCAGGCACAGATTAACCCCCATTTTCTTTATAATACGCTGGATTCCATCAATGCCCTTGCAATATTGAATGACGATCAGGATATCTCCAATATGACAACCTTCCTCGCCCATCTGCTGCGGCTTTCCATCGGGCAGCCGGATGAATTTGTAACAATTGATGATGAGATCAAGCATATAAAGGCCTATCTCACCATCCAGAAAATCCGATACAATGATAAATTTGATGTGGAGTTTCATGTAGACAGCAGTATCGGCCAGTTTCCAATTATCAGGCTAATCCTGCAGCCACTGATAGAAAACTGCATTTATCATGGATTTGAGACTAAGGAGGGAAAAGGGCATATCATAATAAGTGCAGGGGAAAGCGCCGGCCAGATCGTCATTCAGATCATGGACGACGGTTTGGGTACAGATCCCGTGACGGAAAAAGAAATCCAGAATAATCTGGCTTCCGTAAAAAAACCCGGGAATGGTTGTTCTGTCGGAATCTACAATGTTAACGAACGCCTGCGGCTGTACTATGGCGATAAATCCTCGCTCACTTTCCACAGTGTCCAAAATAAAGAAACCGTAGTCACAATCCGTCTGCCAAAAGAAAAAGGAGAATTGTAATGTTTAAAATAGTGATTGCCGAAGATGAATTTCTGCTCCAGAAGGCCCTTCAAAAAATAATTATCGGACAAACCCGCTATGAGATCAGCTTTACGGCCTCTAACGGCAAGGCCGCATTAGATTACCTGCTTTTGCACAGAGCCGATATTCTAATTACGGATATCCGCATGCCTGTGATGGACGGCCTTGAACTTGTCACAAAGATCAAGGATTCCGGTATTAGAATAAAAACCATTGTAATCAGCGGATACAATGATTTTGAGTACGCTAAGCATATGCTGAAACACGGCGCTTTTTCCTACCTGCTGAAGCCTCTTGTTACGGAAGAGCTTCTCTCAACTTTGGCTGAGGCCACCCGTACCATCCAGGAAGAAGAGAGTAAGCGCAATATCTTGAAGTCTCACAAGTTTAATGCGCTTCAGCAGAATGGCTATGTACATTTTACGGACGAGCTCCCCTCTGTTTTACTGAATTCCCACAGGCTTTTTGCCTGTTGTACGGATTTCAAAAGTTCACCGGCCAAAACCGACATAGCGGATTTTCAGTTTGACCTGGAGACCCGCTTCTACCCCTGCTGCTGTTTCATGCTGGACAACTATCTATATCTGGTTACCAGTCTGGAGGACCCGGAACGAGACCGGATAGAAATTGTGACCGAACTGCAGTCTTATTTTACTGACAGAAATATTTCGGTTAAGATTGGAATCGGGCTCGCTGTTTTGAGCATGATGGAGGTATACCAGTCTATGAAACAGGCCCGCCATGCCCTGCGTTTCTATAAAGCGCTTCCCTTCGATGAGTTCGTGGACTATGAAAGGATCCCCTTACTGGAAGTTCCTGCAATCCCCTACCCGCTCACCGAAGAAAAGAACCTGCTGGAAAGTGTCTACTCTCACAGCCCTGACCGGATCCAGCAGCACATCACACAGTTTTATACCTATCTCTCCGGCCAGGATAAAGATGTCATCTACCAGACGCTGGCGGAGCTGGCAGTAAGCTGCAAACGCGAATTTTCCGGCTATCAGCTGGAATACTGCGATTGGGATGAGATTCATTTCCAAATCCAGCACCGGCAGAAATGGAGCGGCATCCTATACGGGATAAGAAAAATCCTCCTGTACATACAGCTGCAGCTGACGGAGAGCAGAAGACTGGCAAACTGTTCCACCGCTATGACAGCCCGGAAATACATCGAGGATCACATGAAGGAACCGCTCACACTCGATGAGGTTGCGAATGCCTGCTTCCTGAGCAAAAGCCACTTCTGCAAGATATTCAAGGAGGAGACCGGCCGAACATTCAAAGCTTATTTGAACGACATACGGATCGAACGCGCAAAAGACCTGTTGAAAAACAGTACTCTGAAAAACTACGAGATCGCACAGGAAATAGGCATTGAAGACGCCAGTTATTTTAATGAACTCTTCAAGAAAATAACGGGAATGACGCCTGTCGAATTCCGTGCGCTTTAAACTACTCAGCAGGCCAGTACTTGAAAGGAGCGGCCCCTGGCAGCGTATGCTCACACTTACAGTAACAGTAAGGTATTTAGTGTAACTTAATACCAGGAACCGCTCCTCCTTTAAAGCATCCTTCTGCTGCGGTATTCTCTGGGAGGCATTTTTTCGTATTTGCGGAAAAACCTGGAAAAATAAAAAGCATCCTCAAAGCCTAATTCCACGGCGATCTCGGATATCCTCATATCCGTTGCTGCCAGCAGCCTTTTGGCCCTGTTCATTAACAGCGTTTCCATATACTCCTTGAGTCCGATCCCCGTATCCCTCTTAAAATTCCTGGAGACAGCGTAATACGATTCCCCTAAAGCTGCTGCGACTTCACTTACCTTTAATGCCCCGCTCAGATGGTTTTCCACATAACTTATGGCTCTCTGTTGTTTTTCATACCCGCTGTAATTTTCCTCCATGCCTTCCCGCCTGGCTATTTCCAAAAAGCGTGATATGACCGCGAGCAGCAGGGACTTTGCAGCTATGACTTTATCCATTGTTTTCTGTTTCAGATTCTCCAGCAGCAGCTCCATTTCTTTTGGTATCTGGGGCAGTTCCATTGCCACCATACACCGGGAAAACAGGTCGATCCCCGGTATCAGCTGTATCTGGAAATGTATATAAAGCTTTTTCATAAGGCCCTCCGCTTTATAATCGTAGGTAGCTCCTGCCGGTATCAAATATAGGTGTCCTTCTTTCAGGTCCATCTGCTGCATGTCGTTGTGTATATGGCCTTCCCCCTCCAGTATAAAGTATAATCTGTTAAACGGGGATACTACCTGTTTATAGTCCCACTCCTCCCCCGCCGTAAGAAGCCCGCTCTCCACAATTTCGAATTTAATCTCATTTATCTTTTCTTCCAGCATTGCAAATTTTTGATTTTCCATAGCAAAAAACTCCATTTATTTTTATATTAATTGCATGTACATTTTCCCTATATTTTCTATAATTATAGTATACAAAATAATAAGCAGGAAGGAAAGTGATAATTAATATGTCTTATGAAAATAGCCTCAGCGCCCTAAATCTCGAGATGCCGCCAAAAATTCCCCGCACAGAGTATTCCGCACACTTCCACTGGGATCTTGTGCAAAAAGTTACAGGAATTGAAGTCTCTTCATACAGTTCCGGGCAGACCCGCATACATGCCTCAGAAGAATTCATTAAAGCATGGGACTACGGCTTTTTCTGGAACATTATTCCTTTTGATGAACAATTCGGCGAGAATCACACAAAAATGGGACATGCGTCCTATCAGCAGAATAGCACGGATTATTCAGACGATGTCCGTGTATTCATCGAGGAGCCGGAAGATGTTTTCGATTTGGATTTTTTCGAGACCTATGGGGAAAAGGATAAAAGCAGGCTGATTACAGATTTTAATCAGGACTACCAGAAAATGATCCGGGAACATCCGGATACCGTAAACATGACCGGAATTTACACAACCTGTATGTCCGGGGCCATAGAGATCCTCGGCTGGGATATGCTGCTTCTGGCGGCAGGTGTGGACAGCAGGCTGTTCGGAGAATTTATGAACCGTTATACAGAGTGGAATCTGCAGTATTTTGAAGCATTAGCCGAATGCGAATCTCCTGTTGTCATGGTACACGATGATATTGTATGGACAAGCGGAGCTTTTCTGGCGCCCGAATTCTACAAAACCTTTATTTTTCCTAATTTAAAAAAGCTTCTGGCGCCTTTGCAGGAAAAAGGTAAAAAGATACTTTTTACATCGGACGGTAATTTTACACAATTTGTGGATGATATCGCAGCTTGCAGTGTCAATGGTTTTGTTATGGAGCCATGTACCGATATGTCTTATATCTGCGAAAAATACGGAAGTACACACGTCATTGTAGGAAATGCCGACACCCGGATCCTGTTGTGCGGGGATAAAGATGATATAGAAAATGAAGTAAAAAGGTGTATCGCTCTCGGAAGAGACTGCCCCGGATATTTTATGGCCGTAGGCAACCACATCCCGCCCAATACACCTGTTGATAATTGTTTATATTACAATGATTTTTACGAAAAATACAGCCGGAGATAGCGGCATGTTTATGTACCGTTGAAATCTAAATATCACAAAAAGCGGGCTGAACCTGCCCGCTTTCTCCAATCTTCTTTAACGCTTTACGCTATTTACCCTGCCCGTAGTATGCCCCTGGCCCATGTTTTCTCAAATAATGTTTATCCTGCAGTACCTGCGGAGCAGAAGTCACTTCTCTGTTCAGCTGTTCCGTACGGAAAGCCATCTTTGCCACTTCTTCCAGAACAACCGCATTGTGCACAGCCTCAGCAGCATCTTTCCCCCAGGTAAACGGTCCGTGGTTGGAGCACAGAACCCCAGGCACACTGGCAGGATCTTTTTCTTTAAATGTTTCGATAATCACAAGCCCCGTATTCTTTTCGTACTCCCCGTTGATCTCTTCCGCGGTCAGGGATCTCGCGCAGGGAATCTCTCCGTAATAATAGTCCGCATGTGTGGTCCCATAGCAGGGAACGCTTCTGCAGGCCTGCGCCCAGGATGTTGCCCAGGAAGAATGGGTATGTACGATTCCGCCTACCCCCGGAAATGCCCTGTACAGTTCCAGGTGGGTCGGCGTGTCTGAAGAAGGATTATATCTGCCTTCTATTTTGTTTCCTTCCAGATCCATCACAACCATATCGTCCGGCATCAGCGTCTCATAATCCACACCGCTGGGCTTAATAACAAAAAAACCGGACTCTCTGTCTATCCCGCTGACATTGCCCCATGTATAGGTCACAAGGCCGCGGCGCGGCAGTTCCATGTTTGCTTCATATACCTTCTGCTTTAACTCTTCTAACATCTCTTTCTCCTCTTCCTTTATTCCTGGAAATCCACAGGTACCCCATCTTTTGTTACCTGCACTACGTTTACTTCATACTCCCGGAAACCATCGACAATCTCTTGGGGCGCTTTTTCATCTGTAATTACATTCAGAATAGAGTCCGTAGGGCAGCTCACAAAGCTGCTGTTTCTACCCAGCTTGGTGTGGTCGGCTAGGATGTAGGAGGTGTCTGTAACCCGCTGCAGCATCAGCTGGTTAATATTTACCTCGTTCAGTATCTCCGTAGTCATCCCGCTTTCCAGGCTCAGACCGGAACATCCTATAAAGCTCTTCTTCGCAGTTACTTTACTGATATTGTTGGAGGCAAATTCGCCCACCATGGCCTCTTTGATCTCGCGCAGCTCCCCTCCGCTTAGTATCACTGATACCTTGGAAGAATGCTCCGTATAGATGGCTTTCCCATTGTTTGTGATCACAATCACTCTTTTATCCTTAATGTATTTTATCATCTGCAGCGCCGTCGCGCTGGTATTTATAAATATAGTATCTCCGTCCTCTACCAGAGATGCCGCATACTGGGCGATCCTCTTCCTGTAAAGCTTGATCTCATCCTCTTCTGTATTAATCTCGGTTACGCGGTCGGTCACGGTAGCCCCGCCGTAAAAACGTTCCAGCTTTTTCTGGTCCTCAAGATACTGAAGATCCCTTCGGATGGTAAGGGGAGATACCTGCAGCTCTTCTGCCAGTTCCTGCACTTTTACAAAGCCGTTGTTCTTCAGCGACTGCAGCACTTTATTTCTTCTGTTATCAACTAATGCTCTGCTTCTTTTCATATCTTTTCCTCTTTCCACCACTTTGACAGGCTTTACTTTCTAAAGAATATATGATTAGATCATGTTATTAAGACAATTATATGAATGTTTTTCTGAATCGTCAAGTAGTCTTGATAATTGTTGGACGGGAGGGGGGGCGCGAAATGAAGAGACAGACGCAAGCCTCCCAAGTGCATATGTGCCGCTTTAGCACCCTGAAACGGCACATATGCACTTGGGAGGCTTGCGTCTGTCCCTTCATTTCGCTGGGTGCATCCAATCGGTAGAAAAACTTGTCAACCCGGGGAGGCTCCGAAGCGGGTCAGCGTATGAATTCGCTTGGCGGAACATATACCCTTACGATGTCTCCCGGCTATCACTTTATGGTGCGCCAACCTTGAACCTGTCTCAAAAGCTACCGTACTTTTCAAAGCACTCCAGCGCATAGAGCATGGATTCCTTGGTTGTGCCAATGGCATCCAGATAACCATATTCCACTCCTATAAGACCGCCTTTGGGCGTAGCCCACTTCTCTACCAGTTCTTTTGCTTCCTGTTCGATCAGTTCCTTGTCGCCTGTCGGGAGCGTTGCCTGAATGTCGATGGCTGCTTCGAAGCAGATGCGGCCCTGTGCGATCTTTGATACTTCGTCTATACCGACCAGTCTTGGCTGATGAATGTTGATTATGTCTACCCCCAGTTCGATCAGGTCCTCCAGGATATCATTGATCTTACCATCGGTATGGAAACGGATATCCATGCCGCACTCATGCGCTTTATCAAATATCCTTTTATACTGCGGTTTGAATATTTCTCTGAATATGTCCGGGGATATCATCAGATTGTTCTGTGTCCCCCAGTCATCGGTTGTATCATAACAGTGAATTCTGCCTTTGCCCAGTCTGTAGGCTTCTTCGATAATGCCAATCTGATAATCCGCAAGCCTTTCAGCCATAACCTCAATCTCTTCGGGCTCCACAAGACAGTCCATTAATGTATTTTCAAAACCTCTTAAGAAATGCATGCGTTCAAAGATACACTGCGGGCTGTTCAGCTGCACGTAGAGGCCTTTTTTCTCCGCCTCATCAAGTGCCTCCTGAAGTCCCTCAAAACGCCCTTCCGCCTTAGGATCCGGGAATACATAATCATCCATATCGTCCCATTCCTCTATCGGAATGTTCGTTACCTGGCCCATATCAGAGCCGCTGGCATCATCGCTTTCCCACATACATCCCCATTCATCATATTCCCCGTTCTTAGGGCGCACCTTTTTGGAAACTGTATAGTCCGCGCCCTCCGGCCATGTGCTTTTTGGCGGCAGGACGAAAATACGGCATACGTCCCCTTTACCGGCGATCCGGTCAAAGCGGAGTCCAATTCGATCCGGCCCCGTAAATTTCACGTTTCCTTTGATAATCTCATAACCAGTCATTTTCATCCTCCTAAAAATCTAAACAGTTAACGAGTGCCTCCCGGCGTAAATATACCGGTAGGCACTAAGCCTTACTTTATTTCATTTGGGAAATGTTCTTTTACTGCGGCGAGAAGCGTCTCTGTCACAGCAGCCGTATCAATCAGGTTCTTTGTCTCTGCAATGACAGCATTGCTTGGCGGAAGCATCCCCGCCCACTCAGGACTGGTCAGAACCAGATCCGTTGTTGTGATAAAAGACAGCGCCTCACCAAATGAACATGATTCCACAGCGGCGTCAATATTGTGCTCATCACAAATTTTCTTTACACTGATCTTTAAAATCGTGCTGGTTCCCATACCATTTCCGCACACACATAAAATATTAAGCATCTTTTTTACCTCCTGTTTTAATTGTTCAGATCCATGAACAGTTACCTTGTTTTTTCAGTGAATTACCTAACCTGCTATCGGAATTCCCAACAGACTTCCAATTCCTTTGAAGATCGCGATAATTACTACCCATATTGTCGCATAATCTGCGCTTCCCTGCCACCATGTTATTTCCATCATCTTAACAGCAAGGGCGGAACCAAGTATCTGAACCAGACCATTTGCCGTACAGATCAGGGCTGCTGCCTTCCAGCCGCCAAACTTGTTTGCAAAGATTGCGATGGTCGCATTGTCGAAGAATAGCGGTATAAAGCCGGGTACCAGGAAGATCGGGGACTTGAATACCAACAGTCCGACAAGACCGATGATCTGTCCCAGAGCTCCGAAGAGCAGACCAAGTACTACTGATTTAGGAGCGAATGCAAAGATCGCTGCACAGTCAACACCTGCTACCGCGCCCGGAAGCAATTTCTCTGAGATACCCTTGAAGGACATCATCAGCTCACCCACGAACATACGCACACCACTCAGCAATACGACGATGTTGGCTGTCAGTGTGATGGCAATCCAGATAAGAAATACAACGTTGTTTGTCAGGCCCGCCTGATTCAGCCCTTCTGCTCCCCGGAGCCAGTCGATCTGCTCTTTTCCTACCACAAGCATAATAATTGCAGTGGAAATGAACATAACAAGGGCCGTTGCAATAATGTTATCCTGAAGGAAATTCAGTGATTCCGGTAATTTCTTTTTCTCAATATCATCTTTTTCCGGGTTGCCGATCTTTGGAGCCACTTTGTAGGCAATATAGTCAACAACCATCTGCTGATGGGCTACCGTAAAATCTGCGCCTGTGATTTTCTTTGTAGGCTCGATCAGCAATGTGGAACAAATACCCCAGTAAAGAGCGGTAACTACGGCTGCTATCAGGACTGTCGGCAGCATTCCGAGTCCCAGGAATCTCCAGACAATATATGTACTGATACCTGCCTGAACGATCATAGCGTTACCTGTCAGGTAAACGGCACGGATTCTTGTAAACTTTCTCAGCGCCACAAGAACCAGATTCAGGATAAATGCTACAAGCAGCGTGTAAATCCCCCATGCAGCCCCTGTTCCCTCTCCGAGAATCGCATCTATCTTCTCGTAACCGGCAGTCATGGTCGGGTATGTATTAAGTCCTGCCCCCTGGATACCTGTTGCGTTCTGAAGAGCCGTCAGAAGTTTTCCGAAGTTCGCAATCAGGGCGCCGGATCCCATCCCCATAACAATAATACCGATGGATGCTTTTGCTGCACCCGCAATTGCCTTGGACACCTTCTGTTTCATCGCAATATAACCGATAAATACGATGATTGCCATCAACAGAAAAGGCTGTCCGAAGATTTGTTTTAAGAGTAAATCAAGAATTGAGTTTAACATTATTCCTCTCCTTCCTTTGTAACAAGATTTTCCTATCTCTTTGTGCAAAATGCATTCTTGATACTTTGTATTATAGTGTTCGTTATGATAATTGTCAATCTTATTATATGATTATTTATCGTTTTATATAAACCTTTTTTTTCTTTAAATAAGTTTTACGCCTCATTAATCACCATTTCATTGCTATATATTCGTTTTATGTTCGTTATAATTCATATAATCGCTGTTTGGTCACAATTCCCAACTCTTTTTCCAGGTATCTCGCCACACCATCGTCATTATTGCTGAATGTCACACTGCTGGCCGCGTCTTTCAGTGCCTTTACGCCGTTTTCCATGCAAATTCTATAATCCGCGCATGCAAACATACTCAGATCGTTCTCATAATCCCCGAATACACAGACGTTTTCTTTACCGATCTTCTTCTCCTGCATAATTGTCTCAAGAGCAGTTTTTTTGGAGACCTGGCTCTGAAATGCACCTAAAAGGCCATACCCCGTTGGTTCATGGTGCACGTTTGCCAGACTGTCAACGAAACTTATGTACGCTTCCATTGCTGTTTCGTTTTCCTCGTAGGCCACGATTTTTGCAGCAGTCTTGTACCCCAGCACAGAGCCGCTCCGGAGAAACTCCCTGACCTTGAGTTTTACCGGGCAGCCTGCTTTCTGAGACAGCGCCTCGTAATCCCGGATCCTCTTTTTCAATTTTTCGCTTCCCTCAGAAAAATACATTTGTTCTGCAGAATACATCATAAATGTCATCTGCTGTTCATTCAGATAAGCCAGAAGACTGGCGGTATCCTCCTCTGCCAGAAAATTACAGCAGATCACCCGCTTACCGCTTCGCACAAGTGCGCCATTATCAGACAACATGTATTCACAGCCGCCAAGCTGTTTTTCATAGATGGACATCATCTGTTCATCCCGTCCGGAGGCAAGGCAGACAGCAATCCCCATCTCCCTGACTTTTTTCATCACAGATACCGTATAGGGGGTGATCATTTTCTCGTCATTTAAAAGTGTCCCGTCCAGATCGCAGAGACAAGCTTAATTTCGCTCATAGTTCTCTCCTTCTTTTATACAGCGTATTTGTTCCTGCAGCTCCCGGCATATAAGTTCAAATAATTCCCTGCCTTTTTCCGCAGTCGCTGCGGATGCATCTCCGAAGGCCCCGCTCTCTATAAAAGTTCTCCATGGCAACGGCTTTTTACCATAAAGAAGCGGAACCGGCGGGAATTCTGCGGTCGCAGCTTTCATATCCACCAGTTCCTCCTTAACATAGAGCATCAGAGAAGTCTCCAGCTCTCCCGCATGCCATACACTTCCGTTCCACAGAGGCGTAGTCAGAATATGTCCTGCTTTCTTTTCAATTCCGGCAGCCTTCATATGATACACATGATCCCCGGTCCCGCGATCGGCCAAAGTTCGAAGAATCTCTTCAATGACCTTATGATTTCCATTATGGAAAGAATACAAAATAATCCGCCTGGGGCTGGCACGCATCACACTTTCCACTGCCTGCAGGCAGTAATTTTCAAGACATGCCGGACTGATGGATATAGTGCTCTCAAACTCCCTGGCGGACCATACCTGTCCATAGGTTATACATGGATAATAATACATGTCCTCTCTTTCACAGATCTCTTGTGCAAATGCATGCGCCAGTATTGTATCCGTCCCGAGAGGCAGGTGGAGGCCATGCTCCTCCACCGAACCAAGGGTTAACAGAACACCTTCGCTCTCCCGTATATTCCTGCTCGCAGTTGTCCAGTTCTGATAAAAAAGATTTCTCATAGCTCAGAATACTTTGCATCCAGTGCAAGAAGTTCTTCTTCATCCTTAACATTCATCAATGCATCCATGATATCGGCTGTCAACAGCATATTGGCCAGTTTTTCCATGTTTTTCATATGTTCGTCGTGGTCTTTGGAAGCCAGAACAAAGAACAGCTTGGCGTCTTTTTCCGGATTACCTTCTTCAAAATGTACAGGTTCCTCCAGTTTCATGAATGATACTGCCGTGTCATTCACTCCCACAGCGCCTTCCTGCGAATGCGGCATTGCGATATTAGGTGCAAACACTATGTAAGGGCCATATTTTTTCACGCAGCCGATTACAGCATCAATATATGCCTGCTCGATAGAGCCATCGTCCAGAAGAGGCTGGCAGGATGCCGCTACCGCTTCTTCCCATGTATCAAATCCTTTATGAAAGCAAACTCGTTTTTTCTCCACTAATTCTCTTAATAACATTTCCGCATTCTCCTTTTTCCCGAATATTTTTTTACAGAATGGAACGGTAAGGCACGTTTGGCTCATCTGTAAAGCAGTCTTCAAATCCTCTTCTATAATGGAACTGTTTTTTATCTTTGTCCAGAGGCCAGATATATTTTCCACCCACATCCCAGATGAATGGTGTGAACTGATACTGTAACACATCTTTTTTAAAGTTGTAAAGCATCAAAATCTCCGCCGGGTCTGCCTTAAAGTTCGTCCATACATCATAATGGAACGGAATCACGACCTTACACTGCAGAGCCTCTGCCATTCGAAGGATATCCACAGATGTCATCTTATCCTGATTTCCGGCCGGGTTTTCACCATAAGAACCAAAAGCAATGTCTATATCATAGTCTTTGCCATGTTTTGCATAATATGTAGAGTAATGAGAGTCCCCGCTGTGATAAACGGTTCCAGCCGGTGTTTTGATCAGGTAATTGACCGCTTTTTCATCCATATCGTTGGGGCAGGTATTTCGAATATCCTCATCCGCGGTTACAAGACAGGTTCTGTCAAAGGAATCCAGTACCACAATCTCGCAGTCTTTTACCCGAATCACATCTCCCGGTTTTACAATTCTGCATCTTTCTTCCGGAACTCCATAGCTGAGCCACTTTTCAACGCTCTTAAGGGGCCCGATAAATGGGACATCAGGCTCACAGTTCTGCATAACTGCTGCCGCAAAGAACGGGTCAATGTGGTCATTGTGGTAGTGGGTGGACAGTACCGCATCCACAGCTGTAACGGCAAACGGATCGTAAACAATCGGCGCCGCACGCAGGTTTGGCTGCGTCATCCTTCCCCCTGTCATATTGCGCATCTGATGGAACGGAGCCATCTCCTTTGTCTTTTTGCTTCTTTTACCATTGCCGAACCACAGGTCGATTGCAATGTTCGTACTGTTCTCGGATTTGATCCAGAGCCCGGTGCATCCAATCCACCACATGGCGAATGTTCCCGGGGCAACTACTTCCTCATCAATTTCCTCGTTCAGCCAGGTTCCCCATTCCGGAAATGCTCCGAGTACCCATTTCTCTCTTGTAAGTTCATTCACTTTGCTCATTTTGCTTCCTCCTGCCTTAAATGATTGTTATTTTTCATTAAAACTATCGTTTATTATCTTTTCACGCTTATTTTATCATTTATTATGAATGTTTTCAATGCATTTATATGATTATTTTGTTTTTATATGAATATTTCACGTATCACTTGACTAATCATAAATCTCATGCTATCCTATAGGTGTATTTTCATCGGAGTTAGATTTCACATATTTTTGTAAGTCATTATGTTCCATTGATAATGCCTTACAAAAATATGTGATTTTTTATTTTCTGAGATTTACAAATATTATATTTAGGAGGTACCTATTATGAATAACGGTACAGTAAAATGGTTTAACGCACAAAAAGGATTTGGATTTATCACAAACGATGCTAACGGAGAAGACGTATTCGTACACTTTTCAGGAATCGCTTCCGATGGTTACAAATCTCTGGAAGAAGGACAGAAAGTATCATTTGACATCACAGAAGGAAACCGCGGACCTCAGGCTGTTAACGTAGTTGGAGCATAATCCGGTTTTAGTGATTCGTCAGATTTGAATTCTATGCAAACCTAAGTCAAATACCCCGCAGGCGTCTGCGGGGTATTTGTTTTTTCTTGTATTGTCCGTGGATATAATAACTGACATTCATCAGATAATCCGGATTTGTAATCTATCTGAAAGAGGTGCTGTCTATTGACGGTTTAAGACCAGAGAATATTATGTTACAAACTGTTACCAACTTAAAATCAAGCATGCTTTAATTAGAATCTACGTTGGTTCTTTGCAAAATAGGTCGAAAAACGGTCGATATATAGTACTGAAAGACATCAATATGTACTATATTATAGATGTTGCCAACATCGCAAATGTTTGTAATTACGGTATTCTCTACGCATGTAGTACTGAGAATTGGAAAACTTTTTATTAAGCATTGCTGCATAAGCCTTCCCCGACGCTTAACGTTCGGCAGAACTCAGATCCCATCAGCCGCAGCCGGGCAGCTATGGATACGGTCTTCACCTGGCCTGGCAGCAATTCGAAATAATTGTCGGAACAGTCATTGACCCCCTCTATATATACACCATGGAGGAACACGTCACTTGTGATGGTCAGATGCAGGCCTCCGTCCTGCTCGACACACAGCACTCTTGGCTCACCGTCCGGCATATCCAGGCACCTTGTCTCACAAGCAAACAAACGTTCGGGGGCTATCTCCATACTTTCCGGTATGACAGCGACTACGCCGCGTTCAAGGTCACCTTCCGGAAAGTCAGTCTCCAGGATATGGCTGCGACTATATGGCAGCAATGTCAGCGGAACGATTCTAGTGTCCCGTACTCTTCCATCCAGGGAGATATAACCTACCTCAGCCATCGTGTCGACCTGATCCGGGGTGTCATTACATCCGGTGACGACGAGCTTACCGTCCACCTGACGCAAGATCAGCTTCCTGTGAGAGAAAGCCCGCTTCACACCGTAGTATGAAGGCTTTTTCTGCAGACAATAGTCCACGACGGACCAGCCCACCTCTCCCCATGAGTCATTAAACATCCAGAACAATGCGCCGGAGCAACGCGGCTTGAAGCGGAGCGCCTCAAGCGAATATCCATACATAAGGGACTGGACCATGCCAGAATACAGAATGTAGCCATCCAGATCCAGCGACTGGGGATTGTCCATATAATGCTTGACGATACCGCCATACACGGTGCCTTTTTCGAAGTCGTTGTTATGATGATCCCAGATCCCGGACAAGCGGTCTACAGGCTGCCCGTCGAAATACGACTCTATAGCCACACGCGAGGGTGCGCCAAAATACCCGTATTCCGACACAAAAGCATGGTTAATCAGGTCATAGGCCATCGGATCGATGCGTTTCTCCATATCAGGATGCATCGAGCAATTCCAATGATGGGTGTCTCCTACCTGCTCTGAGTCCGGAAATTCGCCGCCGAACGGAGAGCTGTTCCAATAAGGTATCCTAGAACAGTTGGCATGCACAGCCTTCTTAGAGACATAGTTGGATATCCTGAGCCCGAACTGCCGGTCGGGATTCTTTTTCAGCAGCGAGATATACCAGAAATAGCGGTGCAACTCGTTATCACCGCACCACAGGCACATAGACGGATGGTTCCTAAGGCGCCTGGTCTGATAGTCAGCCTCGTTTTCCATCTCTCGGACGAAATCCGGGTCATGATCCGGGAATGCACCGCATGCAAGCATAAAGTCGTGCCAGATCAGAATGCCGTAGCGGTCGCACAATCGATAAAATATTTCCCTCTCATAAATGCCGCCGCCCCAGATCCGCAGCATGTTGAAGTTGGCATCATGGGCCGCGCGGATCAGCTCCTCATACTTTGCATCGCAGACGCGGGCATAGATCGGGTCATTGGGTACCCAGTTGCTCCCTTTGCAGAATATCTTAACGCCGTTGACCACAATGCCAAATCCTCTTCGGCCGTCCTCCTGCCGGGAGATATCCAGCCTGATCGTGCGTATGCCATACTGAAACTTAGGATAAGCGGTCTTAGAGCCGCAGCATTCCAGGCACACCTCCACGTCATACAGCGGTTGCGCGCCGCTTCCTGCAGGCCACCAGAGCTTTGCGTCCTGAACATCCACGTCCAGGTCGATCCAGTTGATACCGGCGGTCAGCAGAATGTCATCCACGCGGGCATAGGCGCAGAGTACGCCATCCATTCTGAGCATGATATCAAGATCCGCGTCGGCACATCCTATAGGATTGAAATACTCGACCTCCGCCCTCAGACGCAGATGGGCATCCTTTCCGGCTTCCAGCGTCTCCAAGTCAACAGAGCGTATTTCAGCGACTGAAAGGCAGCGGACATATGCTCCGCCCGTGATGCCGATGCTAAATGCCTTGGGCAGGAAGTCCCAGCCGGCATTGTACTGGGGCCGGCGCAGCCATGTGCGGCGATGGTCCCCGCGTTCCGGGTGCCCCGCATCCTTTTCATGACAAATGCTCCATTCGAGTTCCGCCAACTGCTCCTCGGTTACCTTTTCCAGACCTGTTGTCAGCCGTATGCATAAAACGTTTTTGCCCGGTCGCAGATAGCACTTTATGTCAAAAGTGAACGGGTAGTGCGCACTTTTGTGGGTGCCTATGTGACTCCCGTTCAGGAAGATCTCCGCCCATGTATCCAAAGACTCCAGTGTCAGTTCCACCGGACCATCGCCTATATCCAGCTCGGAGATATCAAATTCCCGGACGAACCACCAAGAGCGGTTTGAAATCCACTCACATTCCCGCGAATAGTCTGCCAGGACCGGATCCTTGATAACTCCGCTCTCGATCAGCGGCATCCTGACATCGCATGGGAGTGCACAGTCCATCCACCCATCCTCAAACGCCATAACGCGTCCGATATCGCTCACGCCCCAGCGGAGAGGCGCCTCGTGCAGTTTCCAGCCGGTGTGCAAAGCCAACTCTTTCATATAAAACCCTCCTTCTCTATTAAGTACTAATCAATTATTTCTATCATACAGCGATAATTGTCGCACTGACTTCTTCAAGACCCTCAGTCTTCGCTGATATTTTTATGATTCCGGCTTTTCCGGTACTCCTGGCTATAGCCAGCGCCCTGCCGTGCCATGATGTATATCTTCCGCTGAAAAAATCTTCTTCTGTAACGGGATTGGCGCTTCCTACAGCCAGAAGTTCTCCTTCACCTTCCACGCTGACGTGAACAGCTTTATCTTCATACATATTCAGTATCCCTTCGCAATCCTGCAACTCTATCCAAACATACGATATATTATCCACATCCGCATGTATCTTCTCCTCCTCCGGACATATAACTATCCTACTTACCTGACCGGCGCTTTGAAGCTCACATCGCGCTATTTCTTTTCCTTCCTCATCAAAACTGACTGCTTCCAAACTGCCTGCACTGTATGGAACTGTGAAATCACACCTATAATCGATAAGAGGTTTCCTTGCAATCAGATGTCCATCCTTAAACAGCTCAACTTCGCTGCCTTGACTGTACACCTCAATCTGCGCATCTGAACCCTCATATCCGGGCCACGTCCAACTGGCAACAGCATCTGACTGACGCCAATTTCCAAGAGTAAAAGCCTCCCCTGAGTGTTCCAGCGGCCTCACCGCAATGTACGGTTTTTGATACTCTCCCCAGATAATGGCAGAATAATATGCTTGTGTCTCTGGAGTCCCATTTAGATCAAAAGAACCACAGGCCGCTGTAAGACACGGATATGGCTTTGAAAACGGTGCCTTATCTGTTCCGTATGTCGGAAGCCCGACACCTGTCTCTCCGAGATAATCCCATGCCGTCCACATGAAATCACCGATGACATAGGGGTGGTGCATGACAGCCTTCCAGTTATCTGCCATACGCTGCGGGAACGTCTCGGAGCTAAGGATAACCCTCTCCTTTACAAGCTCATGCGTTCCCTCGTAGAGGTTATGCCCGTAGTTGTATCCGACTATGTCAACATTCTTTACACATTCACCTATCAACGCCTCAAGGCTTTCCGGAGTGATAGATGCCATTATCTTGGGAAGCAGTGCGACGATATCGTTTACCTCCTGACTTCCTACAGCCTTATCGCCTTCAGCCTTCTGCGCGATAATCTCCTCCTCGCCGCTCGCCTTGCGTTCTTTAGCCTCATTTGCGGCTTTCTCGACCTCCATCTTCTTCTTAGCCTGCATATTGGCGAGCATGGAAAGCATACTGTTTATCGCTATAGTAGTGGGTCTTGTATCATCCAGCTCATGAAAAGCATCGCTAAGCATTTTGCTTATCACTGCACCATGAGGAAAGCCGGTATCGGTTATCTCATTTCCGATGCAGTACATTATGACGCAGGGATGGTTGTAATCCTTTGATACCAAGGCCTCTACATCCCTCCGCCATTCAGCGTCAAAATGATTTGCATAATCGTGAGCTGACTGCGGCACCTTCCACTGGTCAAAGCTTTCATCAAGCACATACATTCCGAGTTCATCACAGATATCAAGGAAATTCTTCCCTGCTGGGTTATGGGAATAGCGGATCGCGTTGAAGCCGAAATCCTTAAGCCTCTGCACCCTCCTGCGCTCCGCCTTATCATAGGTTCTTGCACCTAAAAGTCCGTTATCATGGTGGATGCAGCCGCCCTTTAGCTTAACCGTCCTTCCGTTGACCATAAAACCGTCGACAGCATTCCACGAGAGCATACGGACCCCAAACCGGGTATAGGTTTCATCTACGGTAATGCCATTTCTTTTTAACATTGTATGGAGCATGTACAGGCTCGGATGCTCCGCATCCCAAAGCTTCGCGTCAGGTATCTCTATCTTTGCGCAGCTCCGCCTGCCTCACAGAGCTTCTCATCCCCCAATATTACCTCATGGACTATTTCAGCATCCTCAAGCTCATACGCATCGACGCAGATGCTCACAACGGCGGGTGATACAGACATTGTGGTTATCTTCACTCCCTCCGGCTTTATGCCGTTCTTAGCTCCTACCCAAAGATTCACCGGGCGGTATATGCCGCTGCCTGAATACCAGCGCGAATTAGGCGTCTGCGAATTGTCCGCTATGACAAGAAGCTCATTTTCTTTGCCTGTCTGTATCCTTCCGGTCAGATCGACATAAAAATTTGTATATCCGTAGATGTGCCCGCCTATTTCCTCGCCGTTAAACAATACCTTGGAATTCATGTACACACCCTCGAATTCCAGCATGACCCTCTTGTCCGCGAAAGACTCATCGCCGTAGATACTTGTAGAATAAAAGTATTTCCCGCCAGGAAAATATCCGGTTGCGTTCCCGTTTTCAAGAGCTGCGTCTCTGTTCTCATAGATCATGGCATCATGAGGCAGATATATCTCCTGCTTGTCATATTCGCAGCCGTCCTTCCAAAACAGCCATTTTTGTCTTAATCTTTTGCTTGTCATTTTGCCCTCCTTAATTTCACAAAAAGACGCTACATCTCATCTTAATAGCTTTCATCTTGATAGCTTGCCCTGAATAAATTCGGTATAGGCAGATTCGGCAAACCATCTTAATCAAATTTCCGTCCCACTATCTGCAAGGATTTATCAGTGTACTCCATAAGCTCAATACGATTGCCGTCCGGGTCCGCGAACCAGCATTGATAGGTGAAGTCAGGGCCAAGGGTGATATTTGAGGTAGGCATAATACCTTTATTCTTCAAATCCTCTACGGCCTCTTTTATATTATCAACCTGAAGACTCAAATGTGAATATCCGACTCTTTCTTTACCGAGTTCCCTAAGCGGCTCCAGCATAACGAAATTTCCCATTGGATAGAAAAACTCCAATAACTGTCCCGGAACTATTTCCAGATACACCACCCATGGCATATCTCTTATTGCTGAAAACTTTCTGATCATACCGTCAATAATTTCTCCGGTTTTTTCTCCTAATGTCTTTGCTGCAACATACAATTCCCTGTTTTCAGAAATAGTTTTTTCATAGTCTGCATAAGTCAGCAGCGCTTTTTTCTTGAAACCAAAACCATCACAATAAAATTTCAAGGTCTTATCCATATCCGTAGGGTTAAATGCAAGATGAGAGATAGACTCCACTTTCCAATTACGATTCGTTGTTTGCATACTTTATAAACCTCCTTAAAAATTACCTGTCTTAAATTGTTGATCGAAGGGTATATACCTGACCGCATTCACTGCTCTTGCGGAATCCCTCGATTATCTCCACTACATGAGCGGCCCTCTCACCGCACGCAGCAGGCCGCCGTCCATGCATGATTGCATCAGCCATCTCCGATACACCGATTCCCCGCTGATCGTCAACCGGACCGGGAAGCAGTTCGACCGGCTGCGGAACAGAGCCGAAAAGCTGTTCTATTACCTTCTTGTTCTCTTCTAACGCTAACCATTTAGGTGTCAAGCCTTGGGGATTCCCAAACATCAGACGCTCTGCCCCGTCAACATTTTTCTGCAGCCTAACCTCACCGTTAAAATGATCCATATTCGGGAGATACAAAACGCCCTCGGTCCCATATATGATGAAGTGGTGCTGTTCCGGCACGATGGAATCTCCATCCATCATCATAGAACCAATCAATCCGTTTTCGAACTGTAGTATCGCTGCCCCGACATTTTCTGTTTTCACCTCGAATTCCTCTCCGGTAACGGTGCTCTTCCTATTCGGGCGGTTGATCTTCTGCATGCAGGATACCCTTGCAACAGGACCAAACAGATCAAGCAGGGCATTTAAATAATAAGGCGAAAAGTCACCAAGAATGTCCCCTCCGGGCCCCAATAAAAAGCGCATGTGCCCATACAACATATTTAAATTTCGTTCTATTGTTACAGTAACCCCGCTCACCTCTCCGATCACACCTTTTGCAATCAGATTCTTTGCTGTCTGTAACGGTGTGCCCAAAAATGTATCAGGAGAAGCACCTATCTTTACATTCTTTTCATCAGCGATACACAAAAGCTCCTTTGCTTCTTCATGCGTTATTGTAAAGGCTTTTTCCGTATAGGCATGCTTTCCGGCAAGCACGATCCGTTTTATGAGCTCATAGTGCGCATCCGCAGGCGTGAGCACAACCACTAATCCTATGCTTTCATCCGCTAATATCTCTTCAAACGAGCAGGCTACAACACCATATTTTTCACCCTGTCTTTTGGCGGACTCCCCATGCTTCGAACAGCATTTGACCAATTCCAGATTGTCATACCTGTTCTTGATATTTGAATAATAAATATCACTGATCTTACCTGCGCCGACTATGGCCACCCTCATTTTATTAATACTATCCATTTCGCTCCTCCGATAAACTCATAAATATTTTTTTATATTTTCCAGTCCCCGCCTTAAATCCTCCAGCAAATCATTCGGACTGGCATCCTGATCAATAACAATACCGGTATCAATAAGATTCAGCCCTTTGGCTTCTCTTATGATTTCCTTTAGAGGAATGATCCCTTCTCCGACAGCGGCAAAGCGGTCCGCCCCAGCTTTTTTATCAGCGTTTTCGACAAAATCCTTTAAATGAAGAACCGAAATTTTACTGCCGTAATTTCTTATGATCTCCAGAGAGTCTTTTCCCGCGAACTCTATCCAGCCTGCATCCGGTTCAATCTTCAAGCCGGAAACTTCACGGATATAGTACTCAAAAACCGTGTCATCTCCGTCATCCGCCAGCTCATTAAAATGATTGTGGAATAAAAAATCTATATTGTCCTCCGCTAATTCTGAAATAGCCATTTTAAGATCGGGAATATCGCTACTTGCATCGGATATCTTTGATTTCTGAGGACTGTATGCGTAATAGCAAAGCCCCGTATTTCTGCCAACCTCCCTCATTCCGGACAGCGCCTTTTCCATGCTGCATCCCAGCATGGGAGAAAGCATTACATGAGCTCCTGTTACATCAAAGCCCTTATTCCTTACCTGTTCGATCTTTTCCCCTGCCTCCTTAGAGGACCAGATACCGGCATCACTGATCCCTAGCTTTCTAAGATGTTCCCGCATCCGCTCCTCCGGAATGCTAAGAGCATCCTCAAAAAGCACACACGGCTCGATAAAGTCAAATCCTATTTTCCTGAGCCTTTCCAGAGTCCCTTCAAAATCAGTTTCAAACAAGCTGCCAAGCCCATATGTATTTACACCGACTCTCATAACAAATCCTCCACATATTTCCTGCCTCGGATAAGGCTTTCTTTATAATCATCGCCATTGTCGTAAACAAATTCAACCGTAAGGAAGCCATCGTATCCATGGCGCTTAAAGCAGCCCATCAAGGCTTTGAAATCGACCATTCCGGTGCCTGTTGCGGCTCCCGCCATCCTGCTGCCATCTGCGCAGGTGTCGGCAAACATTTCTTTGTCTGATGCTACGCGCATATCCTTCAGATGGATGTGTGCTGTCCGATCTGCAAATTTTTCATAGTAATCAGTCGGATCCTCCTTTACAAGCAGCATATTCCCGCTGTCAAAGACAAGCTCCAGCTGCGGTGCCTTTGAGAATACATCCTCCAACTCGGCGGCGGTGCAGAAATGAAGTTTAAGGTCGGGCGTATCCTCCACGACAGGATGTATTCCGTATTTTACTGCCTGATCTGCTATTGGCGCAAATCTGGCGGCAAGATGCTCCCTTATATCCTCTGGCTTCTCATTCTCAATGCCCTTGTGGGCCTGAGGAACCAGCATCAATACCCCGGTCCCCAGCTCTTCTGCCATTTCCACGGCCTCGCAGCCTCTTTTATACAGCGCATCATTCATATCCTTGTCCGGATTGGCATATTCATCCATATAAATGAAGCTGGACACCTCAATGCCACGTTTGTCCAATTCCCGTCTTACATAGTCCATCCCGAAGGCTTTGACCTCCTCGCCCCATACATCCACAGCGCTGTATCCGCTTTCCTTTACCAGATCCAGCATCTCCTCGTATGTGTCCTTGAACTCATCCCTATCGCCGGTAATGATATATTTAAAATATGCCGGCAATATCATATTGATTGTCATTAAGCTGATCTTCATAATGCATTTACCTCAAGGTTTAAATATTTACATTCTTCAGGAGTAAGATTTAGCTCGTATGCGTTTATATTTTCGCGCATCCGCTCGATGCTCTTAGTACTGACGATCGCAAAAGCATTTATATCCTGACGGAATATCCATGCCATCGCTATCTGCGCTACATTTACCTGCTTCCTTTCAGCCAGCTCTTCACAGCGCCTTAACCGTTCAAAATTCTCCTCACAGGCATAGCCCTTTTTTCCTGCATCGTCCAAAACATTATCAATATCGGACAGATCGTCGCTCTTGAGCCTGCCGGAGAAAAGGCCGCGGGCCAAGCTGGAATATGCTATCACGGGCATCTGAGTATTTCGGTACCAATCCCTGTCGCCCTTGTGGGAGCTTCCTGTTATTGACTCGCAGCCGCCTCCCCAAGGGTCGCCGATCTGCTCCGCGAGCCCATAATTGGGACTTGAGACCGCAAACGGTATCAGACCGTGCTTATCGGCATATTCATTGGCCTCGGCTATACGCTCGTACCTCCAGTTCGATCCTCCGAATGCCCTGATCTTTCCCTTTTCGTGCAGTTCATTTAATACTTCGACTATCTCTCCCGCAGGTACGGAAGGGTCGTCTCTATGAAGCAGGAAGATATCGACATAATCCGTATGAAGCTGCTGCAGCGAGCGGTTCAGATCGCTCTTTATTTCCCTTTCATTCACCCGGCTGCGTCCGAAGATGCTCGGATGCGCACACTTCGTCAAAAGGACGATCTTTTCACGGTTGTCACTTTTTTCAATCCATTTCCCTAAGGATGTCTCGGCGCCCAAATAGTTATGGGCTGTATCAAAGGCTGTAATTCCGGCCCCAAGCATGGAATCTAAAAGCTCATTCTGCTCACGCCCCATCATAAACGAACCAAACGCCGTTCCGAAAAAGATACGGGATACCGGTTTTTCAACAAGAGGGAGTCTTGTATAAAAATCATCTTTCATACTTACACCTATCCTTTATCTTTTATTCTTTATCAGAGGCATATTTACCTTCTTTAAGGTCTGCTTCGATCGCTGAATACTTCTTGTCAAGGTCATACCTAGACATACAGAAAACACATAATGCGCTAATTATCGCAGGTATCACAATATAAATGCTGTTGATTGATGTGATAGCACTCTTCGACTGTACCGCAAGACTGGCATCAAAGTTTCCTAAGCTCAATATTGCCCCAAGCGTAGCCGTGCCAAGTCCCTGACCTATCTTAAACGCAAAGGTTATGGCAGCATTGCCCATTCCGACCGGGTTAAACCCGTTCTTCCACATACCATAGGTAATGGCATCCTGAACGATACTATTCATTGAAGCTCCTCCAAAACCGAATCCAAAGCCTTTTAAGAGCATTCCCGCGATCAGGACAGGGGTCGCTGTAGAAATGAGGGGAAGTAAAAATCCTATGGCGGATGTACCCATTCCGATCATCAAGCAATTACGTTTTCCGAGTTTACCGATCAAAGCTATCCCCAATACAAGCGTTGGAATCATTGAAAGCGAATAGACTGCCGATAACAGTGCCTGAAGGCTCACGTTCCCCAATACATACTGCGTATAATATACTGTGGCGCTTCCTGTGGTTCCCATAAGGAACATGATCAATGTACCTGTAGCGCAGGAAAGAAGCCAATATTTGTTTGTAAAAAGCGATTTTAATATCCTGCCGATACCAACCGTATTTCCATGATTGTCCTTTACCGTATTATCCACCTGCTCATTATCACCTTTATTGATACTCACGCGCTCTCTTGTCAGAGCAACACAAATTCCCGTTGCAATCACATATATGATCATGTAAACGATGACCGCTCCGATAAAACCCTTCTGTGTATAGAGCTCGCCGCCGCCGATAGCTCCCGATATCTTCAGAAAGAAGCTATTGACAAGGATGGTAAAGAGCACATTGGTACCAAGAGAATTCAGACCGCCGTTGATACCGCGAGATTTCTGGTTCATAGTGGCAAGACCGCAGAGAGATGAATATGGCACCGCAAGCGCCGTATAGCACACTGTATTTGCCAGATTATACGTTATAAACATATAAATGATCTGCGCGGTACGGCCCCATGTGGCAGGCACGAAAAATGCCAGCACCGCACATATGACCGTAGGAGCCATCATGCGCAGCAGCCACGGACGGGCCTTTCCGAGCTTGCTTTTTGTATGATCGACCAGATATCCCATTACAAGGTCTGAAATTCCATCCAAAACCTTTGAGATTGCAATTACCGTGGCCGCCAGACCTGCGTTTATCCCTGCAACATTAGTATAATAAACCAGCAGGAAGGTTCCGAATAATGCCTGCTGTACATTTACGCCGCTGCCCAAAAAATACCCGAAATGCTCCGAGAATCCTAGTTTTGCATCTACACTCATATCACGTTGTTTCTTCATTTCCAGCTTTCTCCTTTCATTATTACACTGTAAATTTATATTAATTATTATGTATCTGGCGGTTCGGATGATCCGCCGCCAGCCAATTACGGATTATCAATAAAGCGTTAGTTCAAATATTTCTAACTCGTTGGCTTCCTCAAAGGACAACCGCAGCTCATATTTTCCGGCATCAGCGTTCAATTTTCCTCCGCTTTGTAAACCGTCCGCGATAGTGATATCACCACAGAAGGCATCATCCATATATACTTTGATCCTTCCGCTCCCGGCACAAACCATCTCAATGCGGTTCCATCTTTCATCGTTCTTTATATAGCGGAAAACTACCTCATCTCCTGAACCTATGTTTGTTATCACTTCGGGATACATTTCGCTCGCAGCCGCATCCTTATTTAAGCCGATATATGCGCTGCCCTTTAACGCACATGCCTGATAACCCATTATCCTTTCGCCCGGAGCAAACGGCTCCCCGACTCCTTGGGACGTCATTTTGACCTCCGGGATACTCCCATCCGGCAGTATCGTTATCGGTTCTATACAAAGACGCCTGTTTTCCTTTACTCCTCTGCTGCATCTGTGATAAAAAACATACCATTGGCCATTTACGCACTCTATAGAGCCGTGGTTGTTCCAGCTTGCAGGATCGCAGTCGGCATTATCAATGATGATCCCCCTGTACTCAAAAGGCCCAAGAGGGGATTTTGATGTGGAATATCCCAGCGCCGTAGGCTTCCCTCTCTCCATATCCGCATATATGTAATAGTAGGTATCACCTATCCTACGCATGGAGGAGCCTTCATGGAAAAAGTGTTCCTCTTCTCTTACGAGATTATCCACTACAGAATCCTCGTCAAATGAAACCATATCGGGATTTAACTTAACTCCGTGAGATGCAAGCTGTCCCCAATAAAAGTATGCCTGTCCGTCATCATCGACAAAAACTGCCGGGTCTATCCCCCCGCAGGGAAGCTGCTTCGGCTCCTTAAAGGGCCCCTCCGGCCTGTCAGAAATCGCTACTCCCTCGCTGTCATCAGCCATGCAGAAATAGAGATAGTACCTTCCGTTTTTTTCAATGCAGTCAGGGGCATATAAAAACGGCACTTCATTTGACTTAAACTGATCCTCCAGCTTCAGATCCCCGCCTCCTTTTTCGCGGGCAATTTGTATCATCTTCAAAACAAACGGCGTAAGATGCTCTAGATCGACCCCCGGATACTTCGGCGCGTCCGGATTGCCAAACCACGGGATCTCATTTCCGTTTAATGACTCATCATGTATCGTCCAGTGCTCCATATCCGGCGTTGAGACAACATGATACTTCTCACTGCAGAATGCGCCGTCTTTATCATCATAGCTTCCATACAGATAAAGACTGCCATCCGGCATAACATGGCCCTCACTGTCCGGAACATGATATTGCAGCGGCAATATGGGATTCCTTTTGTTTACATAAGTCTCCATTTAAACCTCCTATCTCTGCAAAACCATCACACAACAACTTTTGCATTTTTTGCTTTTATCACTACGATTGACTCGCCGCAGCCCTCTGCTTTAAACCTGACCTTGATCTCTCCGGTCTTGCCCGTGCTGCGCACTGCTGCCATCACCTCGCCCTCGTACGTTTCCCACACGTTCTCGCCGTATCCTCTTGTTGTCTGCGGGTTTGCGCTTCCGTATCCCTGAAGAACTCCCTCGCCTGTAACCTCAACAGCCACCTCTTTTACAGCAAACAGGTTGGGAGCACCCTTGCTATCCTGCAAGCGGCATGTCACAAAAGCTATATCATGCCCGTCGGCTGCAATCTCATAACGGTCTGAATCAACACTAAGCAAAACGTCACTCTCTGCTGTATTAAGTACATATCTCCCCGTCTGCGCACCGTTGCTATAGCCTATAGCCGCAAGCTCTCCGGGCTCATAGCAGACCTCCCATACCGCAGTAAAACCGTTTTTTCTTCCGGCAGGCTTTTTACCGAGGCTTCTGCCATTTAGGATAAGCTCAACCTCCCCGTCGCAGGAATATACATCAACCTCCGTCTTCATGCCCTCCATTCCCGGCCATGTCCAGCTTGATATGTTATCCTTGGGAATATACTGATTGAATCCGTGCTCCTTTCCGTAGCGATCCACCTTGACTACGGCGATATACGGTTCTTTCCTGATGCCATATACGATCTCCCTAAGGTAGCTTGTCGGCCTGCGGCAGCCGATAATATTGATATCGCCAAAATAAGCTATCCGATCCGGGAAATGCGAACCGAAGCTCTTCGTACCGTCATAGTGGAACATTCCTGCGCCGGCCTCTCCCAGATAGTCGTATCCGGTCCATGTAAAATCGCCCAGCACATGATGATTATCCTCAACAGCCTTCCAAATGCGGACAATATCCGCGGGAAAGTTTTCCGTAAACACGATGGGCTTATTTGGATGTATTTCCTTCTCAAGCTCGGCGCGCGATGTAAGATAGTTATATCCGCAGATATCAGGCGCCTGTCCGGGCTCCTCCAAAACTTCACTCAAAACAGGATGCGCATTAAACTCATCCTGACTGACAAGCGGGAGCAGCATGTTCATGGCGCTCACTGTATCCTCGGCGGAGGCTGCCGCACTGCCGATATCCGGGCCCGTAATGCCGTGCTCCTCCATAAGCGCAGCCAGAAGCTTCGGCAGTTTCCCCGCTGCGGCAACCGCGTTAAGGCCGCTGCAGCCCGTAGTGGTAAATCTCGTGTTATCTAATTCATGAAGCTTGTTACAGAATGTGCGGTTATTCCTTCCCCCGCTTTCACGCCCTATGTCTAATATCTCATTGCCGGATGAGTACATTATCACGCACGGATGGTTATAATCCTTGCACACCATCCTCTCCGATTCTTCCTCCCAGCACCGATCGAACACCGTTGAAAAGTCGCAGGTATTTTTCTCCTCAAACCACATATCAGACAGCTCATCCATAACGTAGATACCGTATTCATCACAGGCCGAAAGCATTTCCCTGCTTAATGGATTATGGGCTGATCTTATGGCGTTAAATCCTGCCTCCTTGATCTCACGCGCCCTTTTATTTTCCGCTGCTTGGAATGTTGCCGCCCCAAGAATCCCATTGTCATGGTGGATACAGGCACCCCTGAGCTTTATCTCCCTTCCGTTGACCCGCATACCGCGCCCGGCATCAACGGTGATCATCCTAAAGCCTGTCCTGACCTCTGAACGGTCGATTGTTTCATCCTCCTCGACAAGATCCGCTCCGACCGTATACAAAACAGGGCTTTCGTCATCCCACAGCTTCGCGCCCCGTATAAATATATTCTGGCGCAGGGTCTCTGTTTCGCCGCCGAATATCGTGGCCCTTACACTATCCTCCTTGACAGTACCCTCTGCTCCTGTGATAACAATATGAAGCTTAATATGATGGCTTCTTCTGCTCACGTTTCGGAGCTTTGTCTCCACCTCCACGATAATACCGTCTTCATCAATATGCTTTGTTGTGACCCGCACGCCATCCTCTGCTTTATGGACGGGTCCTCCTGTGAGCAGCTCCACGCTCCTGTAAATCCCGGATCCGGTGTACCAGCGGCTGTTAGGCATTGCTGTATTGTTTGCGACTACCTTTATCTCATTACTTTCTCCGAATTTAAGGTATTTATCGATATCCACATAAAATTCGCCGTATCCGTGGAGATTATTGTATGCAAAGCAGCCATTTATCATCACCTTGGCCGTTTGGTAAACTCCGCCGAAAAATAATTTCACGGACCTATCCGCCCAGTCTGCCGGCACATCTATATTTTTTGTGTAGGTGTACTGGCCTCCGGGATAAAATCCCGTCTGTGCCCCGTTGCGCGTATCCGGCGTAGGTGTCTCATATACCATCGCGTCATAAGGCAGAACAACATCACTCACCACCTGAGCCTGCCCCGTAAGTTGCTCAAGAAGGCTACCTTTCATAACACTCCAGCCGTCATTTAGCAAAACTCGTTTCATACAACAATCCTCCTTGCTTTATCATCCCTCTGTCATTATTTTCAATCAACTCCGCATTACTCATAATCCTCTATCCGCCATTCGTCCTTCCAGTCGATTATGACCTGTCCATAGGGATGCGCATCGTCGGGGTCGGCAAACCTGATAGGAAGCCAGACATAATCCGATATGGATGTATTTGCCTTCAATGCCTTGCTAAATGGAATGTTTTCTGTTGCCTTTGCAAACTCTGCCTGAAGGTTTTTATCAGTATAAAAGCTTGGATCAGTGTACAGCTTAACTGCCTTTTCAACATCAGCGTATCTGATTTCCGTAAACTCCGGCAGCCAACGATCCGCGCAGGCCATATAAAGATCCTTTTTACCCGGGACCTTAAATACTGACGCAATCTGCGAATGGAATGATGTATCAGTAGGATCGCCAGGATGCACCCCTCCTATATCTACATACGGCCCATGCCATGTATCTGCTATGGCTGCCTCTGTAGGATTCGGAAAATATCCTGTTATCCCACTTGTAAGAAGATAATGCTTTCCCTTTCTATAGAAGTGCGCCGGGGCCTCTCGTATATAAGGGGCGCACGGCCTTGTAAGATGCGTAGAATAATATCCTGTTATATCTGTGTAATCATCGGTTATATCGGCGCATATTATCTCACTATGCACCCTCTCGAAATAGTAATATGCCTTTCCGTCAGGCGCTATCGCAAGATCGAAATCACCTGCGCTCATCCCCAGCGGCTTGATGCCCTCTTTTACAACCGTATATGGCCCAAGAAAATGATCCGCTGTCAATATTGTCGTCATCTGAAAATCATCATAGCTCATTATTTTCAGCCAGCACACATACTTTTTTGCGGCGCGATTATAGATAATGTGCGGCCTGTCCATATTGCGGTACGGGTGAAGCGTAGACTTCTCATCATCAATATCAGGTTCTATTATGATCCCCCTGTCCTCCCAATTATAAAGATCCTTGGATGAATAACAGCGCACGCCCCAATGCCATATTTTATCTTCCCCTGTTGTTTTCTCCTTGTTCTCACCATACCAATAGTAGGTTCCGTCCTCATAAAACAACTGCGGTGCGTGAGCCTGTATCCGCTTTCCTTCGGTGTCAAGCCAAACCTCTCCCGGTCTGATAGAATTGTATACCATTTCCTTCTCCCTTCGATAAATGTTTCAGACGATTACCGGAGCAGACTAATCCTGCGAAAATGTATCCCTTATGCGCATATCTACTACCGTTCTTTTGTTACGCATTAATATTAAGACCATTTTTCCCTCCCAACAATATCACTGAACGTATTACAGGGCATATTTTTGTATCATATTACGTCATATGTTTTCTGTCGTGAATTAATTGTATCTTATTTCGTCCATTTATCTGCTGTTTTATAACATATTACGTCCATATCTTTTCTTATTTTTTAAATTATGTTAGAATGTGATAAACACAATATACGGGAGGCGCTTAAGACATGTCGATTTCTATGAGACCATCCTTTCATGGTGGTAAGGATAACCTGAACCAGATTTTTTCTCTCTACTATAATCCTGATTCTGATTTTTTCTATCAGAAGACAGAGATTTCCTTTTTTATCCTGCTTTTAAACGTACATTCTGGCTTCAAGGAAGAAAGCACCTATTCTATTTTCACGCCTGAATCACAGTACAACGGTCCTATAAGCTCTATAGCCGGAAGAACAAGCAATATGCTCCACCAACATAACACCTTTGAATTCACCTATGTCGTATCCGGCGGGATGTATCAGCTTGTAGAGGGGAAACGCTTTTTTTATCCCACCGGAAGCTGCTGTCTTATGAACCGCAATACCTTACACACTGAGGATGTTTCCTCCTCGGATTTTACCTGCATTTTCTTTTCGGTGTCATCGGAGTTTGTGCAGCTCCTTGACCAGCAGGCGCAATCCCTGCTGTTTCCACAGGAGAAAAAGCGCTTTGATAACCTGATATTTCATTTCATGAAGGATAATTCAGAAAAAGAGCACAAAGGCTCCAAGGACTTTCTCGATTTCGTGCCGCGCATCACGGAGGATGAGCAGAAAGTTATGGTGCATGATATTTTTGAAAGTATGCTGTACACCCTGCTGAACCCGTATTACGGGGCGACATACCGCCTTCAGGATCTCTTCTTCCAGCTCATCGATATCTTATGCAATCCAACATATTATATCGCCACGCATGTTACGGCACAAAGCAGTATGGACTCCCTGCTCTTCTCACGCATTGACCAACTCTTAAAGGAGCGTAACGGACGCATCAGTAACAAGGAGCTTTCCCTTCTCCTCAACTATGACGGCTCCTACCTAGGCAGGATCGTAAAAAAGCATACCGGCAAAAGCCTTTTCGACTACAGCATGACCTTCACGATGGCCGCCGCAAAGGAAATGCTTTCCAGAACAAAAAAAAGCGTGTCCGAGATCGCAGACGAGCTGCATTTTTCAAATCGAACACACTTTTATAAATTATTTGAGCAAAATTGTGGGATGACCCCGAGGCAGTACAGAAAAATGAATGTCAAAGAATGACATCAGATATGCAGTGCCTCTACATCAATCCTCTGACCGACCTGTACACTTTTGCGTACCTCTTATAAGCCGCCATATATTTATCATTAACCTCTTTTTTAGGCCGATAGGTGCGAACCTTCCTGACCATTCTATCCGCCGCATCATCGAGGTCTTTAAAGCAGCCTACAGCTATCCCCGTCAGCATCGCGCTTCCGACGGTCCCGGCATCGACGGTCTCAAGCGCTGTCACCGGCATACCCAGCATATCGGCCTTCATCTGCATCCAGACGCTTGAGCGCGCCCCGGCGCGTACGTCCGGCCTTCATGCTGTTCTTCATACTTGTTTTCAAGGTATTCGTTTCCGCGGGCCATGACCTTCATATCGGGTATCCCGTCATATATGGGTAATGCACTCATCCGTCCACTCGCCGTCAACCGCTATATCGGAGATAAAGACTCCCGTGCCGACGGCAGGCGCTATCTGGTCGTGGCTTATGCAGACTATCCTTGCAGATTTTGACAATCCGGTCCTCTCCATCGTCCTTGTAGCAAGGGAGTAGTCTATCTTCGCCTGCCCTGTATGATGGAATACTACAAAATCCTCCATCAAAAACACGCGCCTGGCCCTTGCGAAGATATCCGGCTTGTTGCCGCGGAGCCACATGAGCTTAGGCAGGGAGTACATCTCATGCGGCTTTATCCCGGAAATCTCCGCGTACCAACTCATCCTGTGGGAGGATGATTTACATCATCCCGAAAAAATCTCTAAGCCTATCCCGGCGTCAGCCGTGGCTCTGTCGAATGGAATAAGACCTATAAAATCCATCAGCATCAATACATACGCAGTTTAAGACCACTCATCGCATAAAGGCTGCTCAACTTCATATCTGTATGAAGCTTATTTCAGTGCGTCAAAAATATGAGATCACCGCCTGCATCTAAATAATTCTGTTAAATTCTTTCACCGCGTCAATCATTGCTACTATATTTTCCACAGGAGTCATTGCCTGAATGTTATGTATCGTGTTAAAAACAAACCCGCCGCCTTCTGAGAAAATACGGCACATTTCCAGTACTTCTTCCCGTACCTGCTCAGCTTTTCCAAAGGCAAATGTTTTCTGCGTATCCACTCCGCCGCCCCAGAATACAATATCTTTTCCGAACTCCCTTTTCAGCTCCCGGGGATCCATATTTTCCGCTGTCCACTGGACCGGATTCAGAATATCAAATCCGCATTCGATCAGCTCTGGGATCAGAGCCTTAATTGACCCACAGGAGTGCTTAAATGTCTTCCACGATGTATTTGCATGGATCCATTTATTAATCTTCTTATAGTAAGGCATATACAGTTCCCGGAAAGTTTCATTCGAGCAGAATGGACACTTCTGGGTACCAAAATCTGTACCGCAGGTAAATGCGGCCTGAGGAACATCTCCCACCGTCTCTTTTATTTTTTTCAGATTCTCAAGAGCTATATCCGTCTGTTTTTCAAAAACCGAATGAAGATAATCCTGGTTAGTCAGAGTGGCAATATACCATTCCTCAATATCCCGGATACCCTTTGGATGCTTCAGCATACTGCCGGGTACAAATGCCACATCACCGATACCGGTGCCTCCGAACGCAGCTATAACGCCATAACCACGTTTCTCTGCCGAAACGCACTGTGTGCGGATAGATTTCAGATCTTCATCCGATATATAACCGAATTCTTCCAGGTTATCCTCCACATGCAGATTGTCCTCATCATAGTCCTCTCCCCTTAACAGGCAATCAAAAAAATAGCCGCCCAGAGGCATTTTTGCAGTTGGAGGAAGGCTGCGGTCCCCCGCCACATATAGGAACACATCTCCTCTTGCATCCATAGACGTTTCAAAGTTATCTGGTACTAGGATATCCTGCCCCCAGGGAGTCCGCCACTCTTTACTGCCCTCATCCCGGAACCCAAAGATCGTGTTTGGATTCCAAATCTGCGTAGTGTCTATCCCCATCGCCTGCTTCAGATCCTCATCCACAGTCCCCAGCATCTGGAGCGGCTCCATCAGACGCACCGGACGTTTTTCCAGGCCATAATATTCTCTTAGCTTTTCTACAATTGATATATGAACCCCTGTCACCGAGGTCGCCCCGATATCCAAGGGTACCGGGCCGCTGCGATGTGCCAGGGCCCTGCTGATTTTTTCCCTGCTATCCATATAAGCTTCTCCTTTCGCAAAGGGGTCTGACCCCTTTGCTCACCGTTTTCAGAATATTCTCATCTTTTCATGAATTACATTTTCTTTCTTTTCTTCCCCAGCTGGTCAATCAAAACTGCCGTCAGCAGTGTTGCACCTGTTACGAAGGTCTGCCAGTAGATATCCACGCCCAGAAGTGTGAGGGAATTGGTGATTAACGCCATCAGAAGTGACCCGAGAAATGCGCCGAAAACACTTCCTTCCCCGCCTTGCAGGCTTGCCCCGCCGATGATAACGGCTGTGATCACGCGAAGTTCCAAGCCTGTGCCCTGCTGCACGGATGCGGTTCCCATACGGGCTGTTGCCACGATTCCTGCAAAACCAGCCAGCAGGCCGACGGTTACATAGTTCAGTATCTTGATCTTGATTACTTTGATTCCGGAAAGTTTTGCGGATTTTTCGTTTCCGCCTATGTAGTAGTTCTGCCGGAAAAACCTGGAATGCCGCATCAGAATGTCGCCTATGATTACGAGTATTATGGCATACCAGATCGGCGCCTGCACACCCAGTACCACTTTCTGCCCTATGGCGTTGAATGCATCCCCCAGCCCGGTTACATTCTGTCCTCTAGTTACGATCAGAGTCAGGCCGCGGAACAGGCTGAGTGACGCCAGCGTTGTTACAAATGCATTGATTTCCAGTTTCGCTATAATAAAACCATTGAACAGTCCTACCAGCCCGCCGATTACTACTCCTACCACAACCGCCACAATAGGCGGCATTCCTGCTTTGAGCACCAGCCCCGCACAGACTCCTGAAAATGCCAGTATGGAACCCACAGACATGTCGAATCCACCGCTGGCCATAAGATTCGCCATTCCCACCGCAATGATTACCTCAATGGACATGCCCAGAAGCAATGCCACAATATTCTGATATGTCAGGAAAACAGAGGATGCAATCGTCATAATGATGGACAGGCCCAACACAATCAGCACAATTGCCGCCTCCCTCTGTTTTAATAATTTCTTAATCATATTCATATCTGCCTCCGCTCTGCCGCCAAGCGGCACCTCTACTCTGTACTAACACAGTCACCCTTTGTTACTCCGGATGCCAGGGCGATTACTTTCTCTTCTGTCGCTTCCGAAGCCGGGATGATTCCCACATTTCTGCCTTCTCTGATCACCATAATCCGGTCGCTGACTCCCAGAATTTCAGGCAGGTCGGACGAGATCATGATAATACCCACGCCGGTTTCCGCCAGATTTCTCAGAAGATTGTATATTTCACTTTTTGCCCCCACATCCACGCCTCTCGTGGGCTCATCAACAATCAGCACCCGCGGACGGATCCCGAACCAAGCAGCAAGAAGCACCTTCTGTTGATTCCCACCCGAGAGCTTATTCACCAACTGCCGGATTCCGGGCGTAGAAATGCGGAAATCCTTTACAGCATCCTGCACCATCTGATCGACCTGCTTTTCCCTCAGGAAGCCTCTCTTTGAAAAATGGCGCAACTGGTTAGCTATCAGGTTCTGCCGGATATCAAATTTTACATACAGCCCCTGCTCTTTCCGGTCCTCGCTCATATAACCGATGCCCTGCCGGATCGCATCCTGCGGGCAGTGGATCTGCAGTGTTTCCCCTTCCAGCACTACTTTTCCGGCTTCCAGAGGCTCCGCTCCGAAGATTCCTCTTCCGATTTCTGTCCTCCCCGCTCCAACCAGACCCGATACGCCGAGAATCTCTCCTCTCCTTACCTGAAAAGAAATATCCCGGAATGCTTTCCCCCTGGAAATCCCTTCAACCTCGAAAAGCACCTCCCCAATTTTCTGTTCCGGCCTCCGGCGTCCGTAAATATTTTCAATTTTCCGGCCTACCATGTTCGTTATCAGAAAATCCTCGTCAATATCCGCGACCCTCGCCTCCGCGATGTATGCCCCGTCCCGCAGAATCGTTACACTGTCTGCAATCTCAAAAATCTCCTGCAGGTGATGTGATATATAAATAAAGCTGATTCCCTGTTCTTTCAGGATGCGGATATTCTGGAACAGCTTCTGCTTCTCCACCTCTGTGAGAGAAGATGTGGGCTCATCCAGCACAAGCACTTTCGGCCTGAAAGACATTGCTTTCAGGATTTCCACAACCTGCTGGTTGGCAATCGCCAGTTCCTTTACAGGCGTGGCGGGATCGATATTTTCAATCTCGAACAGTCTCAGCATTTCCTTCGTTTTGCTATACAGTTCTTCTCTTTTAATCAGATTTAACTTATTGACCGGCTGACGGTTGGCAAATATATTCTCTGCCACACTTAGACACGGAACCAGGCTCAATTCCTGGTGTACGATACTGATTCCCTTTTGCAGTGCATCATGGGCGGAAGTAAATACCACTTTTTCTCCTTCAATCCAGATCTCCCCCTCGTCCGGCTTATGGATCCCGCCGAGTGTCAGCATCAGGGTACTCTTACCCGCACCGTTTTCTCCCACAAGGGCATGTACTTCTCCCTTTTTCACTTTCAGGTCTACCCCGTCCAGGGCACGGACCCCCGGGAAAATCTTGACGATTCCTTTTGCCTCCAGTATGTATTCAGACACAGGCGCCCTCCTTCCTTTTTACGAATTCATTGATACGAATTCTTTTTATGAATTTATTTCAAAATTCCTTTATGAATCCCCTTATAATTCCTTTAAAATAGTATGGACGGTGTAATCCCGCCCATACCCTTGTCATTATCTCTTGAAATACTCGTAATTTGATTCATCCACAATAATAGCGCCTGTGTCGATATAGCCGGGTACCCCTAGTACGCCTGCCGCTGCATTATCCGATGTGATCTCCACCTTGGAGTTATTCAGATTAATCAGAAGCTGTGTAGCATAATATGGCATTAACGCCGTCTGCTGAGCAACGGATGCGGAAATAATGCCATCCTCAATAGCCTCCAGAATCTCATTGGAACGGTCCATTGCGATGATCTTCACATCCCCTGTACGCCCTGCTTCTCTGACTGCTGTAGCCGCTGCCGTGCCGCCAGTCGCATCCACACAGACGATTCCGTTCAGATCCGGGTGTTTCTGAAGAACTGCTGCGATATTTTGTGCCGCAATTACACTGTCCTGTTTGGTATCCACTTCCTCAATAATCTCAATCCCCGTTCCCTCAAATGCCTGCTTATAGCCTGCCACACGTTCCTCCAGATTCGTCTGGCCCGGATTATACATAATCGCTACTTTTCCACTGTCGCCCAGAAGCTCTTTCATCTTCTCTCCGCCTGTAATTCCCGCTTCCACATTTCCGGTTCCAACAAATGCAATTCTGCCTGAATCCGGAAGATCGGCATCCACCGTAACAACCGGAATTCCTGCGTCCATGGCTTTCTTAATTGTGGGAGTCAGCTGCTCGTTGAAACCTACCACCACGATTCCGTTAGGTTTCTTTGCAATTGCCTGCTCAAATGCTGTAACCATAGCATTCATGTCCAGCTCCGCAGGCCCCACAAATTCTGTGCGCACGCCCAGCTCTTCGCCCGCCATCTCCATTCCCATTTTGTGATCATAGAAATAGGGGTCTGACCCTAGTGCGGATACTTGAATATAAAGCTGATCCGACAGATTACTCTGTGAATCCCCGTCTGTTCCCTGCGCATCACTCTTCGTGTCTTCCGTCTTTGCCGTGGTTTCCGCCTCCTTGCCGCCTCCCTGACAGGCAGTAAGGCCTATTGCCATCGCCAGAACCAAAACAACCGCAACCATTTTCTTTTTCATAACATTACCTTCCTTTCCTTTTTCACTTCGTTCATGATAATTTCATTTTACATAAACATTTCGGTTCTGTAATCAACAATAGCTTACTAAATTAGCATATTTTTATAATATTTTCATTGCATTATTGGACGCATTGTGCAAATTGCCTTTCTCCAAGTTTAAAATAATGCTAATTTCTTACATCCTTCTTGTTTTTGTACTGGTGCAAATGTAATATATACTTATAGTATAGAAGAAACGATTTATTATAACAGGCAGCGCGGTCTGCCTCGACACTCATTCTTATGAAATGTATTTGGGTAAAAGGAGGTTTTTACATGTCCGCAGAGACGATTTCCGTCCGGAATTTTCTGGTTACGGTTTCCCAGGCAGTCTATCTCGAACAGGCTCCTATGACGCTGCACTTTATCAACTGTTTCAGCAGCTACTGGAGGTATATCAGCCGCCCGGATAAAGAGGCGCCTTTAAAACAAGAACTGGACATGCTGATGCTGATCCGTGAAATTTTTATCTCGATTCCCTTCTTCCAGATACTGGACGAGAATCTCCCGGAAATTCCGGAAGAGCTGCTGATTCCAAGAAACTGCATTCTGGCACAGGTCTGGGAAAACCTGGAGCAGCTCTCCAATGCCTCGCAGACCTATACCGCCCTTTATTTTACCTGGAACAGCCCGCACAGTTCACTCGAACTCACCGGCATGCTTCCCGGCGGAAGCATTTCTGCCCTGTACGAAATTACGATTTAGGAGGCCCTATGTATTCTGTAATCATAGTAGACGATGAAGCTTTATCCAGGTATGCGCTGCACGTAATGCTCAGCAAAAATATGCCTGATCTGAACGTGGCTGCTGAATGTGAGGACGGAGCCTCTGCGGTTCAGGCCGCCCTGAGATACAAGCCCGATATTGTAATCATTGATATCAAAATGCCCGGCATGAACGGACTCACTGCATCCAAAACAATTCTGGAGAATCTGCCGGGTACCACGATCCTGATCCTGACGGCATACGACAGCTTTGAATATGCAAGAGAAGCGCTCACAATAGGCGTCAAAGGATATCTGTTAAAACCGCTGATAGAAAAGGAGGTAACGGAAACACTTCAAAAAATCACAGACAGCCTTTCCCAAAACAGAGCAATAAAAGATAAAGATGTGGAGGAGAAGGAGATTGTCTCCCTGGCAATCCCGGTTATAAAAAGGAATCTGGTGGCCAGTTATATCAATGGTACGGCTGCGCCGGCTCTGCTGGCGGAATACAGTCCCCTGCTGCCCGGGCTGACCGACTCCGGCTTTTTTATGCTGTTCCCGCTTACCCCGTCCCCGGACAGCACCCTGCCTTTTTCGCTCCAGCCCCCGGCAGATACATACAAACAGATCACCGAAAGCATTTCCCAGATGATAAACTTTCATAAGAACGTACTGATCGGTGAGGTCTCTTTTCATGTTCTCCCCCTGTTCTTCCATATTTCACCGTCCGATCCGTCCTGGCACGAGACAGCCTGCATGCTGGCGCGCAAGATTATCACTCTTTTAAACCAGCGTTTTAAGCTGAAAAGCGGAGCGGCCTTTGGCGGTGTCTATCATACCTGCCAGTTATTTAAATCATCCTATCAGGAGGCATTGGAGGTGCTCCCTGCGCTTCTGCCCGGCACCGTCATAGAGTACACCCCGGTTTCCAATTCCACCCATACCGTCTACCCATACTCTTTGGAGGAACAGTTTATGGACTCCCTTCGCAGCAGAAATACGGAAAGGGCCCATGGCTATGCACAGCAGCTTTTGAATGAGATCTTTACGGCCCGGAATTCTCTGCAGATTTCAAAAGAATATTCCATCCAGCTTTTGTCTGCACTAAAAAGCCTGCTCCACCAGCTTGGTTTCAGGCAGACCAGCTTTGACCTGTATCCATTCCTATGTCAGATCCAGTCCAGTGTGTCCGAACACCAGTTAAAAGAATACGTTAATTATGCACTGCATTCCTTTTTAGAGTTCCTCCAGAATGAATCTCAGGAAAAAAACTATGCACTTATGAAAAAGATCAATTACTATATAGAGCGCGAACCGATACAGATGGTATCCCTGGAGGGCCTGTCCAGTTATCTGAATCTGACCCCGCAGTACGTAAGCAAAGTATTTAAGGAAGAATACCATCTTAATTTTACAGACTATATCACGCAGAAAAAGATCAGCCTTGCCAAACCGCTCTTGGAAAAGGGTATGCTTTCCGTCCAGGATGTCAGTATTCAGGTGGGCTACAGCGACCAAAACTATTTCTGCAGAATATTTAAGAAAATAACAGGGCTTACCCCAAAGGAGTACCAGAAATATGCGAAAACTCTTTAACTCCGCCTCCCGGCTGTCCACTAGGCTTTTACGGTATTTTTTAATCATTATTCTGATCATGTCCGGGATTTCTTTCTATTCCATACAGTCCAGCCGCAGCCTGAACCGGGCAAACAACGAGACGCTGGAGCATATCCAGAGCCTCCAGCTTCTGCTTGTTTCCCTGGAAGAATCCGCTACCACCGCGTCCAATTACTATGCACATCCGTCCCCCGACTACCGCAGAAAGTTCCAGGACCAGTGTTTAGACGCAATAGCCTGCAGCGCATCTATGCGGCTTCTTTACCCGGGCTCTTATCTCTACCGCGATATCCAGGTCATGACCGAGTCCTATATGGATGCCACAACCAGACTATTTGACAACTATAACCCGGATGCGGCCTCCTACCTGTATACACGGGAGCGTGTCAGTTTGGACTACATAAGAAATAACATTTACAATTATATTTATAAGGGAATGTCCTCGGAACTGGAACTGGCGGATGCGCGGATCCGCCAGAATACAAACGGCCTGAATACCAGCCAGAGCAGTATCTATATTTTGCTGGTATTTTTCACCATGTTCTGCCTGTTTATTTCCTATCAGATATCCGCATATCTTGCAAAGCCAATCGTGGAGCTGAGCAAAAAATTCCGGCTGGTCGCGCAGGGAGACCTGACGGTCAGTTATACGCCGCCCTCCCGGCAGAATGATGAGATTTGCCTGCTCGCCTGCTCTTTTAACAAGATGGTACTGCAGCTGCAGGAAAACCAGGAGCGCCTGCTGGAAAAACAGCGCGTAGAAGCCCGGCTGCAGAATGAAATGCTGAAAAATATTGAGATGCAGAATTCCCTGAACCGTTCAGAGCTGGAGTATCTTCTGATGCAGATCAATCCGCATTTTCTGTATAATACGCTGAATACAATTTCTGCCATGGCGATTATCGAGTCTGCCACCCTTACAAAAGACATGCTGGACTGCCTCTCCGGGCTGCTTCGCAACAGCCTCACCGTTATGTCGGAGACCATTCCTCTTGCAACCGAAATCCAGACTCTCACCTACTACCTGCAGATCCAGAAAGTGCGCTTCCAGTCCCGGCTTCAATACAGGCTGGATGTTTCTGCGGACTGTCTTGATGAGAGCATTCCGGCCATGATTTTGCAGCCTCTTGTGGAAAATGCGATTATCCACGGGCTGGAGGACCGGCCGGAGGAAGGGAATATTTTGATTACTGCAGAGAAGACCGAGGATACTCTTATACTTTCCGTGGCGGACAACGGGATCGGCATTGCGCCTGAACTGTTGGAAGAGCTGCAGACAGATAAACAGTCTGCTAAGAAGGAGCAGAAACGCAGCATAGGTATTTACAATGTGAAGAAACGGCTTCATCTGATTTACAGCCATAACGTCATGGAAATCACAAGTACCCAGGGGGAGGGTACTTGTATTACGCTGCGGCTGCCGCTTTCGGAGCCGTCTCTCCCGCAGCAGCCGAGTCAAAACCTGACGGATAAAAGAAGGATTTAAAAAAGACCGCCCCTGCTCTCGCAGTGACGGTCTGTCAGCTTTGATTAATCCTGTACGTATGGCATTAAAGCAATGTGTCTTGCTCTCTTGATTGCTACGGTAAGAGCTCTCTGATGCTTTGCACAGTTTCCTGTGATTCTTCTCGGAAGAATCTTGCCTCTCTCAGAGATGTATTTCTTTAACTTTGCTACGTCTTTATAATCGATTTCGTTATTCTCTTTACCACAGAATACGCATACTTTTTTTCTTCTGCGGGCCGGTCCTCTTCTTTTGAAGCCGCCTTCTGGTCTGCCGCCTTTTTCGTAAGCCATTTCTTTTTACCTCCTATATTAATAGAAAGATTTCACAACCGTGTCTTAATTAAACGGTAATTCTTCGTCGATCCCATCCGGGATATTCATGAATCCGTCGCCTGCATCAACACTTGGTGAAGGGCTTGGAGCTGCCTGCTGGAAAGAAGAGCCTCTGTTGGCTTCGCTCTCCGCTCTGCTCTCAGCAAATTCCTGGTCCTCTACAATTACCTCTGTTGTGTATACTTTCACGCCGTCCTTGTTCGTGTAGCTTCCGGTCTGAATACGTCCGGAAATGGAAACACGCATTCCCTGGCGGAAATACTTCTCCGCGAACTCTCCGGAACGCCCGAATACAACACACGGAATAAAATCCGCTGTTGGTTCGTTGTCCCTCTTGAATCTGCGGTCAACAGCCAATGTATATCTTGCAACTGCAGTTGCACTATCACCCTGTGAATATCTAACTTCCGGGTCTCTTGTGAGACGTCCTACTAAAACTACTTTATTCATATATACCTCTTTCTCTATGCTTCCTGTCTAACGCATAAATATCTGAGCACATTGTCCATGATGCGGATACGTTGTTCCACTTCGCCTGGGACAGTACTGTCAGATTCGAAGTGGATGAAGTAGTAATATCCTTCTTTCATCTTCTGAATTTCGTAAGCAAATCTTCTCTTACCCCATTCATCAACGTCAGTCACATTGCCGCCGAAACGTGAAACTAATGCTTTCACTTTTTCAACAACTTCTGCTCTAGCGTCGTCTTCGATTTTTGCACTGACAACAACAGCTAACTCATACTTGTTCATGTCTCTTGCACCTCCTTATGGTCTCTGGCCCCCGGATCACCCGGGAACAAGGAAATTTGATGTCCGTGGATATAGAATCCTACGGGTACGTCACGAGTAATTATCATACCATAATAACTTGTCCGGTTCAAGACTTTTTGCGAATTTCTTTTGTATTTTTTTCCACCAGCTTACGTGGAACCATGATCTGATGGCCGCATCCCACACATTTCAGCCGGAAGTCCGCGCCCACCCGCAGCACCTCCCACTCATGGCTTCCGCAGGGATGGGGCTTTTTCATTCGGATTATATCACCGATATCGAATCTTTCTGCCACATTCATCCTCCTTACCCATCATATATTCTGAATATTCTGAAAACGAGCCGCATAGGGGTCAGACCCCTTTACTCTTCCACAAGAACTCCCTGGAGCAGGAAGCGCTCGTCATCGTTTACATTGGTGCATGTTGACAAGCTAACAATCCTGGACTGGCCATTCACCTCTACATCCACCTGATAGTTTGAAGACTCTTTGCAAAGCTGGAGATAGCTGGAGAATTCCTCATCATTCAGATAAGTTAGTTTGTAATTGTCGGCCGTATCTTTCACGGTTCCTGCGGAGAATACCTGATACTTGGACTCTCCTTCCGGGGTATAAATGTAGAAGTACGGATGTGCCTTGCAGAATTCCTCACTGGCGTACTCGCTCAGCTGGGAAAACATCTCTCCGCCCACTTTCAGATTGTGTCCGTATATGAATGTGTTTCTGTCGCTGAGGTTCGTGGCGTTTCGCATATCCATAAATATTGCACCCAGCTTGTTGTCATTGGCTGTAAATGTTTTTGTCAGATACTCTTTGTTATCTGCACTTTTTACAACAGGATAGCTGATTACTGAGGGCTCATCAAACCTAATCCATGCTACGGTATCCGGATTTTCTTTCAACAGTGCATCAAAATCCACAGTATACCCCGGTTCCCCGTCCTCCTCCTCGTTCTTTTCAACCGAAAGCGCCAATTTCTTCACATCGTCATATTCTTTTCCGCCTGAATAATAAGGTACCAGCATTATGGTAAGCTGATACGCGCAAAACACAAATACGCATATTGCAATAATCAATATGGCGGTAGATATGACTTCTCCAACAGAGCTTTCCTTTTTATGCCTTTTTTTCTTACTCATCGCGTGTTTCTCCTCTTCCCAGTCTCTTCATCCGTTCTAACAGCGTTCCAATCCTGATTATTGTACCATATCTCTGCCTTAAAAACATTCTAAATATAGGAATTTGCAAAAATCACAAAAATAGCTTTTATCCATTCCTTCTATCTGCGCGGTATGGTAAAATAAGTATATTGAGACAGAGGAGGTGATGCTATTGAAAACACTGCTGATCTGCGACGACGATAAGAGCATCCTGGAGGATCTCAGCTTGCGTCTGTCCCATATTCTTCCTGAAAACTGGGATATCAAAACGTTTCTTGCCCCCGGTGACCTGCGTTTATATTTAGAAACTTCCGCTTCTCTGCCGGATATTCTATTTATGGATATTCAATTTGGAACTGAAAATGGCATCTGTCTGGCTTCTGACATTCAGACCCGTTATCCCTGGATTGCGATTGTATTGATCACCGGATATCTGGACTATGCCCGAGATATCTTTACCATACACCCCGCCTATTTTCTTGTGAAACCTGTCGATACGGACAAGCTTACGGCGGCAATAGAACGGGCCCTTGAGTATATGGACTGCTGCCAGGATAAGCCAGTTGCCCTGCAGAGCAACGGCAGGATCTTCACATTAAAAAGCAGCGAGATCTGTTACATAGAAAGTGAAAAGCGCCGGCTGCATGTATATACATCGGAAGAAAAATTTACGGTTTATATGAAACTGATTGAGCTGAAGGAAAAACTTCCCGGCTGTTTTTTATCCTGCCATAAAAGCTATGTGGTCAATATGAATTATATCCAGAATTTTACGGCGCAGAAGATTATTCTGCTGAATCAGGCCGAGATACCGGTAAGCCGCTCCAGATATAAGAAGTCAAGAGAAGAATTTCTACGCTTTTTTAGTACGGAAGATTATAATACATAAAACGAATACCTCGTAAAAGGAAAATGTTATGGTTCTATATAATATCATCAGGCTAACCCTGATAACTTCCCTGATAATCTATTTAATAAGCCCGGATGTCGAACAGCGTCTTTCGTTTGTACTTGCGTTTACAACTGCATTTTTCCTGCCCGCAAGTATTTCTATTACAACCACTTACCATGGTGACTGGCAGATTGCCGCTGTCAGCGAGCTTTTCCGTTTCCTGATCCAGCTGGCAGTCTGCTATCTCTTCACCGGACGGGGAATGTATTATTTCGTAAAATATATGGTACATTTCATCCTGTTCAACTGCATTTTTTCCGGTTTCACAACCATCGAGGGACTTGTGCTCGGCAATTGGCGGTATTTCCTCCAGGGTATGGCATTCCTGGAGAATACTTTGTTTCCAACATTGCTGTCTTGTATTGCATTCTTTTGCGTATTGGGGATCCTGCAGCTGAAGCTTTTCGACCGCGTCCCCTACACTGTCATGAAGTTCCTGTTCGCGGCGGTATTGCTGCTCGATCTGGCGATGGGGCTGTTTATGCGTCTTACCAATGGAAGCTTAACCGTACTGGCCAGTACGATCGCTTCCGGAACGATACTATTTATTTTTCTGGTTGTTTTTGTCTGGTACCGGCAAAAGCAGGCTTACCAGCTGCGGAAGCATTATGAGCGGATACTGCAGGAGGAATATTCTTTTTATCAGAATATTCAAATCCAGAAGGATGCCGTCCATCAGCTCCGCCACGATCTTGCCAATCATCTGCAGGTGTTGGGGAATTTGTCCCAAAGCCATCTGGAACAGGAAGAGCAACAGTACAAGCAGTCTCTTCTGCAGTTATTTGACTGTATCCTGACCTCGTTTGGGAAGGATACCACTTCTGGGGATGCAAAAAGCGGGATTTTCCGAAAACTCATCCCGCTTCTTATTCTTTCCTTCCTTGGAGTCTTTATATTGTGGGAAATATTCTTTCCTTTTATGGATCATCGGTACACCGTGTACGAATGGACGGCTTTTTACTGGTTTTTCATCCTATTCGCGATTGCCTGTGTCGTAGTCTGTTTTGGCGCATATCTGGAATACAAAAGGCACAGAGCCCTTCAGACGCTGGAAGGCGCCCAAACATTCAGAAAACAGTGGGAAGATATGATGGGTATGGTCGAAAATCTACCATTAGAAGGTAGTATACCGCCTGCTCAAGAACTAAAATCCTTCACACCACAGCCCGTGGTCAATACGATGCTGAATGCCAAATACCAGTATTGTATCCAGAATCATATTTCCACAAACTGGCATATTTATATTCCGCCAGAGTGTTCGCTGCAGTCCGTAGAAATCACCGGTCTGCTGGTGAATCTCATAGACAACGGAATCGAAGCATGTCTCCGGGTACCGCAGGACAAACGCCTGTTGAATATCTGTATGCAGGAACGGGCAAATTTTTGGATTGTGGATGTTAAGAATTCTAAATCACCTTTGGAGCACCCGGAGAAATTAGATTTTATTTCTGCAAAAGGGGACGGGCATGGGCTTGGACTCCAGATTATCAGAACCATTGTGAATAAATACAACGGAGATATTCAAAGTATGGATAAGGGAGACTGTTTTCTTGTCACCATCATGTTAGATATACAGAAACTGGGAACTGTATAATGTTTCAGTTACCTGCCCCATACTGTTCCAGAATTTTATAGATAGCATGCGCAGCTCCCAGGTCTTCATTCGATTTTGTCACATATCCGGCCGCGGCCTTTACCTCAGGCACGGCATTTTCCATAGCCACAGTAGCCCCAAAATCCATGGACAACATGGAATAATCATTCATGCTGTCTCCCAGCACCATCACTTCATCCATCTTATATCCCAGTGACTCAATATACTGTTTGAGCACGGGGCCTTTCTGCGCCTTCACATCCGTAATCTCCAAATTTGTTTCGAAAGAAGACGCCACTGCGATATCTTTGTTCTGTTCCAGTTCCGCCCATATCCTTTTCAACATAGGAATATCACCGGAAAACAGGAAGATCTTATATACCGGCACTCCTGCTGCCCTTAGTTCTTCAAAATCAGAAATCTTCTTTGTCATTTTTTTAATCTGCTCATATAAAGGCTCCTTTTTAGCCTGTACTTCATTGATGTCTTTATCCAGATGAAACACCTTAAGCTGCCGGATAAAACTCTCCTCAATTTCCGCTTCAGTTCCAATCCTGTAATCATAATCATCCGTAGAGAAAACAAGAGATACCGGATATTTTTGCAGTGTTTCATAGATTTCCGCACACAAATCCAGATCAATCGGCGCCGTAAATACGACCTGTTTTTCCGGATTGCGCACCTCAGCTCCACTTCCCACTATGTAATCACAGTACAGGTCTGCGTCTTTAATAACTTCCATGGCTCCCCGGAAGTTTCTCCCCGTTGCAAGCATAAAACGTATGCCCGCAGCACACGCCCGGCGTACCGCCTCCAGTGTCTCCGGCGCCAGCCGGTGGTCATCATTCAACAGCGTGCCGTCCATATCCGATGCAATAACTTTAATCATACTTCATCTCCTTCTCAAATTGTTAAACTATTCTGAAAATGGCACGCAAAGGGGTCAGACCCCTTTACAGCATTCCTTCCACGCCGTCCATCTGGCGTACAATATCATGATGCCTTTCGTCAAACAGCAGCCCCTTATTATACCGGTAGTAACTGTCGCTTCCATTCTCTTTGATAAACCAGACACTATAATAGTTTGCATTCAGTTCTGTTATAAACGCGACCATCTCCTGGCTTTGTCCAAATGCATCTTCCAAAAAATCGAATACATATTGCAGTGTCCGGGCTGTATGGTCTATTTCGTCTTCCCGCTTATCCACTTCTTTTTCAAAAAGTGCCTTGACCTCATCGAACACACCGTCCCCGATAAATAATTCGCCTTTGATACTTATGGCAAATCTCTCAAGCGCCGCAATGACTCGTTTTAAAACCAATTCATCCCGTCGGGTCAGCAGTTCTGAACGCATCTGTTCTTCCAGATCTTTTTCCGCCAAATGCCAGATATCCTCTACCATGGAAGTGACCTGGTTCTCCCTGTAGTAGATCAGATACTCGTAAAGTTTTGTCACGTAGGCATCTGTCATATAACATTCGGTAAATAACTCGCAGAGTTTACCATTCAACAGGCTGACGATACTCAGATGCTCATCAAACGGGGCCGCCTTTACCTTCTGCAGGGTTGCCGTACTCCACTTTCCTACCAGAATATCCTCCACGCCATAATCCTGTTTGTATTTGTAATAGAGCTCTAGATAATTTGCGAAATCTTTGGAAATTGTGCGGTGCTGGATATACTGGTACACCACATCCCTGTCCACCGTTTTGTGCAGGCTTTCATAAACCTGAATCAGCTGGGAAAGATCTTCCCACCCCCGGGCCGTTGCAAAGTATCTGCCATCCACCGTTGTTTCAATCCGGTAAAAGTTCTCTTTTCTGAGTTCCAGATAGGATATCACAGCCGGGTGGATCCCCTGCCTGTATGCATATTCCTTCCAGACATCGAAGTTTTCTTCCACATCAATCTTCTTGATCCGGTCCAGCGTCACGACATCAAACTCCCGGACAGACTTGTTATACTCCGGCGGGTTTCCCGCAGCCACGATAATCCAGCCCTCCGGCACCTTCTGATTTCCAAAGGTCTTGCCCTGCAAAAACTGAAGCATCGTCGGCGCCAGTGTTTCTGATACACAATTGATCTCATCAATAAAAAGAATTCCCTCTGCAATCCCGGTCTGCTCAATTTTCTCATATACCGACGCGATAATCTCGCTCATCGTATACTCGGTTACCGAGTAATTCCTCCCTCCATACACCTTCTCCTTAATAAACGGCAGCCCAACCGCACTCTGCCTCGTATGATGGGTGATGGTATAGGCCACCAGCCCAATCTGACATTCCTTCGCAATCTGCTCCATAATCTGCGTCTTCCCGATTCCGGGCGGCCCCATCAGCAGAACCGGCCTCTGGCGGATGGCGGGTATCCTGTATTCACCGAACTCATCTTTCGCCAGATATGCTTCTATGGAATCTTTAATTTCCTGTTTTGCCCTTTTTATATCCATGCTTTTCCCTGTCCTCCAGCTTACATTTTTTGTTCCAGATCTTCCTGGCCCAATGTCAGTTTGATCGCCCACGGCGGTACATCCGTATCACAGTAATCATCCTGCATAAAAACAAATGCCGTCTTATAAGCAGGCATTTTCCGGGGATATATGCCATACCCATCCGTAAAATACAGAATCCCCCGCAGATCTTCAAAGCTCCCTTTCTCTACCAGCGCATCCACATAGGCAAAAGCCGGCCGGTAATCCGTCCCGCCTTCCCCATACAGAGTCAGATGTTCCATATATTTTGCCAACTCTTCGGCATTGGTAATACATTGGTCCGAATGCACTTTCTCATCACATTGTATCATATGAATATTTACCTTTTTAAAGAAACTCTCCTCTTCGCTCAATACCGAATACGTCTCTTCCAAAAACCTTCTTACCAGGCTGCCTGAACAGGACATCGAAGTATCGATCACCACTGCAAATTCCGAAATCTTCTTTACTTCCTTTGTCTCCTGCGGCTCAATCAAAGGCATATTCCCATAAAGCCGCAGCCCGTAACTGTAAAAAGAATAATCAAAACTGTCCGCATCCACACCGATTTCTTCCCGCAGTACCGCAAACTTTCTCAAAAACTCTTTATAATTATACCGGTCTCTGTTCTCAATTTTTATCTGATCCAGCAGATCCCCCGCCTGTTGGGATGACTCTTTTGAAAATGTCTCCAAATCCGTTTCCATGCGCTCATTCATATCCTGCCACTTCCGCTGCAGGTTTGGATCCGGCTTCTGCTGTGGGTATTTATTTTCCCAATACTTGTGGTCATCCACATAAAATTCCTGCTCCAGGCGCGCCAGTTCCTTCTCTTCCAAATTCCAGCCCATAAGCAGTGCATAGACCCGCTCTGCATTGAGCACTTTCCTCTCCGCCTCCAGCCTGCGGTAAGTCTCTCTTCTAAGAAGGCTCCTCGAAAACCGGACGGAACGGTGCTGATTCCCATCTATCATATGTTCAACCGCAATGTCACAGCTCAGGTCCCAGTACCTGTCATCCAGTTCCCGTTTGACCATATGCCGGAAAATGCAATGGAATACCATGTGCAGATAACCTCTATTTACGAGAATCCTGTTTTCCCTGTACATCCCACCCAGATACTGGGGATGGAAATAAATGGAGTTCCCGTCTGTCCCAAAAGGATTTACAGTAATGTCCATCTGATATAAGAAACTGCTCAGCGCCACATCCAGAAAACGCATTCCCAGATAAAGTTCATCCCGCGCCGCAAAAAGGATCTTATTCCCCACCGTCTCCAGGCGCACTGCTATCTCCTTTTTCTGCTCACTGTCTAATTCAATCACCGCCGGTTCCCTCCTCTCTCCTGTGCACTGCAAACTCTTATTATATCGTACCTCTCCCGTCAAAGCCTAAACTCTTTTCTAACCGTCGGGAAAGATTTCTGTTTCTCATTCATCAGATAACTAAGGATCTCTGTCCCGCCCATTTCTGCGGCTGTTTCCAGCGCAAACTCCAAGATATCTGCATTCCACAGCGCATGCGCCGTAAATAATTTGATTTGATCAAAGCGTTCTTTTTTTATTAGATACGGCACAACTTCCTGATACCTGTCTCTTAACATATTTTCATAGGAACGCTTATGATTGTCAGACAAATCATATGGACAGGCCAGCCGCCACAATGCCATATCTGCCAGAACATCTGCTTTATCCCATGCCGCGGCAACCGAAAAAAGACTGTCATATTTGCGGTAATCCACTACTTTATTATAAAAACACTGTCTGTAATTATTTCCGGAACCATGATGCTGTGTAAATAAGATCCGTGCCGGCGTATTTTCCACCGCTTCCTCATAATGTTCCGGGAACACAAGAACCGCTTTTCTGCCTTCCTGCTCATAGCAGAACGTAACATCAATCCGCTGCCACAGTTCCCCTAAGATTTCCTTCACGCAGGACTGCCTGCCGGACTTCATATGCACCTTTAAGAAGGCCAGTCCCCCGCAGCCGGTAAAAGCACCGCCGCCGATCTGTACCAGCGCATCGGAGAATACCAGCTTTCGCAATTTTTTGCAGCCATAAAATATATAATTACCGATTTCCCGCACCGTATCCGGAAAAATGATTTCTTCCACATTCAACCCGGCAAGAAGCTCTTCTTCGCCCTTAAAAAGGGCATGATCTTCCGTCTCATAGACCAGGAATTCCTGTTCTTTATTGTCCCTGCGGTCAGAAAATGTATAAGCAGCCACCTTTTCCACAGGCAAACCGTCAATATACTCCGGCAGGATTACTTTCCCGTCGCATCCAAAACATCTGATAATTTCAATAGACTGATTCTGTTCCCGGTAATAAAACTTCATAAATTTCTACTGACCTCTTTTTACTCCATTTGCCACCTATTCATTATAAAAGTGCGGGGCATTTTTTTCAACTGCTCTATTTATTTTATCTTTTACTCATGTTTCACTTCATTATATTAAATGATAACAGATGGGGCCGGCCTGAACTGTTATACATCCAGCCCATTGTAATTCGCCTGGGGTGAAGTGCTGGATGCCTGCAGCCACCTTGCTTTAGTAAGATTCTGCAGTAATTGCACAGCTCCGTCTGCACTGTTATATCAAATGATACAGAATTAAGTTTAAGATTTATCCTTGCATATGATAAATCAATAGTGTAGTATAAAATCAGTGATTTTACAAATGAATTAGGGGGATTAACTTATTATGGATAAAATCGCAGTATTAATTCCGTGCTATAATGAAGGTAAGACCGTCACCAAGGTAGTTACCGACTGGAAAGAAGCCCTTCCCGAGGCAACGATATACGTATATGATAACAATTCTTCAGATGACACTGCCATACTGGCTAAAAAAGCCGGCGCCGTTGTCCGCCATGAGTACCAGCAGGGGAAAGGAAATGTTATCCGCCGCATGTTTCGTGAAATTGACGCAGAAGCATATTTAATGGTTGACGGTGACGACACATATCCAGCAGAATTCGGACGTGACATGGTGGACAAGGTTCTTAACCGCAATGCTGATATGGTGGTTGGTGACAGACTCTCCTCCACCTATTTCACAGAAAACAAACGACCGTTTCATAATTTCGGCAATTCTCTTGTCCGAAAAGCAATCAATTTGCTCTTTAAAAATGATATCAAGGATATTATGACCGGATACCGCGCTTTCAGCTACAATTTTGTAAAGACATTTCCGGTACTCTCAAAAGGATTCGAGATCGAAACCGAGATGAGCATCCACGCCGTCGATAAAAATATGCGCGTAGAAAATGTCGTGATCGAATACAGGGACAGGCCCGAAGGCAGCGAGTCTAAACTGAACACTTACAGTGACGGGATGAAGGTGCTCCGCACAATCGCAAGACTTTGCAGAAGCTACAAACCGCTGGGATTCTTCTCCGCCTTTGCACTTCTTCTGGCGGTTATCAGCACTATTTTCATTATTCCGGTCATCGTAACCTATGCGCGCACCGGCCTGGTGCCCAACTTCCCGACACTAATCGTCTGCGGGTTTGTTTACCTGACCGCAATCATAGCATTCTTTGCCGGACTGATCCTATCCTCGATCGTGCATCAGTAACGGCAGAACTTCGAAATACGTCTGATCGCATGCCAGCATCGGTATGACCTTACGTTAAATAACAGCGGGGACGGTGACGGGATAAAACAAGAAAACCCCGCTGAATGGGTTTAAACAAATTGATAAACAATTCTGAAAAAGAGCCGCAAAGGGGTCAGACCCCTTTGCGGCTGCTTTCTTTCCATATCAGCCAATGTCAATACTCTACCTGATACAGATAATACCTTCCGATTTTTTCCGTCTCATTAAATTGGATTTCTTCTGAACTAAACCCACTTAGATCTTTATCCGTCATAATGTGCTTTACTTGAAGTACCTCCAGTTGATCAGGTTGTAGATTCACAACCAACTGATCATCATACGGATTGAAAAATACCGGCTCCTGAGAGGTCTCGTCCACAATATTAATGATAATATGTGCGTAACGGTTATACTTACTGAAATCTTTTTTCCCTGGGTCAAACTGCTCCCAGCGCTCCAGATCCGGATATACATTTGTGGTATTGATCGTTGGCGCACCCACAGTAATGGGCAGGTTCAGATATGGGAAGCCCAGGCCTTCCACCATCCACAAACCATCTCCCTGATCCGCTTCTGTTTCTTCCTTTATGGCCATGGTCAGTTTACTGGAATAGATAGAATCTGCCCCCCGATGTACTGGATTTACCGTCATCCCACAGACAAAAGAGATAATCAGTACATAGCAGGCCAGGCCTGCATATCTTTTGCACTTCATCGCCGCAAAAATGAGGACTGCCCCAGCAGCGATGACTGCGAGCAGTACCAGTGCCTTCTTCTTTCCCATAAACTGCGTGTAATATATAAAACAGGTTCCCGCAAGTCCTGCTCCAATTACAGAAGAGATAATAACAGCAGTTTTGCTTTTATAATTTACAATACTTTCCGAGATAAGATAGACGAGCAGCACAATACTGAGAAATCCAACTCCGACCAGCACCCTTCTCCCCTGGCACATACTCAGAAGTGTGGCTTTCGCAAGCAGAGAAGGCCATGGAAACGCGCAGTACAAAGCAAGAAAACAAGTTCCTGCCGTCATCGTGATTAACAGCGCATCCTTCTGTTTGCTCCTAAAAATCTGGATTATCCCTAAAATTATACCTAAGGGGAAGAAAGAGAAAAACTGCGCTTCTTCACAAACATTAGAAATCCCAAGACCGGGATCAATATACGGAAAAAACAAACCGCCCGCCCAGCTGAACATTCTTAGAAGTGAAGCTCCCCCCACAAACGATCTGCCGCCAGGATAAGATGTGTTTAATACCAGCTCAATGGTGTCTGCGGACTTCAGGAAAATGGCCCCCAGCGCTCCGACCATCGATATAAGAAGAACTACCGCACTCAAAATAATAGAGCCCTTTTTCCATGTTACGTTCTTCCGCTCCCGCAGAATAATGCCTATCAGCAGAAAAAGGTAAACATATCCAAGCGGAATCTGCCAGGAGGGATAAAATACCAGAATATATGCTATCCCACACCATGCAATCCCTGCCGACAGCAACAGTTTCTTCCACAGAAATTCTGTATGCATCCACCGGACAAACATAAGAACGGCCAGCTGGCCGAACACCAGCATCTCCACCAGACCGTTAATTGCAAACCACCAGGCAACAACCGGTGAACAGCACACTAACAGTGCATATGTCAGAGACAGTAGTTTTTTCTTTTTTGTCAAATACATTCCAAATTCCAGTGATACCAAAAACAACGCCAGCATCCGGGCACACCAGAAAAATGCCAGCCCCCGCGAAGGCCCCAGAAAAAGATAACCGATTTGGAACGGGCGGAAAATGACCTCCCATGACTTTACCGGCTGCCCGTATACAATAAATGCATCCGTACTGTCCCCCCTGATTGTTTCTGAAAAATACGGGTATTTTCCCGTATAATTATATTCCTGTGAAAAAGCCATGGGCGTACTCACCGCCCATTCATCCGTTCTGATGCTCCTACTGCTTCCCAGCAGATCACCACTGTTATCCTGGGCACTGCTTTCGTATGTGCCGTCGAGAAGTACGGACCAGAACCCAATGGAAGACCCGCTAATTTCAAACAAGACACAGAATAACAGAATAACGACCGCCACAAGATAACGCAGCTGATACAGCCTTTCCGCTAATTGTCCTTTTTCCTTCAAATTCTTCACGCTCACTTATTCTCCTTTATACAAGATTTTCCCTCTTTGCACATGTCTATTGACATAATAGCTTATACCCAATATTTCGTCAATTATGAACTTTCAGTCCACAGCCTAAATCCTCAAATTGACATTCTATTAAATAAGTTATACTCTATATTACAGAAGTATTTTTTAGAAAAGAGGGAGATAATCATGTCAATTGAAAAGGTCAAAGCATATTTTGCCGGGTACGGCCTGGAGGACAGAATCCTGGAGCCGGAGGCATCCAGCGCTACTGTGGAGGAGGCTGCCCGTGCCGTTGGCTGCGAGCCTGCACGCATCGCTAAAACCATGTCTTTTCTGACGGCAGACGGTCCTATTCTAATAGTAATGGCCGGAGATGCTCGGACGGACAACAAGAAGTTTAAAGCAGAGTTCCACGAAAAGGCCCGGATGATCCAGCCTGATCAGGTGGAAGCGCTGACAGGCCATGCACCGGGCGGTGTCTGTCCTTTTGTTGTGAATGAAGGTGTGGAGGTCTATCTGGACGAATCCTTAAAACGTTTCTCAACTGTATACCCCGCAGCTGGAAGCGGAAACAGTGCAATCAAACTGACACTTGAAGAGCTCGAGAAACATTCCCATTCCAAGAAATGGATTTGTATCTCAAAGGATTGGAATTAGATTCTGAAAATACTTTCGGGAGGGCTGCTATTTGTACCGCATTTTAATAGTGGAAGATGAAAAAGAGATTCGTCTAGAACTGAAACTTATGCTGGAAAATGCTTTGTACGAGGCAGAAGCTGCTGAGGATTTTTCTGCAATCCCCCGCCTTGTGGAAGAAGCTGCCCCGGATCTGATCCTTCTGGACATCCAGCTGCCGGGAACCGATGGCCTGAAGGTCTGCCGGGATATTCGAAAAAAGGCGGATGTGCCCATCATTTTCGTAACCAGCCGCAGCAATTCAATGGACGAGCTTAACGGCATGATGATGGGCGGTGACGATTATATAACAAAGCCTTACCAGGCGCCCATTCTGCTCGCCCGTATCGCGGCGGTCCTGAAGCGGACGGGGCACAATAAAGCACCGGAGAATCCCTTAAGGTTTACCTGGAAAGGCTGCGAACTGGATATGCTGAAGGGCGTCCTTACTTATGAAGGCAGATCCGAACAGCTGACCCGGAACGAACTGCGCATCTGCTACAACCTGTTTTCACGGGCAGGGCAAATCATTTCCCGGGAGGAATTGATCGACGATCTCTGGGATAATCAGATTTTTATTGATGACAATACTTTAAGCGTTAATATCACCCGCATACGCGGTAAAATGAAAGAAATCGGCCTGGAAAATATGATTGTAACCAGGAGAGGGCAGGGATATCAGCTATGACATTTTTAGAATTCATTAAGGACAAGATCCTGCTTCTGCTCTTTCAATTACTTTGTATGCTGTTGAGTTATGTATATTTGGGAATCTGCGGCCTGAAGAACAATCAGATGATTTTACTTTATCTCCTCTGGTTCTTCCTGCTGGCAGTCTGGTTTTTTGTGTCCTGGTACAGAAGAAACCGTTATTTCCGTGAAATATTCCATATACTCAATGGACTGGACAAGCCCTATCTGATCTCAGAGATCATGCCGGAATCCTGGCGCCTGGAAGACAGGCTCTATCGAAGACTGCTGAAACAATCCAATAAATCCATCATCGACGCCATACACCATCTGGAAAATGAGCGGACCGAATATAAAGAATTCATAGAAAACTGGATTCATGAAGTCAAACTTCCTCTCACAGCCATGAATCTGATCTGTGATAACCGCAGGGAACCAGATTCCTGGAGCCCCGAGGATACCCGACGCCTGAAATCCCATCTGGGCGAGCTGGAAAACGATGTGGACAAGGCCCTTTACTATGCCCGGTCAGACACAGTCTGCCAGGATTACATGATACGGGAAATTCCACTGAAGAACCCCGTTTATGCCGCAATCCACCGCTTCCAGTCATATCTGATCCAGAACGGCGTTTCCATAAATATGCAGGCCGGTACTGAAAATGTATACTGCGACGATAAGTGGCTGGAGTTCATCATCGGCCAGATCATTATCAATGCCGTCAAGTATAAAAAAGAAGGCGACTGCCTTATCACTATCCGTACACAAAAAGAGGAGCTGAAAACAATTCTATCCATTGAAGACAACGGAATCGGCATACGCCCAGAAGAACTGGGACGTATCTTCGACAAAGGATTTACCGGCAGCAATGGACGGCAAAACCGACAGTCTACAGGAATCGGTCTCTATCTCTGCAGGAAGTTAAGCCGGAAACTTGGAATCACCCTAGATGCACAGTCAGAATACGGAACCTATACCCGTATCCTGCTGACATTTCCCGATGGCGGCAGCCACTTTGGAAGAGATTAAAAGAGAACTTTTTCGCTGCCATTCACGGGGCCGCGCACCTTGCTGCAAGACATCCGATCCAATAAAGTGATGGGGTCGGGCATTAAGTTCCTCGCCACAGGCGACTTTAAGTGAACCAGATGCCGTTACTATGCGCGGCCCGCAGACCGCGCTTAGTAACAATCTTTCGATTTTGTAAGGTTACTGAAAGCTGATTTGATACAACCTGATCACATTTTCCGTTACAATATTTATATCCGGGGGCGGTCCGCAATCCACAACCCGCGGAATAATAGGTTTAAAAAGCCGCTCATCAATAAGTAACGGGAAAGGAAGGTATTGATTTCATGAAGGAACTGCTCCATATAGAAGATGTAGAAAAATATTATGGAAACAAAAACAATCTGACCAAAGCGATTGACCGCATAAGCTTTATCATTGACCAGGGGGAATTTACCGCAATCATGGGGGCCAGCGGCAGCGGAAAGACAACGCTCTTAAACCTGCTCGCAACAGTAGACACCGTCACCTCCGGACATATCTGGTATGGCCGGGACGACATTACAAAGATGAACGAGGATCAGATGGCGGACTTCCGCAAAAACAATCTCGGCTTTGTCTTCCAGGACTACAACCTCTTGGATACGCTTACTCTGAAAGAAAATATCGCTCTTGCCATGTCGCTCACCAAAAAAGGAAAACGTGAGATTGATCAGCAGACAAAAGATATCATGGAGAGACTGGATATCTGGTCTATCCGCAACAAATTTCCTTATCAGGTCTCCGGTGGCCAAAAACAGCGCTGCGCCTGTGCAAGGGCTCTGATTAACCATCCCAAAATCGTATTTGCCGACGAGCCGACCGGGGCCCTGGATTCCAAATCCTCCCGGATGCTGCTCGAAACATTTTCCTATATGAACAGCGAGCTCAATGCAACCATCCTCATGGTAACACATGACGCTTTCTCCGCGAGTTACTGCAGCCGTATCCTTTTTCTAAAGGACGGTCAGATCTTCCATGAACTGCGCCGGGGCCCGGGAACAAGGAAAGAATTTCTAAATGAAATCCTGGATGTGCTCTCCCTGACTGGAGGTGATGGGTATGCTGACTAAGCTGGCCCTGCGAAATGCCCGGCGCTCTCTCAGAGACTATCTCATTTATCTCATGACAATGGTGTTGATCACTGCCATGATGTTCGCCTTCAATTCCATGATCTTCTCCGATGCTGTCCGGGAAATCTGCACGGAAGCAGGAATGCTGGCGGCCATGCTTGGAATGGCAACTTTCTTCATCGTACTGATCATTATCTGGCTTGTGCACTATATGGTAAAATTCATGGCGGAAAAACGAAGCCGGGAGTTTGCTACCTATCTCCTTCTGGGTTTCCGTAAAAAACAGATTGCCAACCTTTTCTTAAAAGAAACGATCCTGCTTGGACTGGCGGCATTTGTCATCGGCCTGCTCCCCGGTTTGTTTCTGCAGCAGCTCCTCACCACCTTGATCTACGCCATGGTAAATGCAGACTACAGCATCCGGCTTGAATGGAAAATGGCTACCCTGCTGATGACGGCGGGAATCTACTGCGGCTCCTATCTGCTGGCCCTTTTCAGAAACAAACGCAGATTTAAGAAAATGAACATCCGGGATATGATGTATATGGAACATCAGAACGAAGAATTAAAGAACGGCAACAACTCCGGCAAACAGTGGATGTTCTTCGCCGCTGTGGCTTTCATGATCTTTTTCGGCTGTATGCTGATCTTCGGCCACTTTAACGATTGGAACGTGTATCCCATGATTCTAGGTCTGGTGGTATCCGTTTACCTGCTCTATATGGGTCTCTCCGCTTTCCTCACCGGCTACATCAAAAAAGGCCGGGCCGGCGTCTGGAAGCATGCCAATATTTTCGTGCTGCGCCAGCTTTCCTCCAAGATCCGGACCATGCAGTTCACGCTGGGCACACTGACGATCCTATTTATGGTCGCTTTAATAGGAGCCTCCTGCGCCCTCATGCTGAACCAGTTCCAGAACACACAGTCCGACGAAAAATGGCCCTTCGACATTGCCGTATACCATCAGAACCCGGACTACGATTTCGCAGGAGAAAAGGAAGCCATACAAAAAGAGGCAAAAATAAAAGACGCTTATATTTACCAGATATTCGAAAATGAATCCGATGACATGAACAATTTCCTGATTCATAACTATTCCCTGGCCGACAAAAGCTCGTACTACAAATATGACACCTATATGATGCTATCCGATTACAATTATCTGCGCAGAATGCTGGGGTACCCGGAAGTATCGCTGGGGGAAAATGAATATCTGCTCCACATCAAGTCCCGCCTGGCCAAGACGGCCGCCCCCTTCACGGAGCAACCGCTCGATATAGGCGGCACCTCGTACACCTGCGCAGGCATATACACGGAAGGCTTCGAGCAGAGCGGGCATAACGGGGCTGACTACATCCTCATCGTCCCCGATCAGGCCGCCAAATCCATGAAGCCGTATTATTCCCTTCTGATGGTCCAGATTAACGGCACCATTCCCAAGGATTTTGGAGACACCCTCCTGAACATCCAGGGGATCACATGGAATGATGAAGAATACGGGTATGAAGGATACGGCGATGCCGATGCACACAGAGGATACGGAACCGACAACATCTATGTCTCCGACAGCTACACCTTTGTACGGCAGAACGAAATGCGGGAAATGAAATTCCTCATGTCCACCCTCATTTTCCCGCTCTTTTATATAGGACTCGTCTTCCTGTGCGTAGCACTCACTGTACTGGCCGTGCAGCAGCTAAGCGATTCAAGCAAATACCGGTACCGTTATAACCTGCTGCGTAAACTGGGCCTGCAGGAAAAAGAACTGAACAGGCTTATCCTGAAACAGCTGTTCCTGTATTACCTCTGCCCCTTTATCGGTGCACTTCTGATCAGCGGAGGAATCGCAGGCTATATCAGCCATGCATTCGTCACATATTCAGGAGTGGTGGCGCCGGTGTGGTCTTACTTCGGATTATCACTGCTGCTGTTCGGGGGGATGTATATGATCTACTTCATAGCAACTTATATTGAATTCAAGAGGAATATTCTTGGGGGTGAAAGGTAGACGTATTCGTGAAGAGGGCGCCGTGAGAACCGGCTGGGCTTCCAAACACCCCCATATCCGGTTCTTACGGCTGGGCGCTTCATGTAGGTACGTTCACTAAAGCGTACAGAAAGCACACTGAAAGTTCCCCTGCTCCGGTAGCAGTCCCGTTCCACAAAAACGACCTCCCTATTTCCCCGCTCCCCAACCGCTCACAAAGTTCGCTTCATCTCTTGACGGTTTGAGATTTTTTTGGTATAATTTAAAAGCTGATTGAGTAGTATATAAAGTACAGCAATTAGCTAAGGCGCAGTAGCCAAGCGGTAAGGCGTGGGTCTGCAACACCCTGATCACCGGTTCAAATCCGGTCTGTGCCTCTCTCAAACTTAAGAGTTTAAGGTTCACAATGATGAGTTCATGATTAAGAACTTGTTATAATTGCTGAAAGACTTTGATGCAGTACGGACGTATCGCCAACAGACGGTATGTCCGTTTTTTCTTCGTTGCTATAATCAGCTACTTTTAAAACAGTTTCTTTCATTTCCTTATTCATCATTTCACTTTTCCTTTCTACGTCAATTAATTCGCGGATGACTACTTCATAAAAGTCTGCCATCTCAATTAGAATATCAAAGTCTGGCATATTAGTTCCGGTTTCCCTTCTTGATATAGTTCTTCCTGAGACATTTATCTGTTCGGCTATTTTCTCTTGTGTCAATCCCTTTTCTTTGCGCAGCTTCTTAAAGAAGCAGCCTGCCTTTTTCTGATCCATTTTCTTCTAATAGTTACCTAAAACAGTGTCAAACAGTAACAAGACAGGCTTGTCCCAACTGTTTCGTCAAACGGTTCATTTGGGACATAATTTCACATTTTCGTGTGTACCATTTTATTTAAATTTCAACAGAAAATCTTTTTTGGGAATACCGTTTGTTATAGAAATGTTATTTTTCAGTGTTAGAGTGTATCTGATAAGACATATAGCGTGTTGACCGGGCCCACTTATCAGGATTCAGAGGCAAGGCAGGTACAACATTTTTCACGTCACTATGAGCTCTTTCCCGTGGGAATTTTGGCTCGCTTAATTTTATGGAAAGGAACGATTAATATGAATGATTTTATTCTAAAAACGGATGATTTGTCTAAACGTTACGGAGAACAATTAGCTGTTGGCGGGGTCTGCCTGAAGATCAGGCGGAATTGTGTGTACGGGCTGCTGGGACCGAACGGGGCTGGCAAGTCTACTACGCTGAAGATGATTACCGGACTGCTGAGGCCCACGGAGGGGCAGATTTATTTTAACGGTAAGCCCTGGAAACGGGATGCCCTGGAAAAAATCGGAGCTTTGATTGAGGCACCCGCTTTGTACGGCAACCTTACGGCGGAAGAAAATCTGCTGGTGCATACCAGGCTCTTGGGGATCCCCGGCGAAAAGATTCATGAGGTGCTGGATACTGTTAACTTGAGGAATACCGGTAAGAAACGGGCTTCACAGTTTTCTATGGGGATGAAACAACGGCTGGGGATTGCCGTGGCGCTTCTGAATAATCCGGCCCTGCTGGTGTTGGATGAACCTGCCAATGGACTTGATCCCTTCGGAATTCAGGAATTGCGGGAACTGATTTCTTCTTTTCCTGAAAAAGGCATTACTGTCCTGCTCTCCAGCCATATTCTCTCTGAGGCCGCCCAGGTTGTGGATCAGATCGGAATTATCAGTAACGGACGGCTGCTGTTTCAGGGTGACCCTGATCCCGGCGCAGATCTGGAGGACTTTTTTACAGATATTATAATAAATGGAGGGTATAAATGATGAATGGGCTGCGATCTGAACTCCTTAAATATAAAAGAACGTTTATGGGAAAACTAATTGTTTTGGTTCCGGTGTTTTTCGCAGGATATGCGCTGATTATGCAGGCAACTCTTATGAAACATCCCTTGTCACAGAACAGATCCTGGATGTGGGACAACCTTTTAGCCCTGATTTTTAACTGGTGGACTTTTGTATTCCTTCCTCTTGGTTTTGCACTTTTTGCTGCATTAGCGGCCGGGCAGGAAAAGAAGTCCGGAAATTATCGCGCCTTACGTTCACGCAATGTTTCACCCATGCTGCTTTGGATATATAAGGTGGCGGCTATGGCGGTCTACAGCCTGCTTTCTGCGATGGTTCTGACCATTGCCGCAATTCTAGCAGGGGTACTCGCAAAATCCGGCGCTATCCCCTTCCGGCAGATTGCAGCAGCAAGTATTGTCTGCTGGGCGGCTTCCCTTGCCCTGATTCCTATTCAGTTGTGGGCGGCTACGTGGAAGGGACTGTTTCTGAGCATGGGGCTCGGATTTGCAGGCATGGCAGCCGGGGTTCTTGCCGCGCCTGAGGCTTTCTGGTTTACTGTACCCTGGAGCTGGGCAATACGGCTAATGTGCCCTATCGCGGAAGTACATCCAAATGGTTCTGTATTAGAAAGCGGAAATCCGCTCATGGACACTTCCGTGATCCCAACCGGAATCGCGGTGTCAATAGCTGTATTTCTGGCCGTCACGCTGCTTACCGCTGTATGGTTTAACAGGAGGGAAGAAAAATGCTGAAGCTCTTATTATCCGAATGGCTCCGGACAAAGCGGACGGCTGTCCGGTGGCTTACTTTTTGTATGCCTATTATATTCTCTCTATGCACGGCTGCCTATCTGGCAGCCCGGGAAGGAAGTACGCAGGCGTTTGCTTTTGAAGGATTTTTCACAATCTGGACAGTGTTTATAATCCCGGCAGGCATAGGTATTCTGGCTGGATTTATTGTACAGGAGGAAGAGCTTGCCGGAAACTTTTCCGGCTATTTAGGAACTGGGCTTTCCCGTGTCAGGCTATATGCCGGTAAGTTTTTACTACTGTTTTTTTGTGTGGCCGTGTGTACATTTATCGCAGTATTGATCCTCTGCGCGGGAATGAAGGCCGCGGTGCCGGCAGGAGTTACCGTCTGGGTGTTTGTGGCAGGCGCCGCTCTTGCAGTCATTGGAGCCCTTCCGCTGCTTGCACTTCACCTGTGGATCAGCTTCGCCTGGGGGATGGGAGCCTCTGTCGGCATCAGTTTTGGCGGTCTTTTAATGGCGGCAATACTTGGCCTGACAGGCCTTGGTTCAGGGCTGTGGCCGTTCATTCCATGGACCTGGCCGGTCAAGCTGGGGATGCTCGCGGGCACTTATTTCCTGAAAGATGCCGGCTCCCTTTCGCAGACAGAAATTACATCCGGCTTGATAAAAACGGCATCCACAGGACTCGGCGCTGCAGCAGCTGGTCTGATTCTGTTCTTGATCGGAGGGATGATATGGTTTAACATATGGGATGGGAGAAAAAGCTAGTATAAGCCATACTAGTAAAAGAGTTTGTTCTTTAAGTAGAAGGGAGTGCCATATTGAGTAAAATATTGATAATTGATGACGAAACGGACCTTGTCATGCTGCTCGAGGATGAACTAAAAGCAAAGGGACATGAAGTGCTCACAGCTTATGACGGGCAAAAAGGTATTGAGCTGTCACGAAAGCAGCCGGATCTGATCATTCTGGATATTATGATGCCCGGTATGGATGGGTTTGAAGTGTGCCGGGCGATCCGGGATGATGTCCTGTGCCCTGTTATTTTCCTGAGTGCACGGCAGTCGGAAACCGATAAAATCAGAGGATTAACCCTTGGCGGCGATGACTATATAACCAAGCCCTTTGGACTGCAGGAGCTGATGGCGAAAATCGAAGCAGATCTGCGGCGTGAGAGACGGTCACAGTATATGAATGCGGAGAACAAACGATCTAAGCTGTACTTTGAAAAACTGTGCCTGGATATGAGAGAACGCACTGTCAGGGTTGATGGAAAAGACATAGATTTGACCAAACGCGAGTATGACATTGTAGAATTACTGGCACTCCATGCGGGTCAGGTTTTTTCGAGAGAACAGATCTATGAAAAGGTATGGGGCTACGATTCCGAGGGAAATTCCTCCACTGTTGTTGAGCGTATCAAGAAAATCCGGGCAAAATTTTCAGCAGCGGCTGACAAAGAGTACATCTCCACCGTCTGGGGAATCGGATATAAGTGGAATAAAACGTAAGAAAGCGGGGTACATCCTATGAAGAATCAATCACTTGCATCCCAGTTCAGGCGTACTTTTGTAAGGATTCTGACAGCCAGCGCAATCGGACGGTGCTTACCTATGCGATTGTCTTTTATTTATTTACCAAATCCCTGGATCGTGACATTTATACTCCAGATTATTACGAGCGTCAGGTTCCCGGTATTGAGGCTTATATTCGTGAAACAAACCTGGATCTGCTGTCGCAGTCCGAAGAAGCCGGCTTAAAGAGTACCATTCCGGACGGCGGGATGCTTTATCTGGTTGTAGATGAAAATGGCAGCATTCTCTATGGTTCGAATCCGCGAAAACCGTTTGAGACAAAGGAAGAATTATTTCACAGCTTTGCAGGGACAACTGTCTTTCGGCATGGACATTACATCTATACGGTTCCTCTCCTGGATAACAACGGAAATACAGCGGGGGCCGTCCTTCTCTCCTACCAGATTAAAACAACTTTTGCAAATAACAGGGGAAAGCTGGTATTCGCAGCTCTCATCCTGGCTCTGTGCTCTCCGTTTCTCTACATCATCGGTTTTACGCTCCTGTATTCCAGAGTATTTGCCCGCAAGATCAATCAGCCGCTCCAACTGTTAATTGATGCGTCAAAAAAGATACAGGAAAAAGATCTCGACTTTGAAATTGACTATCATTCAGACAATGAACTGGGCAGGCTTTGCCTCGCTTTTTCCGAAATGAAAGAGGAACTTCAGAATTCTCTGTCTGCTCAATGGAAAATGGAACAAGAACGTGTGGAAATAGTGGCGGCTCTGTCCCACGATTTGAAGTCCCCTCTTTCTATTATTCTGGGATATACTGACGCGCTGCTTAAAAACAATTCTACGGGAGACGAAAAGTTATGCCGGTATCTCAGCGTTATCCGGGAAAACGCGAAAAAAAGCGCAGCACTTGTCCAAGAGATACAATATTCGTCCGGCCTGGAGACATCAGACATACAGCCACATCTTGTGCCTGTATCTTTACCTGATTTTTTGACGCAGAAAGTACATGAATTTGAACTGCAGGCAGGGCAAAAGGATATTAAAATGGTTTTAGAAATGCAGGGTTACATGGAGAATACCATATGGACCGATTCAGAATGGCTGTCGCGGATTTTTGATAATATTATTTCTAACAGTCTGCGGTATACCCCGGCGGGAGGGTCGGTTCACATTACCATAAAAGCCGAAAAAGAACGGATTACGTATAAAATTTGTGATTCTGGAAGTGGATTTAGTCCGAAGGATTTAAATAAAGCTCTTAATAAATTCTATCGCGGCGATGAATCCCGGCAGTCGGGCGGCGGGCATTCCGGTCTTGGACTCTATATCGTCAGACAATTAGTGGAACAGCTTGGCGGTACCGTCAGGATAGAAAACACAAAAACAGGCGGAGCATGTGTGATGTTTTGGCATAAGGTTTCATAAATCAAATTATTATAACCGGCTGAAAAATATACCGCCGGTGAACATCCTCTTTGTCCCGGCGGTATGCTACCTCTAAAATCCCAAATTGTCATTAACCAATATGACTTTTATTCTTTCCTTCACTCCCGAATTACGCGTCACAAGCACCTGGCAGCACATGGAATTTGCACCTTTGCAGTCATAGCAGAATCCGTCGTTCCTGCAAGGTGTGTCTATGCCCAAACGGACAGCATTTATCGGGGTAGCCTCATTGTGCACACGACTCAGTGCTTCTTCCACATTTTTAACCGCTTTATTCATTCCAACGATTAGAATTACATTTTTCGCCCCAAAAGCAATGGCAGCGATCCGATTCCCAAACTTATCTATATTAACCAGTATTCCATCATATGTAATGGCATTGGAACTGGCAAGGAAGTAATCACTGTCAAGACATGCCAGTTCTGCCTGACGCTTTTCCTCCGGAGTCTTACAGACATCCCGGTTAATCACCTGATAATTGCCTTCACAGACCGCCTGCTTCAGCCCGGTCTCCGTCACAGAGGCTGAACCGCCCCAGCCTACACTGCTTCCTTCCGGCATCATATCAAGCGCCATTTTCAGTGCTTCCTCTTTTGTCTTCGCATAATAACCAGCCATATTACGGCTTTTTAGATTCTTAATCATGTGTTCTGCAAGTAATTGATTGCGTTCTGCACGGTAATTATCCATACTTTCATCCTCCTGTCATTTATACGGTTTACATGTTCTTCACATATTCATTATAAGCATTGCCAGTGGAAAAATCTACCTGGCAGAAACATTTTGATGTCGTTAGTTTCAAAGGGGTTACTGTTCACACCCTGCGGGTGCGCACAGTAACAGCATCTGCCCATTAAAAGCCGCCTGCGGCGAGGCACAGATGCCCCGAGGCCATCACCTCATTGGCTCCGATGCCGTGCAGCGGGGTGCACGACACGGTCTGAACAGTAACTCAAAGGGGTCAGACCCCTCCGCTAAGAGGACACTCCCCTTTGCAGAGGGATCTGACCCCTTTGCACTTATTCAGCCAGCACCTGAAACAATTCCTTCATTGCCGGGTATATTTTCCTAAATTTCCGGTAACGTTCTTCATATTTTTCTACCAGCTGTGCATCTGGTTCTACGGTCTCGATTACCTTTACCAGCTTACCTGCCGCATCTTCTACGGATGCATATTCCCCGCATCCTACTGCCGCCAGGATGGCGCCTCCGTATCCGGGGCCTTCTTCGCTTTCTATGACATCTACTTTCAGGTTCATGACATTCGCAATGATTTTTTTCCAGAGCGGGCTCTTTGCCCCACCACCGCATATTTTTGTTCTTTCGATCCGGATACCAAGGCTTCTGGCCACTTCCAGAGAGTCTCTCAGTCCGAATGCCACGCCTTCCAGTACGGCCTGGGTCATTTCCTCTCTTGTGGTATCCATCGTCATTCCCGTAAACGTTGCCCTTGCTTTCGGATCATTGTGCGGGGAGCGCTCTCCCATCAGATATGGCAGATAGAACACCTGATTTTCTCCCAGTTTGACAATGTCCTCCTGCTCTGCGGCGTATTCTTTTGTCTTCAGAATCTCATCCATCCACCACTTATTACAGGATGCAGCGCTTAACATACAGCCCATGAGATGATAATGGCCGTCCGCATGAGCGAAGGAATGCAGCGCATTGTTGTCATCCACGCCAAAGGAACTGCTTGAGATAAAGATTGTGCCTGATGTTCCAAGAGAGATATTGCACATCCCATCTCCCACCGTTCCTGTACCTACCGCTGCGGCCGCATTATCCCCGGCTCCTGCGATCACCTTTACGCCACTGCCAAAACCAAGCTCTTCCGCCACATCTGCTTTCATATGTCCAACAACATCATAGCTCTCATAGATCGTGGGAAGCTGCTGCTCTGTAACGCCACAGACCTCCATCATTTCCTTAGACCAGCGTTTATTCTTTACATCCATAAGAAGCATACCGGATGCATCGGAATAATCTGTGCAGAACACGCCGCTCAGCTTATATGCCAGATAGTCCTTTGGAAGCATAATCTTACTGATTCTTGCAAAATTCTCCGGCTCATTTTCCTTCAGCCAAAGGATCTTGGGCGCTGTAAATCCGGCAAAAGCGATATTGGCCGTGTATTCAGACAATTTGTCTTTTCCAATCACCTCATTAAGATAAACCGTCTCTTTTTCTGTCCTTCCGTCATTCCAGAGAATTGCAGGCCGTATAACTTCGTCCTTTTCGTCCAGTACCACAAGTCCATGCATCTGTCCGCCAAAACTGATACCAGCAATCTGCTGCTTGTCACAATCGGCAGTCAATTCCCTGATTCCCTCAACAGTCTGCGCATACCAATCCTGCGGATTCTGCTCTGACCAGCCGGGGTGTGGAAAAAACAGGGGATATTCTTTAGAAACGATATTCTGGATCTTACCGTTTTCATCCATCAGCAGAAGCTTTACTGCTGAAGTACCTAAATCTACACCTATATATAACATAATAACCTCCGCATCATTCCAAAAAGTCGGGCAAGGGGGTCAGACCCCTCTGCAGAGGGGTCTGACCCCCTTGCCCACCGTTTTCAGAATATTCTGTTTATTTCCAGGGATTTTCCGTCGGATACCGTACGCCGGCCGGCTGGTTATACCCAATTTCTTCCACCGGCACTCCTATGTATTTGAATACCTCAAAAAGCGCCTTTCCATAATTGCCAAATGCCACTGCGCCATGATGCGGGTAGTTGCCCTCAATTAATACATGGCGGTAGAACCTTCCCATCTCCGGAATTGCGAAGATGCCAATTGCTCCAAAGGAGCGGGTTGCAACAGGGAGTACTTCTCCCTGGGCTATGTATGCGCGCAGCTTACAATCCGCTGTGCTCTGCAGTCTAAAGAATGTAATGTCTCCCGGTACAATATCGCCTTCGAGCGTTCCCTGTGTCACTTCTTCCGGCAGCGCTCTAGCCATGATCATCTGGTATTTCATCTCACAGAAGGAAAGCTTGCTGGATGCGGTGTTTCCACAGTGGAAGCCCATAAATGTATCTTTGTGCGTGTAGTTGTATTTGCCCTCAATCTCCTCTTTGTACATATCTGCCGGTACTGTATTGTTGATATCCAGCAGGGTAACGGCATCTTCGCTTACTACGGTTCCGATAAATTCACTCAAAGCCCCATAAATGTCAACTTCGCAGGACACCGGAATTCCCTGTCCGGTCAAACGGCTGTTTACATAACATGGAACAAAGCCAAACTGGGTTTGGAACGCCGGCCAGCATTTTCCTGCAATTGCCACATATTTTCTGTAACCTTTGTGCTCCTCCACCCAATCCTTCAGGGTGATCTCATACTGCGCTAACTTTGCAAGGATCTCCGGCTTTTTGTTCCCTGCACCGAGTTCTTCTTCCATCTCTTTTACAATAGCCGGAATTCTCTCGTCCCCTGCATGTTTGTTATATGCTTCAAATAAGTCCAGTTCAGAATTTTCTTCTATCTCAACACCCAGATTGTAAAGCTGCTTAATGGGTGCGTTGCACGCAAGGAAATTAAGCGGACGAGGCCCAAAGCTGATAATCTTTAAATCATTGAGCGCTGTAACAGCCCTTGCGATTGGCCTGAATTCATAGATCATATCTGCACATTCTTCTGCCGTGCCAACCGGGTATTCCGGAATATAGGCTTTAATATTGCGCAGTTTCAGGTTGTAACTGGCATTGAGCATGCCGCAGTAGGCATCCCCGCGCCCCTGCACAAGGTTGTCTCCACGCTCCTCTGCCGCTGCAATAAACATCTTCGGCCCGTCAAAGTGCTTTGCAAGCAATGTCTCTGCAATCTCCGGTCCAAAGTTACCAAGATAAACAACAAGCGCATTACATCCGGCTTTCTTCACATCTTCCAGCGCCTGCACCATATGGAGTTCGCTCTCTACGATACAGACCGGGCACTCATAGATTCCCTCTTCACCGTATTTCTCATGATAAGCCTTCATCAGCGCTTCGCGCCTGCTTACCGACAAACTCTCCGGGAAACAGTCCCTGCTGACAGCTACAACTCCAATTTTCAGTTCCGGCATGTTATTCATTGTATGTACCTTCCTTTCTTAATAAATATATTAGTTTCCTATTACCGCTCAAACTCAGATTCCATTTATTCCAATGTAATATTTTCACCCTTCAGCCCGCAGAAAGCACCCTCGATCTTTGCCTCCTCATGGGCAATCAGCCACTTATTTCTTGCGGTGATCAGACAGTCCTCGCCCTCCGTGCCCGGAGTAAATGTCAGATCCGTATTGGTGCCCTCCGGCAGAATTACAACACATCTGAATCCTCCCGGCTGTGCGGTGCAAGGCGCATAGTGCAGCGTGGTCGCATACATCTCCACAACCGTTCCCGCAGGCACATAAAACGCCTCCACCTTCGAAGTATCATACGTAAAATCCGTCCCCACGTCCTGCTGGGAACCGAGCAGCAGAATCATATCGGTCACCGCAATATTAATCTCAGATGAACGGTGGTACTCCAGTCCGTTCAGCTTATGATTATCTCCATTACAGTATCCGATTTCGATCGGAAGTCCCCCAAATGCCCGGTTTTTAAAGGCTTCCGCTTCCGGCAGGGCCTCCATCTCTTCTACAGATGCTACGTAAATCACTTCTTTCGGCAGAGGCGTGTGCTCCATCTCCTTCAGAATTCTGCAGATAGAATAGCCCTGCAGCACTCTTCCGTATTTGCCAAACGAAGAATCCGTTACTTTTTGAATATCCATTAATATCCCTCCTAAGAATGAAAATTTATTCATATTTATCCTTATGAGGTAATTTTATCAGCTTATTCTGTACTTTTCGACCAAATATTTATCTAATCAATGGCACTTTTTTGTCTTTTTTCTAAATTCACTTGGCAGCATCCCGTACTTTTTGCGAAATGCCTTGGCCAAAGCCTTGCTGTTCGGAAATCCATGATCCAGTGCGATCTCACTGATCGTCCGTTCCGTATTTGCCAGTTCCTGGTATGCGTACTCCACCCGTATACTCTGCAGATAAGTCAGATAATTAATTCCGGCATACTTCTGAAACATCCTGGAGAGATAAGCAGGAGAATAGCCAAAGATCTCCGCCAGCCGGTCCAGCGAAATCTCTTCCGTATAATGCTCCTTCACATAGGACGTAATGACAGACAGCCTGTTCAGTTTACGATTTTTCCTTACCATCTCCCGGCTCACTTCCATCTCCCGGTACCTGGTTACCAGCAGGTACAAAAGCTCATAAAACAGCCCCTGTACCTTCAGGTCATATCCACACTTTTTCTCGGTATAAGCCCGATAAATGGAAGAAATCAGGATCATCACCTTCTCATCCTGGGATTTTGAATCATGGGTAAAACGAATGAACTGCTCTCCTGTATAGTATTTCTCAAAAACCTTCAGCGGAATCTGTACGACAACCGTCATATTTTGCTCCGGAGAATCCACGGAATGGATCTCATTGGAATTTACCAGCATAAATTCACCCGGTCTGAGAGGATACTTTTCCTCATTTATATAAAAAGAGAGCTCTCCCTCAAATACTGCAAATATTTCCACCGAGCGGTGCCAATGCTTATCACGGAAATAATTGCCTTCCCTGCCCTCAAAGACAAACACCTTAAAAGGTAAATCTTCATTCGGCACAATCAACTCATGGCTGAATTCCATATCGCCGCCTCCTTTACTGATTCCTTTCCGGATTAACATTCCACGTCTCTCATATTCCGTTTGCGTAAGGGGTAATGATAATCGTCCAAAGGGAAATGTAGCGCTGCCCTGATTATAGTATGTTTCGGGTGATTTTGTAAACACCGGCAGAAAGGCTTACCAATATTTATTATTTATAAAACGGTTTATTTTTTCAAACTGCATTTATCAAATTTTCGCAGTAAACTGTCTGCAAATCCCAAGAAGACTCCCACCACCACAAACAGAGTCCCAAGGAATAATAATATGATCCCTGTCACTAACTTCCCCAATATCTCCACTGCCTTTTGTTTTATCATAGACGGCCTCCTGTCTGATAAAAAAACTCTTTGCACCTAATTACACTTTTATTCTATCACAGAGAATTTGTGAAAGCCTTGCATAAGTCTTTCAATCAGACGGCTTAACCTTACGTTTTTGCAAGATATAGCTCCCGGTCTAAACTCAAACATACAAGCGCGCTGCCTCACCGGGGACGGTCCCTTTTGCAGAGGGGTCTGACCCCTTTGCTTCACCCCTGGCCTCCGCAAGCATACACCCTGCTGTTGCTGCATTGTTTGACAGACTCCCCCCGGAAGATTATAATGTTTGTATTACACACGTAAGAATTAAGGGAGGAACGAACATGACGGTACTGCCTCAGATTTCAGAAGCAGAATTTGAAGTAATGAAGGTCGTATGGAAGCGTGCACCGGTCAGTACAAATGAAGTGACCGACTATTTAACAGCCCATACCACCTGGAGCCCCAAAACAATACAGACTCTGCTGAAACGCCTGGTGAATAAAGGTGCACTCACTTTTGAGAAAAGGGGCAGGGTATTTATCTATACCCCGCTTGTAATGGAAGAAGAGTATATCGGCCAGAAAAGTTCTTCTTTTTTAGAGCGTTACTTTCATGGGGATATTACCGCCATGGTATCTTCTTATCTGGAGCACGATAAATTAACCGAATCCGATATCGAAGCCCTGCGCAGCCTGCTTGCAGGCCAATGCAAAGAGGGAGGAAAGTAGTGTGACCGGTTTTGGCATCCGATTTTTTATCTGTAACTCTTTTATTGCTTTCTTTATATGTATCATGCTCGCCGCGAAGCGGCTTCTCAAAAATCATATTTCTGCCCGCATGCAGTACAACCTCTGGTTTCTTCTGCAGGCATTGTTTGCCGTACCCTTTCTGCCCCCGATTCCCTTTGGGTTTAAGCAGATCCTTTCCCTGCTGGGATCTGGCTCCCCCTCTATACTTTCCGGGGGCCGCATTGATGCTGCTGATGCAGAAAATGCAGTGTCCACAGCAACCGGTTGGATGAATGATTTCGCCATGTCTGTTTCCCACAAAAGGGGGGCTGTTATTGCCGGAACTCTCTCCGCCGTCTGGTTTGCCGGAATGCTGGCTATGGCTCTATATTTTATTCACTCCCGATTACTTCTCCGCCGTTTGGAACGTTCTGCACTTTTGCTCCAAAATAAAAATGTCCTCACACTCTATCACGGCTGCGTAAACGAAATGCATTTGAAAAAGGCTCTCCCGATCTACAGCACCCCATACCTGAGTTCCCCGATTACCACAGGTCTGATCCACCCCCGCATATATCTTCCCCTTTATCTGATCTCAGATTTTCGCAGCGGCACGATAAGCGGGAAAGAACTGCGCTTTATGCTTCTGCATGAGTTACAGCACCACCGGCACAGAGATGCCCTGGCAAATCATTTTATGAATCTTTCAAAACTCGTATACTGGTTTAACCCCCTGGTCTGGTATGCAATGAAAAAAATGCAGTGTGACCGGGAGATCGCCTGCGACGCCGCTGTTCTGCAGATGCTCGCTAAGGAGGAGTATACAGAATATGGAATCACCCTCATCAACCTCGCCGCAAGACTTTCTTGTGCTCCGCCTTCTTATTCCGCCCCCATGGCAGAAAACAAAAGACAAATTACAAGAAGAATTCTGCACATCGCTGATTACCGCCCTCAGTCCAGGTCCGCTAAAATCAAAGGGATTTTGCTATGCCTGCTTCCGACCGTCGTTTTACTGGGCCTCTCTCCCATCTTATCTATCAGGGCGGACGTACAGGATTATGATTCCTTCCAGAATACCAGAGAAACCACAGAATATATAGATCTCGAATCCTATTTTCAGGGATATGATGGCAGTTTTGTATTGTTTGACACCGGAACAAATATCTGGCAGGTCTACAATCAGGAAATGGCTTCGCGCAGAGTCTCTCCCAACTCTACGTATAAAATATTCGATGCACTCCTTGGACTGGAAACCGGGATCATCACGCCCGGGCATACGCATATGGGCTGGGACGGAACCAAATGGCCTTTTGACGCATGGAATGCAGACCAGAACCTGAATTCTGCTATGCAGAACTCCGTTAACTGGTATTTTCAATCGATCGACCGACAGGCCGGTCAGTCTGCGGTCAAAGACTTTTTTCGGCGAATCGGATATGGCAATCAGGATGTGAGCGGAGGGACGGACTCTTACTGGATGGAATCGTCACTCAAAATATCGCCCGTTGAGCAAGTATCTCTTTTGAAAAAATTATATTACAATGACTTTGGATTCCATTCAGAAAATATACAGGCGGTGAAAAATGCGATGTTTCTTGCATCCAAAGGCAGCACCTCACTTTATGGAAAAACCGGGACCGGAGCTGTGGACGGTTGGGAAATAAACGGATGGTTTACAGGATTTGTCAGCCAAGATGCCCATGTGTTTTTCTTCGCCGTTCAGATTCAAAATGAAAAAAATGCATCCGGCAGTAAGGCGGCCGAAATCGCTTTGGATGTGCTGGAGGAAATGGGAAAGTATTAAGAAAAAGAGACCCTTTGGCACACCACTTTGCGTAGCTAAGTGGTGTGTGTTATACGCTCTGTCGGCGCTGTAAGCACCGTTTGTCTTGATCGTTGACTGGCTCGGCTGGTTTTGCTGTTTCCCCAGTTATGCAAGTGCGGATTATCCCCAAGAAGGCATACATAACATTTACATCGGTTTTAGATTTCTATTGAGCCGATCCACCATCCAGACAACTCGCTTTTCCCGTCCGGCATCTGTCTTTGCGTCAAAATATGCCCGCGTGTAGGTTTTCTTAACTGATAAGGACATCGCCTGAAAATTTGCATAGGCGGGCTCGTACACTTTTAGCAAATCAGATAAAAAGGCGATCTGTTCCTCTGGCACCGTCGGGGATTTGGGGGCATCCCATTGTCCGTTCTCTTTAGCTTCCTCTATTTTCTTCCTGCCCCAGCCGGTCATAAGTCCTTGTTCTTCAAGGCCTTTAACCAACGCCTTATTCTTCTCCGACCATTTACTGTCCTTCCTGCGTAAAGAAAAATATTTCTTGTATGTTTTGTCATCAATGCTTTGCATCTGTCCGTCTATCCATCCAAAGCAAAGGGCTTCTTCAAGCGCTTCGCTTGCCTTTATTGTTTTCGGCCCTCCCGCTTTTCCAAATAGAAGCCAAACGCCAGCATTTGACAGGCAATGGTCAGAAAGCCATTGCCTGAATTCTTCTCTGTCTGCAAATTCCATTACGTCACTCATTATGTGCTCCTCCTTTCGTACGCCTTCTATGGCCTCCTTGTCAGTTTACTGTTTCTTTCATTCTACCACAAATCCGAGAGACTGGATATCTTATGTTTTTCAGCGGGATATCCAACCTTTTGGATATGCGGAACGGGCGGGGCTGGAGAACAGTCCAAGGCTGTGAGGCTGGGGATATTGATTTGTCTGACATATAATGGAAGTGGTTTTCTTTCTTTGAATTGTTTATAATAAGAATGGTACGTAATACGTGTGGGAGGATAAGTGATGTTGAAATTTATGGTATTGATCGCCGCTTTGATTTGCTCGGTTGTTTATATGACACTTTTTTGGATTTCTAATCCGAGGGCGAATAGAATTGCTCAGAAAATTCAAAAGCCTTTTGTGATTACCAGTGCACTGCTTCTTGTGCTGTATATTTTACTCTAATGGCTTTCGCAGCTGAGCCTTTTGTTCCTGCACAGGATATGCAGGGACGGAAGGCTTTTTTTGCACGCTAACAGAATGCGTGGGGGTTAATTTTCTGCAGTGAGGAGCTTCTGCAATAACATGTAGAGTTCCTCTTCGGTCTTTACGCTGTAGTCAGGGCTCACACTTCCGGTCTGCTGATTGTGGCTTCTGCGCCTGATCCAGATGGTATGAAGGCCGGCGTTTTGGGCGCCTTCTATGTCGTTTATATAGGAGTCCCCTACAAACCACACATTTTCCCGGGCGATACCCATTCGTTCACAGGCTTTACAGAAAATGCGCTTGTCCGGTTTGTCCATTCCCATTTCTTCCGATATAAAGATGTACTGATCGGGAATCCATTGCCTGATAGCAAGCTGCTCTATTTTGGGCCTCTGATGGTCGACTGTACCATTTGTTATAATTCCCAGCGGAACTTTTTCTCTACAAAAAGACAGAATTTCCTTCATCTTGTCGGATATACGGACTTTCATCTGATACCCTGCATACCGGCGCTGGAACTCCCGGGCCTGCTCTGCCGGGATCTCTATTTGAAGCTCCTGGAAGGCCTTCTGTATTCTATAAATGCATAATTCATCCATGGTAATCCCGCCGCACTGCAGACGTTCAAAGGCTTTATCGCTGTATTTTCGGCTTAAAGAAAATAAATGATCCACGGAAATCGTGTATGTCCCTGCAAACATATCCTTATATGCCAGAGCAAAGGGATCCAGATGATCGTACAGCGTGTCATCCATATCAAACAAAAGCGCATCCATATTCTTTTTCCTCCATAATCTATATGATGTAAATCACATTATAACCTGTAAAAGCTGTTTCGTCTATGTAGTAATCCGTGTTAAGGATCAACTGTACCGGGATGTGTATTTTTTTATAAGTATCAAATATATACAGAAATTTCTGAGCAGATAAAAGGACTGACTCCCTTTATACCTAAACGGAATTCAGCCCTATAAAATTATGATAAATTACTTTGTGTAACCAGGCCGGCGTCTCTGCCGAAAGCACTGCTGCTCCCCGAATCATCCGGATTATCACTGACAGGAACTGCTCTCCTTGTCAAATACAACCTCCCCATCCACGATGGTATATAAAGTCTGCGTAAATACCTCCATAGGATTTCCGTCAAATACCGCAATATCCGCATCCTTTCCTGGCTCAAGACTGCCTACCCGGTCATCTGTACGGCAGATTTGCGCCGGATTTATGGTCAGCGCTTTCAGCCCTTCTTCCATGGGCAGCCCGTATTTTACAGAATACCCCGCACAAATAGGAAGATATTGGATCAAAGCAACCGGGTGATCAGTTGTCACCGCAATCTTCACACCTGCGTCAGCAAGAACCCCGGCTGTTTTAAAGCTCATATACTCTACTTCTACCTTGGACCGTGAAGTCAGATCCGTCCCTACAATCGCCGGATAGCCCGACGCTGCGATCTCTTCCGCGATCAGATGGCCGTCGGTACAATGATCTATAGTGATATCCACATCAAACTCCTTCGCAATCCGTATTGCGGTAAAGATGTCGTCTGCCCTGTGTGCGTGGGCCTTTAGGGGGATTTCCTTCTTCAACACGGGAATCCACGGCTCTAGATCGAAATCCTGTTCCTCCAGATTTCCGCTCTCCCGTTTTTCCAGATACTTCCTGGCATCAAACAGCGCCTTCCTCAGCATATAGGCTGTTCCCATCCTTGTAGATGGACACGTATTCTGTTCCCCGTAAGTTGTCTTTGGGTTTTCCCCGAATGCTACCTTCATAGCTGCCGGGCTTTTGACAATCATATCATCCACACAGCGCCCATGTGTCTTCATAAATACAAACTGACCGCCCACAACATTCGCGCTGCCCGGCCCAGCCATAACTGAGGTAATTCCCGCCTGAATCGCATCGTGAAATGCCGGATCCATGGGATTCACCGCATCCAGCCCGCGGATTGCCGGGAGGACAGGATTCGTCATCTCATTGCAGTCATCCCCGATGGTCCCGCTCTTCTCTTCCGTGAGGCCTATATGCGCGTGTGCTTCGATCAGACCGGGAAGTACCCATGCGCCATGTACATCCAGTACCGCTTCCTCATATTCCTCCTCTGCAGTATTCCCTCCCTCTTTATCCGAAATTGTCCGTCGCGTCCCGCCGGATAAAGAAGACAGGCTTCTCTTACCGGAAGAAGTTTCTTCCTCCCTCAGGCCTCCCAGATCCGGCAGCCCTAGTTCAGCCGCCTGCTCCATGGGCCCCACTGCATCGATGATTTTCCCCTTGATTCTTACATATCCATTTTCATACACCTTCCCTGCCATGGTATAGATTTTTCCGTTAATGATCCACATAAAAAAGCCCCCTTCTCCAAATACGATTTCAGATACGTTTCGCTTTAAAAACATATTCCTATAAAGTATTTCCGAAGAGAGCTTATTTATTCTGTATCTATAACTATATGACCGATCCGGTATACGCAGGTATCAGACACTTGTTACCGAAATATTAATACACTGATGTACTAGGGAATTTCCAGGTCTGCTGCAAATTGTTTCACGGTCTGCTGTACTTCTATGATCTCTTTTTCTGTGATTCCGTCCGTGTGAAAACCACCGCTGCACACCGTTACTGCATTCTTTTTCCGGCATACCTCTTCCGCCACATAGCGGCAGATAATGTCGTCTTTATGCCCCGTCACATTCAGTGTGGAGGATGTAACGCTGATGCTCCCATCTCCGCTCAGAGAGGGTCTGGGTATGGAGAGAACCGTACATCCGATATGCGGCTTGTCACCGCCCTGCATGATGATATAATAATCCTCTCCCAGTCGTTTCACTTGAATTTTTAACGTTGCAAATGACAGTATAATTGTCCATTCCATCTTACATACTCCTATGTATCTATTTTATTTCCCACGGTACAGTCCAGGCCGGTCTTAACTGTTACGTTCCCATACCATATCTGCGTGTTTAAATAGTCCGTAATTTAAGAAACAAGCGGCATTATATACGTCACCCATAGATAGGACAACGGCATTACAATAATCATCGCGGGTATCATATCTGCTGTTGGGAACTTCTTTATATTTACCATGCGGAAACCGGTTGCCAGCATCAGAAATCCGCCGCAAGCCTTGAAGTCATTAATCATCGCCGGTGTAGTCAGCGGGAAGATGATGGTTGCTCCGAAAAACAGTAAAGCGAAGATTATAAACTGCGGCACTGCGATCAGGGATACTACCGCCCCCAGATTGCATGCAAAAATAGCTGCTGTAAATAAGTCCAGAATTGATTTGGAGATCAAAATGGAGTGGTCTCCGCTCATTCCTGCCACGATAGATCCATAGATACCTGTACCACTTGCACAAAACAGTACAATAATTGTAATGAGGGTACTCATGAATTCTTCTTCCGGCAATGAGCTGTTGGAACCTTTTACGAATTTACTGATCACCTTCTGCATACCAGCTGCACCTTTATTGATGCCGGCGCCAAGATGGATGACAAGTCCAAGCCCTGTCCCGATTACAATCGCAAAGATTACAGCGGGCATATTTTCCATTAATCCGATAGTGCTGATTCCCATTCCCATGGAACACACTCCGAATACCATCGTAATCTGTGCTTTAAATTCTGCTGACAGTTTTTTGCTCAGTACCGTTCCTAATACTCCGCCGATTACGACGGACAATGCATTTATAATTACTCCTATTGGCATGTCACTTACTCCTCTTCCTCTCAAATTTGCAGGACTGCACCGATTTTATTACAGCCTGTTGTCTTTCTGTAAAGGTTAATGTTATAATGTTATAGTCCATTCCATCTTCGAAATTTCCTGGCATCTATTCCAAATGGCTCTACCAGTTTTGCTGCAGTGTGATAGATCATCTCGTCTATATTTTCCGGCCTGTGATAGAAGGTCATCATTGGCGGGATAATCCGAACTCCCTGCATCATAGAAAGTTCGTAAAGATTTCTCAGATGGATCGGGCTTAAGGGGGTCTCTCTTGCCGCCAGCACCAGAGGCCTCTGCTCCTTTATTGTTACGTCTGCTGCCCGAAGAATCAGATTATCTGCATACCCGCCGTGAATTCCGGCTATTGTCTTCATACTGCAGGGTACAATGAGCATCCCCTCTGTACGGAAGGACCCACTCGCAGGAGCGGCTCCGATCTCGGTCATGTTCAGGACATGATCCGCACTTTGGCATATTTCTTCCACCGTATAAGAAGTCTCCTGCTTCAGCGTTATTTTTGCCGAATCACTCATGATCAGATAAGATTCGTAATCTTCGGCTTCCCGAATTAATTCCAGGCAAGTATGCAGTATAGGAAGTCCGCTTGCCCCTGTGGCTCCTATTATAATCCTCTTCTTTTCCATAGCTTATATCCTCAGTCTTTCACCCAATGTGTTGGATCAACATCCATAAACTGTGCTCTCTTAAATCTTTCTTTTTGGTCAAACGGCACGGTGCAGTCAAAGATTGTCTTGCAGGCGATTCCGCGGTTTTTGATACTCGGTGAGCATGCAGGATCATTTGATGGATCCAGCGGATGGCATCTTACGCCCGGGATGGTAATAATATCTACATCTCCCTGGAATCTGGTGTTCATGGCCCAGAGCACATCATTGATATCAAAGCAGTCCACATCCTCATCTACGAGGAAGATATGCTTCAATTCACTAAATGCAGTAAATGCAACCAATGCTGCCTGTCTCTGTCTTCCTTCATCACTTGCAACAGTCTTTTTAAACTGCATTACCGCCATATATTTTCCACCGCCTGCAGATGCACAGTACACGTTCTGGAGTTTGCCAGGCATTGCTTTTTCTACCATTCCGTAAATACTTGCTTCTGTTGGAATGCCGGCCATAGATACGTGCTCTTCGCTTGGTCCGATACAGGTCTGCATGATTGGCTTCTCTCTGTGAGTCACTGCTGTTACCTTGATTGTCCAGCACTGATCACATGCCGGTCCTGTATATCCCGGGAACTCAGGCATTGCATAGCCTGTATGGCTGTTCTGGTCTTCCTTTACACGTACATTCGGAAGGATCTCGCCTTCAATTACGTACTCTGCATTAGCGATTGCTTTCTCATTTACAGTCAGGCACTGGCACAGTTCTACAGGTTCTCCTCTCAGTGCTCCGGCTACTGCCAGTTCGTCATATCCCATTGGTGTTGTAGGCGCCTCGAAGCAGGAACCAATTTCAATGGCCGGATCTACACCTATGCTGATGGAGATAGGAAGTTTCTGTCCCAGTTCCTCTGCGCGCTCTGCCATAGCCCCGATGTGACGCGCACCAGGTGTAAAGAAAATAGAGAGTTCATCTTTTCCCTGAATGCAGAGGCGGTGAATGGTAACATCACTCAGTCCTGTCTCCGGATGAGTTGCATAGCACATACCAAGTGTGATGTAAGGACCCGCATCTACAGGTGTGTTTGTTGGAGCCGGAACAAGTTTAAAAAGATCAAAATCAGGATCTTCTGCTTTATGTACTACCTGCTGGCATAACGGTGCATCTTTTACAAGAACCGGCGGAATCGGATTGTCTACGCTTTTGTATAACATCTTGCCAACCTCTTCCGGTTTGCATCCGAACAGTGCTGCCACTCTCTTACGGCTTGCCATAACTCCGATTGCCACCCGTGCATCAGGATGGCCTTTGATGTTGTTAAAGATCATCGCAGGACCTTCTTTTGTCGGACGCATTACCGTACCGCCTGCTCCTACATGACGGTATACTCCTGACAATTCTGCCATCGGCTCAACAGGTACATCCGTCTCAATCAACTGTCCGGGCATTTCCCTCAACAATTCCAACGCGCTTCTGAGATCCACTACTTTTTTCTCCATTTCATTCTCTCCTTTGCTTTTATATTGCTTTTAGATTGATTTTATTTTAATGCTATTTATCTGGTGGATCAATTCAACTTGTGTTATAATTCATTCCAGAATGGAATGAATCAAAGGAGAGATCATATGACATTTGAACAATTGGATTATTTTATTGAGATTGTAAAACACAAAACTTTCTTTGATGCGGCCGAATCCTTACATATCTCTCAATCTTCACTTTCCAAACAGATTATAAAGCTTGAAAAAGAATTGGACGTGCAGCTTTTTGACCGAAGTAAAAGAACTGCACATCTGACGGATGCGGGCCAGTTTTTCTATAAAAACTCACTGCCGCTCGCCTCCCAGTACCACCAACTGATGAAACAGCTGAAAACCTATCAGCAATCTAAGCAGCTCAAACTCCACATAGGGATACTGCCGATTCTGAACCAGTACCAGTTTATCCCCCGATTTCGGGAATTTTCCAAGCTCCATCCGGATATTATGATCAATCTTAGCGAGCTGGAGGAAAACGAGCTTTTGGAAGGCCTTGCCATGGGGAAATACGATGTGATTATTGCAAGAGAAGGCCTTGCCGATACAAAGCTGCACCGCACCTGGGAGGTTGCACAGGATGAGCTTGTCGTTGTATTGCCTTCCGGCCACCCGCTTGCCAATAAACAGGAGCTTACCATCCAGGAATGCAGCCAGGAGTCCTTTATCCTGATGAACCCCTACACTACCGTTCACCAACTCTGTCTCCGGCTGTTCCATAAAAACAAAATCAATCCTGAAATACTGCGCACCGGGAGGGTTGAATCCATCATCAGCTCAATCTCAATCGGTGATGGTATCAGCCTGCTGCCAAAGAAAAACTTTCAGACCTTCCACAGTGAGAATATAGCAGTGATCCCTTTGGTCCCAAAAGTGAACCTTCCCGTCTGCTGCATAAAAAATAAAGCCGAAGAGATCACTCCGGCTTTAAAAGAGTTTATTTTATATTTGCGGCTCATGCATTAAAATGATATTATCTTTAAAATATTGAGTAACCAGGAAAGCGTTTAACCCATGCCGCCTCACTCTTACGCACAAAGCGCCTTCAGCACACTGCTGAAAGCGCTTTTTCTTTTACCTTGGAGTTTTGTATTGTCAAAACTACTGAAACATTTCGTCACCGCTTTTATATCCGAAAGCCGGATGGCAGTCAAATTTTACTGCTCCCACCGCAATATCCGGGCCAACCGCTTTTTTAACTCTGGCAACGCCTTCGTAGCCAAACCCTGCACATAATTCAATTGCTTTACAGCCCTTGTCCACCATTTCTTTGGCCGCGATTTCTGCTTCATCATAGTTTTCAACACCCACCACATTCAAATTGAGCTCCGCACATGGGATAACTACCTTTTTCATCTCTTCATTCACGCCATCGGCTACATAGATAAATGCACATTCAAACATTGGAAATCTCCTTTCTTAATGTATATGCTGAAGTATGTACAAACGCACACTGTAAAGCATGCTCTGTGGGCAGGTTTTCAGCAAAGCGGAAAAATAAGGGGTCAAAACACTTCAGCATATGGTTGATTTGTTTCACTGATTTATAAAACTATCATAGTCTTTTACCTGCCGGATGTCAATCAGCCTTACATTCGATTTTATCTATGATGTTACTGTCTGGTAAGTCTTTCTTTACCGGAAAGCAAAAAAGCCTCGGAAATCTTGAATTTCCGGGCTTTTTCCAGAGGCACAGACCGGATTTGAACCGGTGATCAGGGTGTTGCAGACCCACGCCTTACCGCTTGGCTACTGCGCCTTAGTATGACTCCTACGGGAATCGAACCCGTGTTACCGCCGTGAAAGGGCGATGTCTTAACCGCTTGACCAAGGAGCCATAATATAATCTATAAGTGCCACCGCTTTTGCAGTGACCGTTGTCTATATTACCATAACTCGCCTCAAAAATCAAGCCTTTTACTAATTTTTATTTATAAACTGCAGCCAAACTGTATCCCTTCAGACGGGTCTGCGCATTTGCTGCGCAGACCTGCAAAACACCTTCACCGCCAGTAGAAATTCTACTTCATCCAGTACCCCACAATTAAGTCCACCATCCGGTCATAGCTTTCTACTCCGTCTTCCTGTCCGTTTGCCTTGAGATATGTATCGTTTACTTTATTCGACACTTCTGCCACTGCCCCGTCATACTTTGCCCAGAACCGGCTGTTGGCCTGGAGATCGGCCTCCACTCTCTCATCGAGCGCCGCCCTTACCTCCTGCCATGCTTCTGCATCCGCACGTCGCAGGGCATTCATACTATAGATCCAGCCCATCAGGTATCCGCTGTACTGAAAGTCTCCGCGTTCTGCATCCTTGCACGCAAGAAATGCGATAAAGTTGGCTTCTTCCTCCTGCATAAATCCACGCAGATGTGACAGTTCATGGCAGGCCGTAAACGGAATATTGTAGGCAGTCATGTCTTTGTTATAATTCGCCTCCACAGTAAATGGAACATAAACACCGGTCAGACCCTGATAGGAAAGGATCTCTGATACAAGAAGCCCTTTCGGTCTTGGATAATATCCCTCAAGCGCGGGATACTGTCTGCCCAGCGCCTGCATGGCATTCACCGCGTCTTTTTCCTCCGCGCACTCCAGCATCATCACCCCGTTCTCATCCCGTTTCACCTGACCGGCCCTTGTATTTACTTCCTCTGTCAGCCACAGGCAGGCCTGTTTGAGGTCTTCCACCGTATATGCAGTCGTCTCAATGCCCGATTTTTCAGAGAATGAAACCCGTCTGTAATTAATACCGCAGTTTACCACGTATAACACCATTAGAATAGAGAACGTCAAAAACAGTCCGGAAGCCCACCTTAGCATGACAGCGCCCCCGCTTCCTCTTCTGGCCGCTTCCACAACCGCGTGGATCAGGGAGCCCACTGTCAAAAGCACCAGAACATACAAGCACAATTCAGCCAATGAGCAGGAAAATAAACCGGAAAACCGTCCCACCGCAGACACAATCACCGAATAGATATGGGTGGAATACCATTCAGCCATCCTCAGTGACTGCCCTGAAAGCACAGTAAGAAGCGCGCTCACTACCAGCATAAAGCAGCCTGTAAGCATCCTTTTTTCAGTTGTACCAAACTTTCGTTTTCTCCGCGTTCTTCCCATGCCTGCTGCTCCTCTGCAATTATGCTTAATGTACGATTGATGGAAAAATATCTGCTATATAAATCATACTGTATTCGGAAGCAAAAGACAAGTTTAGACTTGTGAAAGGAGGTGGATACGAAATGAAAAGGTAGGTGCAGGCGTCCCGCAGTTACGGCACACGCCCCAAAGGTGTGAAAAGCAGCAGCCTGTCCCGCAGTTATGAGATTCATCTTGTCGTTATCTAATAAATTAAGTATAATAAAAGTAGATAGAGAGCATAAACCTAAAATAATAGAAAGGAGCTGTAAATTATGTCAAAGAATGTAATGATCACGATAGGCAGGGAATTCGGAAGCGGTGGGCGTGAAATAGGAGCGCGGCTTGCAGAGCGGTTGAATCTACCATTATACGATAAAAACCTTGTTGAACTTGCAGCTGAAAAAATAGGTATCAGCGAAGAGAGGGCTAATACCGTTGATGAAACTGCATTGAACGGTTTTTTAACAACATACGCATATCCGCCGGGAACTATGATGGACTATGTTGGACGAGTAGATTACCAACAGCCTTTGACTGACAAGATGTTCTACGTACAGTGTAATTTGATTCGCGGTCTGGCTCAGAAGGGACCGGCTGTATTTATTGGAAGATGTGCGGATTATGTGCTGCGGGAACAGGAGGAATGCCTGAATGTTTTCATCTGTGCAGACAAGGCAGACAGGGTAAAGAGAACGATGGAACTCTACGGACTGACTGAACGGAAGGCCGCCGATAAGATGAAAAAGATCGACAGAGAACGCCGTTATTACTATGAGACATATACCGGAAATGAATGGGATGCTGTAAGTACTCATGATATGATCCTGAACATAAGCAAACTAGGAATGGACCGGGCAGTCAGGTATCTGGAACTGATTTACAAGGGAATGGCCGAAGAATAGGAAGCTATTAAAAACACATATGACGGCCCAAAGATGTAACATCCGGCCATATTCACATACTCCCGGGTCACTATAAAAATTCATGGAAAGGAATTATCAATCATGTCTGAAGAAAAAACATTTCCCTGCATACCGGACGAATCCCAGCTAAAAGAAATTGGTATCTACGAGTATGGTTTTATATCAACCGCCGACATCCTGTTTCAGGATGAAGTCCGCCGGATCTGCCAGTCAAACGGCTGCGGCCAATACGGAAAATCCTGGGCCTGTCCCCCTGCCGTAGGCACCGTCAGCGAATGCAAAGCCCGATGTCTGGCATTCGAAAACGGCATGGTATTCACCGGAAAATACGACCTGGAAGATTCCTTCGATGTAGAAGGAATGCAGGAAGGCCACAAAGAATTCCAACAAGTATCCGCGAGACTGCGCGGACTCCTTGGCAGCAGATTCCCCTACCTCCTGCTCTCCAACGAGGGCTGTATCCACTGCGAGACCTGCACATACCCCGACGCCCCCTGCCGCATGCCCGGAACCCTCACACCTGCCGTAGAAGGCTTCGGAATCAATGTCCAGCGCCTCTCCAAAACAGCCAAAGTCCGCTACATAAACGGCCCCAACACAGTAACCTACTTCGGCCTCCTGCTATTTTAACCCCCCTGCGCCCACCCAAAACACATCTCATCCCTCATCCGCTGCCCCCGGAAGCGCCCACCACATGGTTATCTTCCGCCTGGATGCACCAAG
>BAIF02000063.1 GCA_000509105.1 Clostridiales bacterium VE202-21 | reverse complement strand
AAAAATACTGTTTATTCAATAACCCCAAAATATCTCAACGCATCCTTTATCGCTTCCACTTTCTCTGCCGTCGGATGTTTTCTCGGCTGTTTCAATTCCTCTACCGCATTAGGAGCATCATACATCGGCAAACCTAAATCTCTCTTAACCTCTGCAAAATATGCAGTATGCACTTTGAAGCCGTATTTCGCTTCTATGTACTCTTTTATTATTTTGTAGGTAACTCGTTCTTTAGGATTGTAGGCTTCTGCCCTTTCGGAGATTTCCTTTAAAGGAACTTTACCTTCTCCCTCGCCAAATTCGACTTTTACATTGATTACACTGTCAGGTTTTTTGTGGGAAAGCAGTACAACCGTCTCAACATGTGTCTCTTTCACCCGTAAAGCCTGTATCACATCTTCCTCAATCGGGAACGAATACACTATACTCTTCACTGCATGTCCTTCCTGCTTCTGTTCTTCTGGCATATACAGCTTGATTTCCTTTATCATGCATTTTATCAGTTCCCGTTTATCTCTGTCATTCATTTTATCATAAATCTTATCAAAGGACATTAAGATTTGATAAATCGCATCTATATTCATAGATTCCTGCTCCGCTATAAGCATTCTCTTTTTGCAGGATTCTATCATATCTTCGGTATCATATATCTTGTCATAGACCTTATTCAATCGGCGGTTGAACTCATTTCTTTTCCGCTCTGCATACTTATCATCCTGTAGGTTATCAATATCCTGTTCCAGATTCAAACGGTTTCTTGCAAGCTTTTTCAGCTCTTTTTCATGAGAACAGATTTCTTCTTGAATCTGTGTGATATCTACCGCTACACCTATCCGCTCTTTTATATCACGTGCAAACTTCTGGTTACGCAAGAGCTTCTTCGTATACTCCAACACTTCCTTTTCCAGTACATTTGCTGATATTCCATTACGTCTACATTGCTTTGTCCCTCTGGCTCGTTTATAATGACCGCAGACATACGCAAACCTCTCTCTTTTTGTGCCATCCTTATTTGTCCATTGATTACAGTCTGCATTCATTGCCGAACCACATTGCGGACAACGGGCAATTCCAGATAACAGATGTGCTCTCTCTTGACTTATATTATGATTACCCCATGATTTCTTTTTAGAGAGTTCACGCAATGCCTGTACCTTTTCAAAGTCTGCTTCTGATACAAGTGGTTCATGGCTCTGAACCTCACTCATTGTATACTCTTTTTGAGGTACGAGACGATATTCATTGTCTGTTCCCTGTATCTTCTCTGTTCTTCGTCTCCCCCATGCGATTTTGCCCGTATACAAGGGATTATCCAGTATACGTTTAATCTGGTCTGCTCTCCAATCTGTAAACTTTGGATTAACGGCATTAGGGGCTGGTTCTCTTGTGTATCCATTCCTATTAAAATAGGATGCTATCGTGGAATACCCCATTTCCTTATTCAGATACATATCAAATATCATGATTACTATTTCTTTCTGACCGTCACGTGGCACAAGCCGACTGTCTTTAAGCATATAACCATAAGGAGCAAAACCACCATTCCAGCCACCCGACTTTGCTTTTTCCTCCCGTCCTAACAGGCTTTGTGTTATAATATTCTCCCGTTCCAGCTCTGCCAATGCACCAAGAATTGTAATCATCATTTTTCCCATTGCCGTTGAAGAATCCAATCCATCCTCTGCACACATCAGATAGACACCATACTGCATGATAAACTCCAATGAATTTAGAACATCCTTTGCGTTTCTCCCAAAGCGTGACAGTTTATATACAATTACATAATCTGTTTTCAAAGTCCTTCTTTTTATTTCATCCAGCATTTTCTGGAAAGCCGTTCTCCCTTCAATGCTCTTTCCGCTTTTACCCTCTTCCACATAGACAAAAAGAACTTTCATTCCTTGCCTTTCCGCATATTCTTCTAAATACCGTTTCTGTCCTTCCAGACTATATCCTTTCACCTGCCGTTCACTGCTGACCCGAATATAAATGACACATGTTTTTCCCAGTTTAGAATTATACATACTTTTCCCTTACTTAGAAAACGGCCAGCCCCTTTTATTGAACTGACCGCCGATTTTATTCTTTCTCCACTTTATCTTCTGTAGCATACTTTGTGACTATGTTAGACAGTACATTGATAAAGTTCTGGTAACTCTGCTGTTGTTCCATTTCTGCATCTTCTCTATGATTAATCGGAACATTGATTTCTACTCCGTTTTCCATTCTGTATGTTTTATAACCATCGTAAGAATCTTTTTTCAAGAAATCCCCCCTTTCCTTGTATATTCGTATACCGAGGGGATTAAATCTTCTCTGTCTATTGCCCTTAAATGGCTAATCATTTTATTACTGAATGCTGGACTATATCCAGTGTTTTTCAGCATATGCTCTATTGTTTCCAATCCTCCCAATGCTCCATTTTCTTCCAAGAATGAAAATCCCTTTACGGCTGACAGCACGCCGCCGTCTTTAAGCCATCTCTGCGTTTCCAACAAGGTACTCTGGGAGGTATCAATATGTAATTTTAATGGTTCAACTGCTCCTAGAAACCTTGTCCAAAACTGACATGTTTTCCATCAGCTCTTATTTGACTGGTTCTTATCTTCTTTTACAAATCGCAGGTTACTACCGAGCAGATCGAAAGCCAACTGTCCTAAGTCCAAAGGATGTTTCTTGAATAACATGGCAAAGGCATGAGCCTTTTCATCTCTCAATTGAATTTCTGTTCTCTTCCAGCTCCCTACTGCTTCATATGATTTCTGATGCTTCATACAAATTTCTTTATCCTTATCATAGAAACGGTATGACATGCCCGATTTCCCAACACCGATATAAACCGTCTTAGCTGTTTCCTTTTCCGTATAGCTACTCTCAACAAATCTATAGCTGTTACTATTGGCAACAAATTCTTCTCTTTCACATTTTCTTTTAATCTGCTCTGGTGTAAAATATGGGATCTCATTTCTATCATCTATCGCTACATCCAGTCTGGTGAGATGAAAGTTATCCACTCCGCAGCGTTTCTCACACAGCCAGAAAAAGTTCCCAAAGGTACTACCTCTCATATTCATAATGCGGTATATTTCATCACATCCTCTACCACTTAGTACCAGATAACATCCGTGTTTCTTTGAGCCTTTCTCTTCTGTCTTTTCATCTCCGTAGACCTTAATACTTCCTGCTTGATATATACTCTGATATGCCTTATGCTTCACCTTCGCAGGACGCTTCATAAATATATCAACTGGCAATTCAAGAATTTTCGAAATCACCTCTTCCGCTGTTATGCTATCGAAAATAATGCTGATATAATCAATCTTAATACTCAGATTGTCCCGTTTTGGTATATTATCGTCTCCTTTCTTTTTTATCTATTTCAGCACATTTTAAAAATGGCTCTAAACGTTGATTCCTAGTCGTTTTTTTATTATCTGTCATGTATATACAGGGCGGTGTTACTTATTCGCCCTGTGGGAACGCCTGCCGGCGTCCCTCCCAGGCTCTTGGTACTTTCTGCCTTCGGCACAGTGCCAGAGCTACCGAAACCGTATTTCCCGCCTAAAAGTAGTAATTAACCCTTTTAGAATTAAAATAGTTATGTTATAATGCTTAAACAAAGCGATAATTAACGCCATTAGGTTTAATCAATCATTTAAATACATAATAACCCCGAAAAGCTTATTTGTCAACTCTTTTCTTGTTGATTAATATGTTTTTTAAGCCTGTTCGGTTAGAAAGGAATCCGCATATGAATTATGAACTATTAGGACAGAATATTCAGACTATAAGAAAAATGAAAGGCTGGACACAGCAGGAGCTGTCAGACAAAATAGGCATCAATTTACAAAGCCTGTCAAAGATTGAACGGGGAGTAAATTACCCTACCCTTGATACTTTAGAGAAACTCACACAAGCCTTAGAGGTCACACCAAATGAACTGTTATCGGGCAAGTTAAAAACCAGCTCACACATGATAACTAAAATATCTGAATTTCTTGTAAAGGAAGAAGCCCTCAACGTAGAACTTGCCTATGGGCAGTATGACAGTCCCCTTGATGAAGAGGACTGGATTGCATATGAATTAGAAAAGCTTCGGGCATATATACTTGAATATGTGAATGCCGATAAGCGAGTTGCGTCAGATCTCTATCCCGTCAAGGACTTTATCCAGAGCTTAAAGTTTAAAAAGCTCCTTTCCCGATATGACGATTACCTTTGTCATGACTTATTTGGTGAAACACTAAGCGGACATAAAGTGCCTAATCCATACGTGAAGGAAGTAGTTGAAAATATGATTATGGATGACACAGGCAAGGTTCATCGCTCGCTAGAATATCCAGACCATTTTGACTGATAACTGCTCCATCCTCTCACGGAAGATACAACAACCAGAAAAGCCTTGTCAAGAATGCTACGCACCACTACGTGGCAGGTTCTTGACAAGGCTTTTCTGGTTATTGTAGATGGTAGTCAAGAGGATAAAGCAAAAACTATACAAACTTGTTTGTCTTCTCCCCACATACCTATATTTTCTATTTCTCAAAGTTCATGTATATTTCTTTTGTCTTATGCTGTGATTCTATTAGAATGGATTCTACCGCCTTCATCGCTTCACTCCCCTTATCATGCAGAAGCTTTAATCCTTTAGATACATCCAGAAATATGGAATCATACATTTTCCGATAGACACCATCCGATATTTCCTGCACTTCTCTGCTTCTAATATAGTCCCCTTTTTTCATCATATCCAGCATAATCAAAAATCCTGCCTGCAATCCGATTTCGGTATAGACATCCGTCAATTCACTAGCCAATGCGTCCACAGCATCTATCAGCTTGGATTCTCTGTCAGCGTCGTAGGTTAAGGCTACTTCTTCAAATTCTTTAAATGCTTCATCCATCCTTATCTCGTAGCCTTTATCTTCTACATGTGGCTTTTCTTGATAGAGCAGATAATCTGCTATCCCTTTTATTGTAGCCTGTTCAAATACTTTCTCAACATAATTCATCTTTTCTCCTCCAATTAATGGTATACGGCTAATTTAGCACATTTTTATACGCAAGTCAACGGTACACCGTTAATATTTGAGTGCAAAAAGGCATATACTTTGGTTAACCGTACAAAGTTAACTGGAGGGAGAAATTATGACTTATTCTGATGCTGTTATTAAGAGATTAACTGAATTATGTAAAGAGCGTGATATTACCACAAATAAACTTGCTACTTTATCTGGTATCACACAATCCACTGTAGATAATTTAATGAAAGGCAAGACCAAGAATCCTAAATTGAAAACACTACATAAACTGGCTGTTGGATTAGATATGACCGTTTCTGAATTATTGGATTTTCCAGAGATGAACGAAACGGCATTTGAGGATGAATAAAATAGTCATCTGAATTACCACAATTATATTGTTAATATTTAGAAGAGGATTGTAGCTTATATGATTATTGACCTAAATTACAATCCTCTTATGTGGTCACACTAATAAGGTATCAGAATATATATTTTGAATTTAATGTATAACCATAAATACTTCTCATTTCCGCCAAAACAAATTCAACATAATTTTTAGCACTATGATACGTTAAATCCCATCTTTCTAAGGTTCTTGCCTCCATACTATGTCCTGCCATATTCCTTATATCTCCAAGTGCCGAGCCTATACTAGCTTGTTTATTATGTATTTTATTATCTATATTTCCTGCTGCATCTTTATTATTATATAAAGCATTGATGACCTGTCCAATACCATTTTTTGTAGATACATTGACCCCTGCTTGAGACGCCACTCTTCTAAGAAAATCTTCGAATGCCCTACCCGCACATTCTATAGCCCCTCTTGAGTCATTTGTACATTTTTTAAATGCATCAACCAATTCTCCGACTTCTGCAGACGATAACGATGAAAAAAACTCAGCTCCTAGTATATTACTTATATACAATCTGATTGTCATATCATCATCTAAATTAAAATCTGCTGTTGTACTGACTAATAATTGCGAGCTAATACGTTCTTCTAAAAAAATCTTGTTTGAATCATATGTAAATATACCCGTGGACATTCCCCAGGAAATAAATAAATCCTTGAGAAATTTATAATCTTTTCCTTCAATTTCGTATGATACATATACCTTCCTTGCTGCTTCATCTAATGTGGTATCATTTAATTGGTATTGTATAAATGTTATGAATGGCTCGTATTCCTGTATAAATTTCCTCATTACAGCAACCTTAATTTCATCATTAGGTGTTTTTCCTAATGTATCTGCAAATTGGTTAATATTTTCATCTTCATCTATTACATTTAATAATTTACAGATAGCCAGACTGCTTCGTACATATGCTACACTTTTACTCGTAAAATTTTGTAATTTTTTGATGTCGTACGATATATTATTATTGATATAACAGATAATATCAGCAACAAGTAGAAGTGGTACGTTATGACTTGGAAGTTTATTACCCATAGATATTTATTCCTCCTCAAACTTTCCATAAGCATACTTAAAAAATAGTTTTATTTTTTCATCTGGCCATTCACTCATATCAACCTTTATTGTAATATTTGGCATTCCTGCTGTGAATACCGGCTTATCCATTGCTTCCTCAACGTTTTCATTGTTAATCTTTAAAGAAGGACTTAACTCTCCAATCTCGTCTTCTACATCTAAACCATTATCTTGAACTATTTCCCCAGATTCCTCATCTTGCATTTCAATAACAGGGGTTACTTCGAGTATACTTTCTATTTTTTCTTTAATATCAGCAACCCACTCGATTCGAGTAGACTTATTTCCACGTCCAATTAAATAGTTGCCAAATTCAATAAAATCCATAATACTCATAAATAAGGTTGTCCCCTCAGTCCGGTTTCTCTCCGTAGAACCTATTGAAGCCATTCCCCATAAGTTTTTAATTGTATCAATGTCTGTTACCGTCACTTCAGTTTTCGACGCCAGTATACTATTTAATACTAACTCATACGGTTCATAACTCTTAACTATTTTTATAACAGCTTCTTTCTTATCATCTTCACTTGAAAAGGCTATCTCCCGTCCAATTTCTGTAAACTCGAAGCTATCCTTTTCGATTATTCCAAAAGTTTTAAGTGACGATTTAGTATTATCGTAAGCAGATTTAGCTTTACCAAAAAGTGCTTTTATCGAATCTTCATTTTTGCTATTTCTTTTTATAATATCGATTAAGCTTAATATATTTTCTACAGTGGTATAAGCTGGTAAAGCGTTAATATTTTTTTTTGACATTCCCCAATCCATCCTTTATATTTAATAACATTATTCTACACCACTTATTTCCATTTTTCAACACATAAAATGTGTTGAAACAATTTTGTGTGTTGTTTTTGTTCCTAAACATATTTTATGTGTGCCTATCAAAGAAGTAAATTCAATTCTTCTTTGCTTTATATAATATTAAAAACCTTTAAAGCCTCCTCAATTGCCTTGAATTTTTCTTCTGGACAAGGCGGATACTCTCTTTTAGGCGTATCAACTTTATTAGGTGCTTCATGCATAGGAACACCGTGTTTCCTCTTCACCTCTGCTATATACTTCGTATGCACATTAAATCCATACTTTTCTTTTATATACTCCTGTATTTTCTTATACGTGGCTTTTTCCGTTATATCCTCTTTATCCACTTCCATTTCAATGTCGATAGTCTCAATATCTTTTTTACGGGTCAAGAGTACAACCGTCTCCACATGCACCCCCATAGGGAACTGATCCACAGCCCTCCCTCTCACCAGCTCATACCCCGCCCCGCTAAGATACTTCAAATCCCGGGCCAAAGTAGCCGAGTCACAGCTCACATAAACAATCCGATCCGGTCCCATTTCCGCCATTGTCTCCAGCAGCGACTCCTCACAGCCTTTCCTGGGAGGATCAACTACTATCACATCGGCATGAGCCGTCTCCCCCGGATGTTCCTTGGCATACCGCCTATAATACTCCGGCAGCACATCCTCCGCTCTTCCAATATAAAATTCCGCATTCCCAATACCATTAATCTTAGCATTATTCCTTGCATCTTCAATTGCCTGAGGTACAATCTCCACCCCATAGACCTGTTTTGCCTTCTGGGCCAGAAACAGTGAAATCGTTCCGATCCCGCAGTATAGATCCCACACGGTCTCGTCCCCCTTAAGCCCCGCATACTCCAAGGCCAGACCATAAAGCTTCTCAGTCTGCACCGGATTGACCTGGTAAAAGGACAGCGGCGATATCTGATATTTTATGCTGCCAATATAATCTGTAATAAATCCCTGGCCCCACAGAACCTCGTAACTATCTCCCATAATAACGTTGGTATTCTTTCGATTCACGCTGACCGATACACTTGTCATTCCAGGAATCTTCCGCAGCTCCTTGATCAGTACCTCATTATGTGGGATCGTTTTCCCGTTAATCACCAGACATACCATGATTTCCTTTGTTACAAACCCATATCGGATCAACGCATGGCGGATCAGTCCATGCCCCGTCTTTTCGTCGTATGCAGCAATGCCATATTCTTTCATAAAGGCAAGTATCAACTCGAGAATCCGCTTATTAACCGGCACACCAAGCGCACAGTCTGTATTTGCAATAATATCATGGGTTCGTCCTGCATAAAAACCAGTTATGGAATTCCCATCCTTATCCATCCCAAAGGGAAACTGCGCCTTGTTCCTATAATAAAAAGGTACCTCCATTCCAACTGCAGGTTCCATAATCCGCTCCAGCAGCTCCGGAGCAAACCCGCCAATCCGTTCCAGATTTCCTTTTACCTTCTTTTCCTTGAATTCCAGCTGTTTCTCATAAGCCAGCTCCTGTATCTGGCAGCCTCCACATTTACGGGCAAACCGGCATTTCGGTATAACACGGTCGGCTGACGGCTCTATGATATCCATTAGCCTTGCATACCCGTAATTCTTTTTCGCTTTCATAAGCTTTGCCTTCACAACATCGCCAATCACCGCATCTTTAATAAATACGGTATAGCCATTCACCTTGCCTATACCTTCTCCATTTACACCCATATCTTCAATTGTCACTGTGACAATATCATTTTTCTGCATATCGAAACTCCTCTGATACGTTTTTGAGTGCATTTGACAATTCACAGTCACTGCCTGATTCGCCTATCATCTGCATAATCAAGCTGAAGTGCAATTGATCAAACACACTCTGGTATACATCTTTATGTTACAGTTCAGACTATTCAGAACTGTTACACATCCAGCCATTAAAATCCCTTTGCGATGGGCTGAATGCCTGCGGCCTCCGCGTTTTCCCAGGATCCGCATAACAATTACTTTTATATAGAAGTTTTTCTTAAATTTGACTCAAACAGACGATTATATCCCAGCCAGTCTGTTCCCGTCTTGTCCTTGAATATTTCCGTCAGCGTCTGCATCTTCGCGTCTGCATTATCTGCCAGGTTCAGTGCCATAGCCTCCGCCAGAGCCGGTTTTTTCGGAGATCCATATTCGAGTTCTCCATGATGTGCGATGATACAGTGTTTCAGCTCGCTCGCCAGCTTTTCCGGAAAGCCTGGGATCGCGCGGACTGCCTCACTTACCATTTCCACACCAATGATAATATGTCCCAGCAGCTGTCCGTCATCGGTATAGTCATTGTCCGGAAATGCGGACAGTTCTTTTGTTTTTCCTATGTCATGGCAGATCGCAGATGCATAGAGCAGGTCTTTATTCAGGATCGCATAGGCTCCGGCAAAGTATTCACACATTTTTACCACGCTCAGCGTATGCTCCAGCAAACCTCCGGCAAAACCATGATGTACTGTCTTCGCCGCAGAATGTCCCTTAAAGGCCTTTATGAATTCTTCATCCTCCACAAAGTAATACTCCACTGCCTGACGCAGGTAATCGTTGGATATCTGGCGTATGTAGGAACGCAGCTCCTCAAACATACCGTCCACACTCTTATCGGATGTCGGCATATAATCAGCCGGGTCGTATTCCCCCTCTGCGGCTTTTCTTATCTGTTTAATATTGAGCTGCCGATTGTTATTGTAGCTGATAACCTCGCCGAATACCTCAATAAAATCTTTCTCATCGTAATCGGCTATTCCCTGGGAATTGGGATCCCATACTTTTCCGTCCAGAGTCCCTGTTTTATCCTGAAGCAGCAGGTTATCATAAGGCTTTCCATTCCTGGTCTCCGCGGAACGTTTCCCCTTGCAGAGATAAATGCAGCGTATCGTCTCTCCTTCGTGTAAATCATTAATATATCTCATCATATCCTCCCATAATTGAGGCTGCCATCTACCCGGCAGCCTTTCTAAGTTTCCTTTTATCGTTTATTCCTGACTTCCAATTGTAACAGTAAAGTCTATATCCACATACCCATTCGCCCCGCGGCGCTTTCCTTTTATCTTGACGTTTTCTCCTGCTTTGCAGCTTATGACCGCCTTCTCATAGGAAAGGGTATTCGATATCTTTGTGCCCGCAACTTCCTGGATAATATCACCATTCTGTATTCCTGCAGACATGGCCGGGGAATCCGGATTGATCTCCATCACGTAGACTCCCGCGGGCATGTCCTGCGCTTCTGACAAAGTATCGTTGATAGTTGTGCCGTAAATGCCTACATACGGTACGCTCTCACCGTTCACCAGAAGTTCTATTGTGGCCTTTAAATCAGAGATCGCCAAGGCCTTGGCAGTATTGTTCTGCGCGCCGCCCCAGATTCCAGGGTCGATCATGCCGATTACTTCGCCATTCATATTGAATAATATCCCTGTGCCTCCGGCTTCTGTCGGAATATCGGTAGCCAGAATGCTTCTCTGACCGTCGGCCTGAGTTTCATCGTAAGAGTTGGAACTTACAACTCCATATCCAACTCCGTCCGCATACCCGAATGTATTGCCAAGGGCGAGAACCACATCCCCCTTAGTCGTAATGTTGGAATTTCCCAGAACCGCTACTTTCACAGCGTTCCAGGTCGTATTTGTAATCTTGGCCCGCGGAATCGCAAACACTGCAAATCCGCTGTTCTTGTCCTGCTTCTTCAAGGAGGCTCCGTACTGGCTGTCATCAGCAAAGGTGATCTTCCACTTTTCAGCATCCTGACATACGGAACTATCACAGAGTATCAGCAGCTCCTGCCCATTGTCCGCGGCAATGAGCCCTGCAGCTCCTGCACTAGGACCGGTATCCACAGAAAATGCGGTGTCTTCCCTGACCGGGTTCACAGAAACCACACACTTGTCCGCCTCTTTTGCAGTCTCGTACACACTTTTCATGATATCCTGAAAGCTGTCGGCATCAAGTACAGGCGGCACCGTCTCTCCTTCGGTAGATTCTGCGGTCTGCTGATCGTCCGTCTCCTCTTCGTCCTCCGGTATGGTTACGGTCTTGGGATTCCCCAGAAATTTGTTCTGCGCCCACGGTTTAAGCGCAAAAAAACTAAGGCAGGCGAACGCCCCGAAAATCAGTCCATATATCCCCACTCTCGCAAGCTGTGTGAGGATTTTCTTTCTGGTGACTGGTTTGGGTTTAATCGTCTCCTGCAGGAAAGAAAACTGTTCTTCCTTCTGCTCCTCATGGCCCTGGTCCGGCTTCTGTTTCGGATCTTCATCGTACGGCATAGACTCTAATCTCCTTTAGTTTATAGTATAACCGATTCATACGGATTGTTCAATATTTATCCTTTTCAATATGCGTTAAATAGGGTAGAATGTTACTGTACACCATTCGGACGTGTACAGTAAACGATAGAATTTACCTGTGAACTCAGATAAAAGGTGAAAAAGATGAATCAAAAGACTTTAAATAAACTGGAATACAATAAAATCATAGCTATATTGGAGGAGCAGGCCTCCTCTATGAGAGGCAGGCAGCTCTGCCGCAAGCTGAAGCCCATGACCGATTTGGAACGCATCAACACATGCCAGGAACAGACCTCAGCTGCATTTACCAGGATAATTAAAAAAGGGCGCCTTTCTTTAAGCGACGCATTCCCTGTAGGTGAATCCCTCAAGCGGCTGGAGATCGGAGGTACCCTTGGCAGCGGTGAATTGCTCCGCATCTGCAAGCTTCTGAAAACAGCAGCACGCGCCAAGTCATACGGGCGCCACGATACGCAGGATGATCTGGCGGACTGCCTGGATGTGTATTTTGAACAGTTGGAACCGCTGACACCTCTCACCACAGAGATCGAGCGCTGTATCCAGGGGGAGGACGAGATCAGTGACGATGCCAGCAGCACTTTGAAGAGTATCCGCCGCAGCATTGGCTCCCTGAATGATAAGGTGCACTCTACACTAACAAACCTTGTCAACGGATCGTTGCGCACCTATCTGCAGGATCCGATCATTACCATGCGCGGAGACCGTTACTGTGTCCCTGTCAAGGCCGAATACCGAAACCAGGTGAATGGGATGATCCATGACCAGTCTTCTACCGGATCCACCTTGTTTATAGAGCCGATGGCAGTGGTCCGGCTGAATAATGATTTGAAAGAACTGTACGCAAAGGAACAGGAGGAGATCCAGGTAATTCTTGCACGGCTGAGCGAAGACACTGCATTATATATAGAAGAGATCCGTAACAACTACAAACTTCTGACCGATCTGGACTTTATCTTTGCAAAAGGGGCACTGGCCCTTTCCATGAATGCAAGCCGTCCGGTTCTGAATCAGGAGGGGCGCATCCGCATCCGGGAAGGACGCCATCCACTGCTGGATCCACGCAAGGTAGTACCCATCTCCGTGACACTGGGAGAGGATTTCACCCTGCTGATTATAACCGGCCCCAACACCGGCGGCAAGACAGTCTCCCTCAAGACAGTGGGCCTGTTCACTCTTATGGGCCAGGCCGGCCTGCACATTCCTGCAGGAGACCGCTCAGAGCTTGCGATCTTCCGCCAGGTCTACGCAGATATCGGAGACGAACAGAGTATTGAGCAGAGCCTGAGTACCTTTTCTTCCCACATGACAAACATTGTCTCCTTTCTGCAGGAAGTGGATGAGAACTCTCTGGTGCTCTTTGACGAATTGGGCGCCGGCACCGATCCTACCGAGGGAGCCGCACTGGCGATTGCCATTTTATCATACCTGCATAAACGTAACATCCGCACCATGGCAACCACGCACTACAGTGAGTTAAAGGTCTATGCCCTCTCAACCCCCGGCGTTGAAAATGCCTGCTGTGAATTTGACGTAGAGAGCCTGAAGCCCACTTACCGCCTTCTGATCGGTATCCCGGGAAAGAGTAACGCATTTGCCATCTCCGGAAAGCTGGGGCTTCCGGATTATATCATAGAGGACGCAAAGCAGCATCTGACAGAACAGGATGCATCCTTTGAGGATCTGCTGACCGACCTGGAATCCAGCAAGCGCACCATAGAAAAAGAGCGCGAGGCCATCGAGACCTATAAGCGGGAAGTGGAAGCTTTAAAAAACCAGGCAAAGCAAAAGCAGGCAAAGATCGAGGAGCAGCGGGAACGTATCCTCAAGGAGGCAAATGAAAAGGCCGGAACTATTTTACGGGAGGCAAAAGAACTGGCCGATGAGACAATCAGGAATTTCCAGAAGTTCGGCAAAGAAGGCATCTCAGCCGCCGAGATGGAGAAAGAGCGCGCGCGGCTCCGCCAGAAGCTGAAAGAGACATCCTCTTCCGGCACAATGACCGTCAAAAAGCCTAAAAAAGCATATAAACCGAGTGATTTTAAACTCGGAGAATCCGTAAAGGTACTGAGCATGAACCTGACCGGAACCGTCAGTTCCTTGCCGGATTCCCGCGGCAATCTGACGGTGCAGATGGGGATCCTCCGGTCGCAGGTAAACATCTCCGATCTGGAGATCATAGAAGAGCCGGCATCCTACAGCGTTAAGAGTATGAAACGCACCTCGAAAGGAAAACTGAAGATGAGCAAATCCTTATCCGTCAGTCCGGAAATCAATCTTCTTGGAAAAACGGTGGATGAGGCAGTATCCGAACTGGATAAGTACCTGGACGATGCTATACTCTCTCATTTAAGTACCGTCCGTGTTGTACATGGAAAAGGCACCGGCGCGCTCCGCAAGGGAATCCACGAATTCCTGCGCCGCCAAAAACACGTCAAATCCTATCGTCTCGGAGAGTTCGGCGAGGGAGATGCCGGAGTCACAATCGTAGAACTGAAATAGCAAGGAGGCTAATCATGGTTGCAAAACAAAAGATTTTAATTGTCGATGACGACGAAAATATCGCAGAACTTATTTCCCTTTATCTCGTAAAGGAATGCTTTGATACAAAGATTGTATATAATGGAGAGGATGCGCTCTCCGCCTATGAAACCTATCATCCCAACCTGATTCTCCTTGATCTGATGCTTCCGGGAATCGACGGGTATCAGGTGTGCCGTGAGATACGCGCCAAGTCCTCTACTCCAATCATCATGCTTTCCGCAAAGGGCGAAGTCTTTGACAAGGTACTCGGACTCGAGCTCGGTGCCGATGACTATATTATGAAGCCCTTTGATTCCAAGGAAATGGTCGCACGGGTCCGCGCTGTCCTGCGCAGGTATCAGCCCGTCAAACCCGAGGAGCCTGCGGAAGATAAGACCAAATGCGTTGAATACGACGGCCTTACGATCAATCTGACTAACTATTCCGTTGTCTGCGACGGGCATCCCGTAGAGATGCCTCCCAAGGAACTGGAGCTGCTTTATTTTCTGGCTGCGTCCCCGAACCAGGTGTTCACACGGGAACAGCTCCTCGACCAGATCTGGGGATATGAATACATCGGAGACACCCGAACCGTCGACGTCCATATCAAACGGCTGAGGGAAAAGATCAAGGATCATCCGTCCTGGGGACTCAGCACCGTCTGGGGCATTGGTTACAAGTTTGAGGTCAAATAGCAGAGTGCCGCAGCGCACCTGGTACAAAAGGAAGTGCAGCATGAAAAGTACTTTGTACTTAAAATTTATTGTCATTTATATCATATTTGGTTTCCTGAGCTTCTTCACCGTAGGAATTCTGTCCAGCCAGCTCGTGCTGGACAGGCTGGAAAAGAACGACTCCCAGAACCTCTACCGGCAGGCCAATCTGGTTGCCAGCGATTACCTGCCCTCCTACTTCACCGGAGACTCCACCTCATATGCGGTACATTCGCAGCTGAACGGTATGAATCTGTACCTGAATTCTTCGCTTTGGTTTGTGGAGTCGGACGGAACTATGATCACCTCCTCTAATCTGGACAATACAAAGGCGCCTGAGGCCATCGACGATTTTGACCCGGCGGAGATCGGGAGCAACCAGTATATCACTGGAGATTATCACGGTTACTTCAATGAGGACATGATCACTGTTATGGCGCCTGTAACACAGGGTTTCTATATCAAAGGATATATCCTTATCCACAAACCCGTTTCTGCGATTCAGGAAGTATGCAGCCAGATGATGTTCCCGATCTATATTACTGTCGCCGTCATTTTTCTGCTCTCCTTCCTGCTTCTGCTGGGATTCCATTTCTTCATATACCGCCCCCTGCGCACCATCACAGAGGCGGCGACTCAGTATGCATCAGGCAACCTGACCTATGAGATTCCGGTCTATACCCACGATGAGATCGGTTATCTGTCCGCGTCCCTGAACTATATGTCCTCACAGCTCAAAGACATGGAAGAATACCAGAAAAAAATCGTGGCAAACGTATCCCACGATTTCCGCTCCCCGCTGACCTCGATCAAGGGCTATGTACAGGCCATGACGGACGGCACCATCCCGCCTGAACTCCATGGAAAATATCTCAGCATTATCCTGTTCGAGACAGAGCGGCTGACCGACCTGACCAAGGACCTGCTTACTCTTAATGAATTTGATACAAAGGAACTTCTCCTGCATAAAACAGAGTTTGATATCCAGGAAATGATCAAAAATACCGCTGCCTCATTTGAAGGCGCATGCACGAACAAGCGGATATCCATCGAACTTCTCCTGCTTCCGGATGTACAGCTTGTATACGCGGACAGACGTAAAATCCAGCAGGTGCTTTACAACTTGATGGACAACGCCATTAAATTCAGTGAGAATGAATCCACGGTAACAGTAGAAGTCACAGGCAGAAGCGAAAAGGTCTTCATATCCGTCAAAGACTCCGGCCTCGGAATCCCCCGCAAAGAACTGAATAAGATCTGGGAGCGCTTCTACAAATCCGATCTCTCCCGCGGCAAAGACAAAAAAGGAACCGGACTCGGTCTTGCAATCGTTAAAGAAGCCATCCAGGCTCATGATGAACACATTAACGTCATAAGCACAGAGGGTGTCGGAACCGAATTCATCTTCTCTCTCAGCCGGGCAGATTCCGGCAGATAAACGAAAAAGGCAGCTGCAAAATAGCATATTGCTATCTGCGGCTGCTTCTTTTATACTCTATTTACATTCTTAAGCAATCTATTCATACAGCATATTCTGTATAGATTCCTCTTCCATGTTCTCCTGCGTAACCCAGATATATCCGGTATTTACCTCTGCCTCATTGCCCACTTCCAGGACCGTACGTGCCGCTGCTATCACGGATGCATATCCAATGCCGAAGGGATTCTGTACAACCAGGCCTTTAATCTCTCCGTCCCGGAGGGCATCCAGCTGTTCTTTTCCTGCATCGAATCCCATAAGAACGATTTCTTCTGTTTTCTCTGCCTGGCTGAGTGCGGATACTGCCAGCTGAGTAGCCGTTACATTCGTTCCAAAGCAGCCTTTGATCTCAGGATGCTTTTCCAGATAATATTGGATCACATCCTCATCTGTGAGACTGTCCGCAGTGACTTCCTTGGCTTGTTCCTTTTCTTCCTTAACCTCTTCTTTATCCTCTTTGTCTTCTTTATTGGCCTTATTCTGCTCCTCTGCGATGGCCTTCTTCATATCATCCATCTTATCCAAATAAAGCGTTTCGGCAATTGTGACGTCCGGATGGCCGCTTTCGATCTCACTCTTAAAACTGCTTTCGCGCTCCCTGCCTGTAGCTGACTTCGAATCATGCACCAGAAGCAGGATACTGCCTTTATCCTCTATCTCGTCACAGAGTTTATATGCGCCGGTTCTTGCTGCCTCCGCGTTGTCCGTCTTAATGGTACACTGTATCCCCTGATAGGAATTTCCCGAGTCCAACGCGATAATCGGAATCCCGTTCTCCGTTGCCAGGTCAAACTGTACCGTACACGCCTCAGCATCAATGCTTGCAATCCCCAAAGCATCCGGATACCGGGCCAGTTCCTCATCCAGAATATTTACCTGCTCGTCAATGTCTTCCACTCCGCCCGGAGCATTATAGGTCACCTTTACTTTGTCATCCCCGCTGTATCCCAACGCCTTATTCAAATCCTCGGCAGCCTGTTCAACCCCTCTTTTAATCTCTTTCCAGTAGGCAGAACTGTTATCCTTTCCTATAATAGATATATAGGAGCCAGGTTCAAGCTTCAGGCCATCTGCGTTATCATATGCTGACGGGGAAATCGCATTCAAGTTCCCCTGATATGGCGGTTCCTCTGTAGTATCTCCGGTAAAGGTAGGAGTATCCTCCTTCTTGCTGCAAGCACAAACGGTCAAAATGATGCATAACATCGCAGTTGTGATGATTGTCCATTTTCTCTTCATAAAATAACTGCCTCCAGATCTTATATGCTGTCCCAGATTATTACCTATATACTATACACTAATCTTGTGAAAAAAAAAGGAATATTTTCTTAAATTTAATAAATTTTATGAAAATACCGGAAACTTGATGCCTGGAAGCCATGAATTCCATCCCGTAAGGTGATTAGGTTCCCACCCTAACGAACCTGATACTTGCCAGCCGCATATAGGGGTGGAAGTCCTATCCGTATTCAAGATAAATGCTTATTGAAAATTGTACCTGATTTAAAGCATAAAACTGCTTGTATATTTATCCCATTTGTATTAGAATGGGGATAGTGGCAGTAAGAATGATACGGCTGCCCATTTATATCATAAAGGAGGATACATACTATGGCACACGTAATTAATGATGAATGTGTAAGCTGTGGTTCTTGCGAAGGCGAATGCCCAGTAGGAGCTATCGCAGAAGGCGACGGCAAATACGTAATCGACGCTGATGCTTGCGTAGATTGTGGAGCATGTGAAGCAGCCTGTCCTACAGGTGCTATCGTAGCAGAATAATTTCAAAAATATACCGCAAAGTGATCACAAAGCAAAAGGGCGGCCACACGAAACAAGAAGTGTGGCCGCCCTTATTAACGGACAGTCTTGTGGACAATGAGCAGTGCCGCAAGGCAGATTACCGCAGTTGAGCCTATACCTGCCCTCGTCCCCAAAATCTGGCTGAAAAGCCCAATTGCCCAGCTGCCCCCTGCGCCGCCAAGCGCAGCAAATGCAAAGAAAGCTCCCATTGTGACCGCTGTGTTCTCATGACACTCGACCGAGATCCCCGCCCCCAGCGTCGGAAAAATTACCGACAGGAAAAGTCCAGATAATGGCAGAAGCACTGCTGCTTCCCCCGGTAATGTAACACCCAGAATAATACACAAGGCAGACAAAGCAAAATGCACGATTAATACTCTTCTAATGCCGAATCTGTCAACATACATACTCCCGATAAACCGGCCTGCAGTCAGAAAAACAAAGAACAAGCTCAGCCACAGCGCCGCCTGTTTCAGCGCCTGTCCCTTCTCATCTACAAAGAATGCAGTTATCCAGGTGATGATACCGGCTTCAGTCGCAATATACAGAGTTGCCAATGCATAATATTTTCCTGCTTTTTTAATAAGCATAGCCCCCAGAATATCCTTGATTCTTAATGGGCTGTCATTAAGATAGGTCTGTTTTGGGTAACCCGTATTGAGAAACAAAAGAACCGCCGCCAAAATAACTGGCAGTATGATCATAAATGCGGTCTTATAATCTCCGCCCTTCCTTAAGATCACCCCAAATGCCGCAGGTCCTATGATTGCGCCGATACCGTGCATCCCAGCCACCAAATTGGTATATTTTCCTCTTTTTTCTTCTGGATATATGTCCGCAACCGCCGTATTTCCTGCATACTCATAAAGCCCCAATGAAAAGCCGATCAACAGGATGCCGATTAAAAATATGTATATATTAGGGGCGCAGGTATAAATGAAAATTCCTGCTGCAATGTTAACATTTGAAACAATAAGAGCTGTCCTCCTGTGGATTTTACCTGTCATACTCCCAAAAAAGAGAGAAGAAGCGCAATATCCTATGTAGTGAACCACCATCAAAGCGCCGCCGACACCATAGCTGACTTTAAAAGCGCTCGTAACATCCGTCAGCGTTGCCCCTCTGACAGAATCGCAATACCCAAAAAGGAAAAAGCAAATCATCACGCCTGCTGTCACAGCTCTCAATCTGTTGTTTTCTGTCTTCATTTCCTCTTTCTCCTTTTTCATCTATTCCGCTCAGACGAATGGCTCCTGAAATATATAATGCCCCGATTTTACCTGCTTTTCCTTATAAGTCCCATTCCTGTGCGGTATGTATACCTTTGCCGCTGTCCCACAAGGAATCTCTGTCTCCATATATATCTGTCTATTCTTTACTTCCCAATAAACTTCGATATTTCCATAGGGGCTTCGATGCCTGCTCCATGCATATGTAATACGGGGATCTATAAGAGGCTTTACCACAATCTCCCTGTAGCCTTCGCAGGCTGCATGAATTCCGCCAATTTTCCTGTACATCCAGTCTCCTGCACAGCCAAAAGCATAATGATTATAAGAAGCGCAGGTTACTCCTCCATCCGGCTTAACCGCCTGCCACATCTCCCACACAGTAGTAGCTCCCATCTTCACTTCATAAAGCCAGGACGGGCATTCATCCTGAAAGAGAATGTCGAATGCGGTCTTTGTATATCCTGCTTCCACCAGCACATCCAGTAAAAACGGAATTGAGAGAAATCCAGTGTCAAGCCTGCCATCATTCTCCTCGATCAGTCTGACTAACATTGCGGATGTATGCTTCCTATATTCTTCTGGTATCAGATGAAACTGAAGCGCTAAAACATAAATCCCCTGTAATTTGGTCTTTATCATCCCTTTCCCGTCAGTAAATGCACGGATAAATGCATTTCTTACATTCTCATTTAATTGCTTATAGTATTGCACATCGTCATATTTTCCTAGGACTTGCGCAATTTGCGCCATCAACTCTGTAGAATAGGCGTAAAAGCAGGTGGGAACAATATCCATCGTGCGATAGGCGCTTCTCAGCATATCGACATCTCCGGTCTGTTGGTCTATGCTTACACTCGGCGTCAGCCAGTCTCCAAAGTGAAAATTCGTATTCCACAGATACTTTTCCCACTCTTCCCTTTTTTTATTTCCTCCGGTGCTGTCTGTGCTTTCCGGATATTCGTGTTCTGCCGTATATCGAATATATTCGATCCATTTTTCCATCATTGCATAGTTTTCTTCCAAAATGCTCTTTTGTCCGTATGCCTGATACAGCCGCCACGGCACGATCACGGCTGCATCCCCCCATCCCGCAGATGTATGGGTCTGATACGGAGTTGTACTATTAGGATGATATGCAGGCAGATAAGGAACAATAATGGGGATCTGGCCATCCTCCAGCTGCTCTTCCCGCATGAGCTTCAGCCAGCGCATAAAGAACTCCAGTACATCCATATTTCTGCATGCTGTCGGTATAAATATCTGCGCATCTCCTGTAAAACCTGCTTTCTCCCGCTGGGGGCAATCGGTGGGGACGGATACCATATTACTTTTTTGGCTCCACAGGATGTTGTGCTGTAATTGATTTAGACGCTCGTCAGAGCAGCAAAATCCACCTGTCATTTCCATATCCGTATATATTACCTGTATTTCAAAATCCTCTGGTTTTGGCTCTCCCGGATACCCGCTGATTCTGACATAACGGAAACCGTGATAGGTAAAGCTGGGTTCGAATATTTCCGGGCCTTCTCCATGGAGAATGTAGGTATCCGTCTGCAGTACGAATTCTCCGATGATATTGCGCACAAAATTTCCATGTTGATCCACCGTCTCGGTATGCTCCAGGACAACTTTTGTGCCACGCTTCCCGCATACTTTCATTTTTACCCTGCCGCATAGAACCTGCCCCGTATCGAGTATTGTTTCACCCCTGGGAGACTGATAGATGCGCGCTGGCCTCAGTGTCTCACATACACGTACCGGTTCCCCTGCCTGCGCACACAGGTTCTCATACCCATAATCTGCTGTACGAACCGGCCTTAATTCCCTCGACCGGTATCCCGGCAGGCTGAAATTTTTTTTCTCATCCCGCGCGTCATAACATTCCCCAACAAAAAGATCGGCATATTTTACCGGTCCCGTCTCGGAACAGCATGTCTCTCCCGAACCAAACCGTTCACGCTGTCCGTTTTCATACAAGACCTCTATCTGAAACAGCCCGGCCAATAATGTACCATACTGGCAGCTGTCTCCGGTCAGGCCTACCTTCCCGCAGTACCAGCCTGGGCATATAGTCATACCCAGCGCGTTATCTCCTGTCTTCAGACCGTCCGTGATATCATACGTCTGATACTCCAGACAACGGTTATAGGAGGAATTGCCTGGTGCATATTCCATATCTCCCACCCTGCGGCCATTCAGTTCAAGACGGTAAATCCCATGTGCGGTTGCATAGATTCTGGCGGAACGCAGACATGGTTTTACTTTGAATTCCATGCGTATCATTTGTCCCGGCTGCATTTTAATGTCTTCTATTTTAATGCTTGAATAGGATATTTCTGCGGTCTCCTGAGGTTTTTCACGGTAAGCCGGAACCTGCTTGGGCACCACCCACTTTGCGGTCCAATCCTCTTGATATAAAAGTCCCGTTTCGAACCATCCGCTGTATTCGGCGGCTTCCCCATGGTTACTCCAAATATTGGCTTCTATATCATACCTTGTAAAAGACTCCAGTTTCCGGCCTGCATACTTTATTCCAAACGACTGCCCGCTTTCCAGCGCGCCTGTATCCCATAATTTCCGTCCTTTGTCAAAAACCTGCAGCCGGTACTGTACTTGTCTGGTATCCGGCACTTTACTCTCATATATCCAGGAAAACTCAGGCCTCCTGGTATCAATCCCCATTGGATGAGTCCTGTGTTCACATCGAAACTCTGTAATTTTCATTTTTCTACCCTTGTCTTTGGACTATAGTCCAAATAGCTCCTTTGGATTTTGATATAAGATTCTTTCTGCAAATTTCTTTGCCTGCCCCATTGAATATGTGCCTTCTTCCACACACTGGGCAAGTACCATACTGATATTTTCGCGGGCCATCAGCTGGTGCCCGTAAACTGCATCCAAAAACAGGCTGTCTCCGCCAAATCCATTGATTTTCGTAACCGGAACTGTATCTAAGAACTCAGCAAGCGCGCATTTACTTGCATATGGAGAGATAACGTGTGCCCAGCACATATCTATATATACGTTTGGGAACATCTTAGCCAGCGCTGCCAGGCTTTTATGATACGGATATCCGATATGAAAAATATCGAATTTTATATCCGGGTATTCTATAAAGAAATCATTTAGCAATTCAGGATTGCTGTTTGCAAGAAAATTCGGATACCCCGCCTGCATGCCCGTATGTATTTGATAAACCAGCTTGTGTTCTGCAGCAAAATGAAGGACAAAATGCATCATATAGTTCTGTAAAGCTTCCCCCTCGTACAGCCCCCTTCTCCACGCAGGCAAGTGCCGCTCTTCAAACAGGTCCAGAAAATCTTTTTCCGCCTCACTCTTTGTAGAATGCCCGTATTTAAGGCTTCTTGCGTAGGCCAGCCCGAGCTTAAAGGCCACTGCCCCGTTTTCAACAGCTGTTTCCATTGACTGTGTACATGCTTTAAGCCAATCTTCAAATCCATTGATCCTGATTCCTGTGTCCGTTTCAATCTGTTCCAACTGCTGCCTTGTTTCCGGAAATATAAAAGCATCCAGCCTGTGCACTGGGCGGTAATACCGCCTGTCACATTCCAGGTCAAAAGTATCCTGGATGGCAGTTTCAATCTTACATTTCTCCCTTAACACTTCTTGAAACCTTCCCGGTCTTCTGGCGGCGAGGAACTTCTTATTCAACTCCAGGATGGAGTCCCACGGCGTCTGTGAGTCAGGAAAATGCATCCCATACAGTCCTTCCACCGTTCTGTCCAGCTGCCGGTAATATGCTGTGTTTTCAATTCTGCTTAAATATGGCTTTAACATCTGCCATTTTTCTTCCAGCTGTGTCTGCCCGGATTGCGCTGTTGTGCCTTGAGATAATGTTTCCATCTCTTCATTGCGCATTCCCGCACTGATCAAATCGTCCCGTAAATACGAAGATAAATATTCGCTGAAAAAATCCACCGGCTGTTCCAGTTCCTGTTCCCAGTTTGGCAGATGCTCATGTGTATCTATAATAGTAAGGTCATTGACATAGTCTTCTATCGTCTGATATAACGTATTCATTCTTCTTCTCCATCTGCCCAGGTAACGGTTCAGTCAGGCCTGCACTGTTACCTGCCCACGGCATTATCATTAAATTTGGTTTCTGACCACTTTAGAAATCATTAAAAACTTTTCATATTCTACGCCCGGGGGGCAGCTGTCGGAATTCGCAAGGATAAATGGGTATCCTTCCATGTCCTTCAACAACTTTTTTACATAGACCTCCAATTCACTGAGAGACCAATTCAAAAATTCTGTCGGCTCGATACCTCCCACAAGGAATTTTTCTTTAGGAAGCACCCTGCGCGCCTCTTTCATAACAATATTGCCGGTAGGCGCAGGAGATATCGACTCAATCCCATGCACCTTTGATCCGGCTATCAGCCCGAGAAGCGCCTGAAGGTGGCCGCAGGCATGCTGCATATACATCTTTCGGCGGCTCTCCAGTATTTCAGACCATTCATTTAATTCCGGCAGAATGTATTTTTCGTAATAGGACGGGGAGATATTGGTGGTGGATGTATCTTCCCAAGTGAGGAAGACTTCCGCATCTGACCCAGCGGATATTTCCACTGCAATCCGGTCCACCCTGCGTATACTTTCCAGTAATGCTTCCACTTCTTCCGGATAGTCCATCAAAGCATATACCAGTTCCTCCGTTCCAAGCCAGAATTCTAGCAATGACTGAAAGGCGCTTTTCAAATTTATCTCTGGCATCAGCATAGGCACAATGAGCGCTTCCTCTCCCACCTCTGCCGCCGCTTTATTGTACGCGGTATAATCCGGAATAAGTTCTATATGGTCAAAAAAGTATCTGGCAGTCTTAAAATCTTCCTCTTCTTTAATGGGATGTTCAGATAAAAACCACGTCTCACCATCCGGCGTAATGATATATCTGGCAGTCAGGCATCCTATGGGGGTACGGATTGTCATAGTTCTTTTATCCTTATCATATACGTCCTCAATGGAGCACCCCTTATAGAATGTCTGATACATTCTAAGATGTTCATATTCTATTTTTGTAGGATCAAATCCCCTGATTAATGGATCCGCACCCATTTCCTGCATGACCTGCATCATGCTCTTCCCCCTGGCCTCTTCCGGATTAAAATCATACCAATATGCCAGATTCGGGCACCATGGAGTGCGGTCTGTCTTCTCACCGCGCAGTGCGGCCAGCAGTCTCTGTTTTGGTGTCATTGTTTCTTTCGTCTCTATTATCTTCGTTGTCATTGAAACCTTCCTTTCTTCCTCCGTTTTAGCCCCTTTATCAGTCCGTCAATCCAGGTCTAAAACAACATATAACGTTTTTATCTCAAACGGCCTTACATCTATCCAGAGCGAATTGCCCCCGCAGCAGATATTCGATTCCATGTCCTGTATCAAATTTTCCATCAAATCGCATTCCCAGACCTCTTTCATACAGGAGCCAAATGTGATCTCTGCTTTGCAGCGCCGGTTAAATGCTTCATAAAACCTTACCAGTATTCCTTCACGCCCCTCCGCTTTTTTCACCGTTTCTATTACAATATTGTTCTGTTGTGCCTTCACAATACTATAACGGCCCGGGATCTTCCCCTCCTGCGGATCCAGCAGCTGTGTAAAGACCGTCTGGTTAAATGCTTTGGCGTACGGGATCACCCCGGCCTCCCGCCAGTCTCCTGCATGAGGATAAAAAGCATAACGAAACGTATGCTCCCCCTGATCCGCCTTAGCATTGGGATAGGTGGCTGATTTTAATAGGGTCAGACGCATATCCCCTCTATGAATATCGTATCCATACTTACAGTCGTTCAGAATAGCCGCGCCGTAACCATATTCAGACAAGTCAGCCCATTTCTGCCCGCACACCTCGAATTTTGCCGCATCCCAGCTGGTGTTGGAATGTGTCGGCCTCAGTATGCTGCCGAACTGAATATCATAGGCTGCAAAGTCCGAATGAATATCCACTTCAAAGGAAGTCTTTAAAAGCGTATGTTCTTCGTGCCAGTCGATCCATGTTTCAAACTCAATATACGGAAGTACATGATACATATGCATCTTTTGAACAATGCAGGATCTCTGATATTTTCTTGTAATTTCTATTGTCCACCGGAGTGGTCCGTTTTCCGTCACGGATATGGATTCAGCTTTGTTTATTTCCCACATTTTCAGGCGGTAGTATTCCGTGATATCCCATGCATCAAAATTATGGGGCATATCTTCAAAAGCCAGAAGTTGATTTCCTTTTCCACCCTTTTTCAGAACCTCTCTCTTCTCTTTCTTATCATATATCCCAGTGATAACGCCATTCGTATCCAGGCTGATCTTCCAGTATTGGTTTTCCATCTCTGCCGTAGTCGCTCTCACATCCGGGACCTGGTGTTCTGCGCATTTCGCTTCTTCCTTACCGGCTAACCGGTAAGTACGGTACCCAAAGGACGGAAGGCCTTCCAAAAGTACCAATGCTTTTCCGCTGTGGAGGGGCTGGGCCGGAACAAAGCCGTTCCTCTCATCTATAATTCCGCTGCACCAGTCCGGAAGTTTTGCCTCGGTAATCTGCGGACAGGTGCTCCCTGACGCATGGAAAGCTGCCAGTGAATGGCCGTCAGTGCTGATCAGCGCCGCAATCTCTTCTAACGCTTCACTTTTGATTCCTCCAAGGCATTGAAAAACAGTTTCGTATTCCATGTCAGACACTTCATACACCTCCGGGATAGATGTTCCGGGAAGAATATCGTGAAACTGATTGCGCAGTACAGTTTTCCACATTTGCTCCATCCTTCTGTGCGGATATTGATACCCCTCCCCTAAGACAGAAGCAAGCGCACCATGGAACTCTGCCTCCGACAGTAAGCTTTCGGCCCTCCGGTTGTATTTTTTTGTTTTGGCGCGGCTCGTATAAGTCCCCCGGTGATATTCCAGATACAGCTCCCCTACCCACTGGGGAAGGCAGGCTTCTTTCCTTTTTTCTTCCAAAAGCTCTGTAAAGCCGGATATACTGGAAAACTGGAACTTAGGGCAGCCAGATATGCCCTTTTCGAGGCGCCTGCCATATTCCAGCATCCAGTCTGTCGTGCCTCCGCCTCCGTCTCCATAACCATAAGGAAGAAGTACGGTGCCGCTCAACTCCTTCTGTTGGAACCTTTCATAAGTCTTGATCAACACATCCGGCTGCAGAAACCCATTATACGTACTGATCGGAAAGCCCTCATTCAGCCCCTGCAGGTCTTCTTTTGGAAGCACCGATGTTATAATATAAGCAAGAACACTGCTGTCATCAATCCCATGCCATTCAAACAAATCATAGGGAAGCCGGTTATATTCATTCCAGCAGATCTTGGCAGTCATAAAATATTTGATCCCAGATTTGTTTAGAATCTGGGGTAAGGTGCCGCTGAACCCAAAAGCGTCCGGCAGCCATAATACTTCGCATTCCTTCCCAAATTCCTCTCTAAAAAACTTCTTGCCATAGTATAACTGTCTGACCAGTGACTCTCCCGATGTAAGATTACAGTCGGCTTCCAGCCACATGCCTCCGTCTGCCTCCCACCGTCCTTCTTCCACCCGCCTTTTAATCTGACTGAAAATGCCGGGATAATCCTCCTTTATATATTCATACAGCTGGGGCTGGCTCGAAAAGAATTGGTATTCAGGATACCGCTCCATAAGCCTCAGCGCATTTGTAAAACTCCTGGCGGCCTTTTCCCGCGTCTGTTCTGCTGTCCAGAGCCATGCAACATCTATGTGGGTATGCCCGATCCCGTATACTGCAGGCCTCGACCTCTCCTCTGCCTTATTATAAAACGCATCGTCCAGATATAAAGACGCCTCCCGGAGGCTCTGTCTGAACATCTTTCCCGAAGTCCTGCTGTCCCTGAAGTCCAGAATGTTTACCGCACGCTCCAGAATCGTTCCAATTCTAATCCGTCTTTCGTCCCCCTCATGTAATTCCGCCATAACTTTCATCGGAACCTGGAGATCATAGATCACTTTATCCACAAGGGCATCAAACAGCCCATACGAAAGGCTGATAGGAAATACCGCATCATCCATGCCGGAATACACCGCTACCTCATACACCAGACATTCACCCGGTACCGCCTCTGTACAAAGGATCATTTCCCGGTGGTTAACATCCAGCCCCTGAATCAGTTCTTTATTTTGGAAAACCTTAAACTGAGGGTTGGCAATATTCCAGTCATCTGCGTGTTCCGTAGAAAACTCTGCCAGTAGTGTTTTTCCTGCAAACCTCTCTGGAACGATCATCTCAAATTTCATCCAGCAGTGGGCATCCTTCCCCCCCCCCATCTGACAGAATTGCTACACTCCTCGTATCGGCCACATTCCGGTGGATATAAGGAAACGGGGCTCCTTTTATCTATGTACATCCTGTCCGGCCCTCTTTTATGAGTCACCCTGTATTTTTCCAATTCCTCTATCGTTCTGCTGACCCTTCCTATAATAAACATTCTGCCTCCATTCTCTGCACATCCCTATTACTGTACTGTTCATATACCCTGACGGCTTTCTACCCTTTTACGGCTCCGGCAGTCATTCCTGATACAACTTGTTCCTGCATCAGAAAATAGATAATAATTGTGGGCAGTATAATCAATATGGTCGCAGCAAACATGGCGCCGTAGTCTGTTGCATATGCGCTTTTAAAATAATAAAGTGCTACGGGTAATGTCCTGCTGTCATTTCCTGTCGTCAAAGTCAATGCAAACTGGAACTCATTCCATGCCTCTATGAACTGCAGCACGCCGGCTGTAGCCAGCGCAGGCTTTACTAGAGGCATAATAATTGCCGCAAATGTCCTGAAAAAACCAGCGCCGTCAATATAAGCGGATTCCTCCAGTTCCCTTGGGATTGTCATAAAGTAACTGCTGAGTATAAACAGGGATGTCGTAAGCCCAAATCCAGAATAGACAAGGATCAAGCCCGGAATCGTATCCAACAGCCCTATTGTCTTCACTGTATTATAGACCGGCAGCAAAAGCGCGGAACCCGGTATAAGCAAAGCCATAGAAAACATCAGGCGTAAAAATTTTCTTCCTCTGAATTGAAAACGGGCAATCACATAGGACGCCATACTCATCACCGCCAGGCATATGAGTGTGCTCATACCTGTCACTATAACGCTGTTCTTATAAAACTGTGCAATTGGAGCCAGTTTAAACGCTGTAAAATAATTCTTAACACTGAATTGGCCGCTAAAAATTGGCGCCGATGACAATATGTCCGCATTTCCCCTGAAGGATGACAGTAAAACCCACAAAAAAGGACCTACAGATATAAAACATATCAATATCACAAAAATTCCAATCATAATCTGAATCGTTTTCTTTTTCATGTAATCTCTCCCCGCTTATTTAACCTCTCCGACCTTGTATATCCGGTTTACTGCAAAAACCAGAACCAGGCCTGTAAGCATCATCACCACACCAATCGCATTGCCATAGCCAAAATTATTGTCACGCATTGCCGCATTGTAAAGCATCAGAGGCATACTCATAGTCCGGTTGCCCGGACCTCCGCCAGTGGTCATCATTATCGTGTCAAATTTGTGAAGCATACCGGTACCTGCAAGAATTGTACATGTGCCTATAATGTTACGCAGAAGCGGCAGGGTAATGTATCGCATCTTCTGTGAATCGCTGGCTCCGTCTATTGCAGCCGCCTCATAGATGTCCTCATCAATCGAACTCATTTCTGCTAAAATTAATGCCGCATTAACAGCTGCAAAGGGAAGCCATGTCAGGGTAACTGCCCAAAATGCCGTTTTGGAATCCGCAAACCAGTTTTTTGCCAGACAGTCCAGACCCACAGCTTTTAAAAATTGGTTCACGGGGCCGAAGCTGGGGTTCAGTATGCACAAAAACAACATACCAATTGCAGCACTTGAGATAATGTTTGGGATCATAAATACGCCCCGTGCGAACTTGCAGTACCATTTTTTTCTTGCTATAACAAGCGCAAATGCGAGCGCGATCCCAACATGCAGCGTGCATTGCAGAAGTATCCAGACAATAGTGTTTCCAAAAGCAGTAAAAAAATTAGGATCCTGAAACATCCTGATATAATGATCCAGGCCAATAAAAGTCGGAGAAACCCCAATTCTCCATTCTGTAAACGATGTAGCCACCAGTGTCACCAGAGAGATCGCATACATAAATATAAACAGTGAAACTCCAGGGACAAGAAAAATAATAAGCCATCTCTTTTTAATTTTCATGATTTTTCGCCTTTCTTTAAATAGAGTTTCGCTTGCGAAACTCGCGCCTGCGGCGGTCGCACCGCGACATCTACTGCTTACGCCACAGTGCGCATCCCACCGGGAGGGTTTTTAATTTAATAGAGAAGTGCATATCACTTTCCTATTAAATAAACTTTCCGGTATGTGTTCCATACCGGAAAGTCCTGTGCTGCCGTTTTATTCGGCCTCCTTTATTGCCTCATCCATTTTTACGGTCATTTCCTGTGGTGTAATGTTTCCATATGCCATTTCCGGATAGTATTTGCTCATAGCATTCACAACACTTGGGAGCGCTGTAGAATCAATTGTTTTATACTCTACCTTTACATCTTTCTTTATTTCCATTAGTGATGCAAATAAAGGCTGCTCCTGTTTAAACTCTTCTGTCATCTCGATATTTGTAGTAAGCGGAACCACTCCGGTCATCTCCATCCGCATCTTCTGTGCTTCCCCGTCAGTGATACACTTCAGAAATTTTATAGCTGCATCCTTTGTCTCCTCTGTTTTTGCGCAAACAGAATATCCCAGCTCATAATTGGATATCAGGCTCTGGTTTGGAAATGCTGCAACGCCAATGCGGTCCATCAGCCCGTCTACTGCTACTTCCGGGTTCGAAAAATCAGCAGTTGCCCACATGCCGTTCGCTATCATGGCTGTCTTTTCCTGACAGAAACTGTTTGATGCAACAGGATATCCGCCGCCTAATGCATCCTCTGTTGTGTATTCCTTAAGAAGAGTCTGCATCATTGTGAGGCCTTTTACTACAGATTCATTTTGATAGGAGTCCGGATATACCGTATTCATAAATTTCTTTCCTGATTCCCCGTCTGTTCCAATCATTGCTGCCAGCACCAGATTTGCTGTCCAGCAATTCTCCCCTGTGCTTAGGGAAATCGGTATAAATCCGTTCTCCTTCAGAATCTTGCAGTTTTCCATAAATTCATCCCATGTCTCGGCTGGTTTTATTTTACATTTGTCAAACATATCTTTATTATAAAAGTATCCGATCTGAGTATTGGCGTCTGCCACAGAATATATCCCCCCGTCCGGCTGACGTACTGCCTCGATTGCGTCCTCTCCAATTTGTTCTTTAAATTCCGGATCAGCTTCCAAAACCTCCGTCAGTTCCATTGCCTGTCCGTTTTTAACCGCCAGATCCAGAACTCCGTTAATGGAGTATACGACATCCGGCAGTTCGTTCGTAGCCGCCAGCACTTTCATTTTATCCAGATAAGCTGTATCGCTGGGTAGCTCTTCCACTACAAGTTCAATTTCGTCTCCATACATTTGATTGAACCGCTCAATAAGTTTTTTCTCACATTCCGTGTTTGGACTGGTTCCGACTGCACTGGTTGCATAGCGCAAAATGACTTTTTCGTCATCTTTTTTGTTGTCATTCTTCTTTGCGCATCCGCCCGCAAGCATTGCTGCTGACATGATTCCAACAAGTGCCACAGCTGTAGACTTCTTAACTCCTCTTCTCATAACTTTTCTCCTCTTTTCGTTTTGTGTTTATTTGATAGGTATATTCTAACATTTCCGTCTTTCTTTTTTAATCGAATTTACTGTCCATATATTTATTTTATTATTGTTTTCCATTTCTCTACCTATACTTTTTTCACCCTGCTCTTATACATTTTTTACCTTATCCTTATATTTTTCAGCACTTGCCTGATATAATGCCAGATGATACACTATAAGAAATAGTTTTCGCAAACGGAGGTTTTATATGAAACGCCGTATTTCTATGCGCAGTAAGATAATTTCACTTTCTGTTATCCTCATCAGCCTTGCTCTTTTAATCCAAGGCGGCTGGTTTTTTTATCATTACTATAAGGCCCAGGTTTCTCTTGCCTATGATAACATGGAAGCTTCTGTTGAACAGATGCGCTTTAGTATAAACAAGGCTTTTTCTGATATAAATAACAGCGCGCTGTCACTGCTTACTAGTCCTACTATGCAGAATTGGCTTGCCGGCAGAATTAGTTTTAACAGGAATCTGCCCGGATTTCAGGAGAACGTCTATGCCATGCAGGAAGATTGCAAGAATAACAATCTGTTCGATAATACCTTCTATTCCTACGGGCTGAGTACGGCTTTTTTAATCACCCAGAATTCAGAAATACAGTTATACACTTACGGTACCCCGTATAATTCACCTTCGTTCACCTTTGAAGAGCTGAAAGTACTATTTAAAAAAGAAGCCGACGCGGCTGTTTTTATACCTCCCAGTCAAAATTCCAAAGATATTTTTTTTATTAAACAAGCACAGAATTACAATCGAAACGATACCGTCTTCTTTATTTTTATTATTAATCAATCCTGCTTTCAAGAGTTATTTTCCGGACTGACTTCAGATCTAATCGTTTCAGTCACTGATCGGAACGATATTGTTTTATTCAGCAACACGCCCGATATGGTTGGTAAGGTGTATCATCGTTATCTGGAAGAGAATGCCGACCGCTATCCTGGTAAAGACACGTTAGGTTATTCAAAACAGATAACCAGCGCTCCCTTCCATGTCAATCTGTTCACCTCAACGAAAAGTATCACCACCCCCATCGCCGTTACGCTTCTGCAGTATGTAGCAATCATGGCAGTCCTGCTGGTGGCTTTTATTTTGATCGCAGTCTGGTCTTTTTCTAACTATACGTATTTTATCAAAGATATGGTGTCCAATCTAAATGAGGTGAGGAATCAAAATTACCGGACCCGTATGAAAATATATAGGGAAACGGATTTGAACAGGATCAGTTTTACCTTTAATAAAATGACCGGTGAATTTGAAGAACTGATCGCAAAGGTATATAAAAATGAGCTGCTTTTGAAAGAATCGGAAATTCGGCTTCTGCATTCGCAGATGAACCCTCATTTTTTAACAAATACGCTGACTACCATTGGCGTCTCCGCACTGCTTAACAACGACTCGGAAGTCTATCAGATGATCAGTTCCCTTAATGTACTCGTGACGGCGAATCTGACCGGATCATTGAAGGGTGATTTGTATACGGTTGTAGAAAAGGAATATGAATGGATAAAAAGTTATCTATATATCCAGCAGCTTCGTTTTCAGGAACGCCTTAGCTGCGAAATAAATGTCCGGGATAAGCAGATTCTGAACTATTACATTCCTAGGCTGAGTGTGGAACCGATTGTTGAAAATGCTGTAATCCACGGTATTGAAAATTCCTCTAACAAAATTAATCATATTAAAATGGACATATACACGGAAAATGGGGATTTATTTTTTGAAGTATCCGATAACGGCTGCGGCTGTGATTTCGATCCGCTGAAAACCTCTTCCGGGGATGACTCCGGCCGTCAGCATATCGGGATTTCAAATATAGTTGAACGCATCCATCTGCTGTTTGGGGATTCTTATGGCCTAGAGTTTCACAGTTCTTCCGGTATCGGTACAACTGTCATTATTAAGCTTCCTGTGCTGAAAGACCGCCCTGACCAGGATTCTAAGACACTTGAAAATGAAAGGGAGGAATAACTTATGTTCCGTTTGATTATTGTAGAAGATGAGGCGATTCTGAGAAAGGGGATCTGCAATATTATCGATTGGACCAGTCTGGGATTCCAATTAGAGGGTGATTTTGCTAACGCTCCCGAAGCACTTGCTTTTTTCAGGGAACACCCCGTGGACCTTGTCGTAACAGATATCAAGATGCCCGAAATGTCCGGTATAGAGCTTGCCCGTAAGATACATGCGCTCTCTCCCGCCACTAAGGTTATTATATTAACCGCCTTTTCTGACTTTGATCTGGCGGTAGACGCTCTTAGGGCGGGAGTGTCTGATTATATTGTAAAATCAGATTTTATCAGCCAGCTTCCCGTATCTGTGAAAAAGGTGTACGCTCTGCTGGAAAACGAAAAGGCGAAAATCAGCTGTTCTTCACGTGCATTTTCTGCCCTCATTTCTGGAATTGCCACATCGTCCATCACTAACCTGGAAGACATTCAATACTGGTTTTGCCAGATGCAGCTGCAGCCTCAGCAGTATATGGCCGTTAAATTCTCGGTCTGTGCTGATACGTCCGCCCATGAAGAGGAACAGACGCGCATGTTTGAAAAGATCATTGGTTTTATTAAAACTGCTGCCGAGCCTTTCCCATCCGCTGTAAAAAGCGATGCACAGAATTCCGTTTACGTGCTTCTTTATGCGGCAAATACAGTCCGGCTGCCCCAGATGCCCGAATTCGGTGAGAGCATCATCTCCGCTGCGAAGACCCTTTTTGCCTGCGGGATCAGCCTCTCCTATTCTTCTGTGCATCAGGATATTGCTGAATTTCCCTCTGCACTTTACGAATGTTTGGACGCAGCAGACAGCGGTGTTTTGAATGCAGCGCATGGCCTTCCGGAATTTCCTGGCGGAAGTACCGGTCAGCTGTTAGATCCTATTGGGATAACCACCGCTTTTACAGAAAATATCTGCGCCGGGGACACGGTAGCATGTGCGGGCCTTTTGACGTATTTTTTTGGTGAACTTGAAAGCAAACGGTATTCTTTAAATAAAGTAAAAAATATGGCAATTAATATATGCACACTCTGCTGGGACAAGCTATATAGTCCTGTAGACACTATGTACCAATTTCATGCAATAAAAGATATGACCCTGGCCAGGCTGAAAAATTCTGCCGCTGTAGTGGGGTTGGTGGATTCTCTTCTTGACTTTGCTGATAAATGTATTCATCTAAAAGTCTGTTCTGCTAGTGGGATTCCGGTCCCTGTGCTGGAAATCAGCGCCTATATCCAGCACCATTTTGACCAGCCCGTCAGGATCGATGATATAGCACATGCCCTTCATATGAACAGCAGCTATCTAAGCCGTACTTATAAAAACTGCACCGGACATTCTATCATCCACGCACTTAACTATTATCGTATCGAGCACGCGAAGGTGCTCTTAGAGACCGGAAAGTATAAGATTACAGAGATTGCTTCCATGGTGGGAATCGAGGAACCGGCATATTTTACAACTGTTTTCACAAAATATACCGGCTGCAGTCCTTCGTCGTATAAAGTGTTTGATATAAAGGAGTGATTTTATGAGAATCAAAGATATTGCTGAACGTGCTGGCGTAAGTACCGCCGCTGTATCGTATGTACTGCACGAAAAAACATCACACGTCTCTGCAGAGACGCAGAAAAAAATCAAAAAAGTACTGGAAGAGATGAATTATGTCCCTAACATGGGAGCAAGAATGCTTGCCGGAAAGCAGTCCCGGTTAATTGGAGTTATTCTGCAGGATTTCTATAAATATGACCGGGAAGTCATAGCCGATCCCTTTTATGCGGAAATCTTAAGTTCTATTGAGGCAGAGATCAGTGCAAATGGATATTACATGCTGCTTAAGACCGTACCTGATGAATCAGCCATTCAGAAGCTGGCGGCGGAATGGAATGTCGACGGCCTAATTATACTGAACTGGTCCGGTATTACCCCCAAAAAATATCTCGCTCTAAAGAAAAAATTGGATAAACCGTTCCTCTTTATCGATTCCCCCTGTGGTGATATCCCCGATCTGGTAAACATAGGGTCCGACGATGAATTTGGCGGGTTTCTAATGGCCGATTACCTGATTCAGAACGGTCATCATAAAATCATGTATTTAACCGATGCCGATGATCCCATCTCAGCCCTTCGCTTACAAGGCGTTCGAAATGCTTATAAAAAAAATAAAACATCACTCATCGGTTTGTCTCACCAACTGCTTCCTGCCACCAAAGAAGACCGCAGAAAACTTTATACAAATTCCAATTCCGGTTTGAGAGACCATACGGCTTTGTTTTTTGTATCCGATTATTTTGCGGCTGAGGCAATGGGCTTTCTCCAGGATGCCGGTATCCGCATACCAGAAGATATCTCAATTGCCGGTTATGACTGTAGTTACTTGAGTGCGATGTGCCGCCCGCAGCTTACGACTGTCCGGCAGAATATCCATAAAAAGGGGACTGCTGCCGTCCACTCTCTCCTTTCATTCATCAATGGAGAGGAGCCGCCGCATTCACAGACACACTTTAAGGTAGATCTGATTGTAAGAAAATCGGTATCGTCTAATGATTAACAAAATATAAAATCTCTATATTGACACAGTTATGCCGCCGTGTTAAGATACATCTAATCATTAGGTTATGCGCATAACCTCGAGGGGGGGGGTGTTAACTTGTGTATTCTCCCAGAATAGACCGCGCCTTTTTTCGTATGGTTTTTACTTTGGTACTTCCCATAGCTGTGCAGCAGCTCATCAATGCCTGTATTACATCTGCTGATATTATGATGCTTGGAAGAGTAAGCGAATCTGCTATTGCAGGGGTATCGCTGGCTGGTCAGGTTTCCTTCCTTCTGAACCTGATTCTCATAGGGATCTCCTCCGGCGCTTCTATTCTCTGCTCCCAATACTGGGGTAAGAAAGATTTACGTTCAATAGAAGAACTCATGGGATTCTCTTTATGCGCCGGGCTTTTTTTTTCCGTAATCTTTACGGTTACTGCATTTTGCGCTCCCTTGTCAGTCATGGGCCTTTTCACTTCAGATCCGGTAATTGCAGATCAGGGAGCACAATATCTGCGGATCGTATGCTTTTCTTATCCCTTAAATTGTGGTACTTTTATCTATTTAAGTATCATGAGAAGCATGGAGCATGTGAAAATATCTTTTATTATTTACCTGTTTTCGCTCCTGATTAATGTATTTCTGAATTACATATTTATATTTGGTCATTTTGGAAGCCCTGCATTAGGGACTGCCGGGGCCGCAGCCGGTACATGCGGAGCACGCTTATTTGAGCTGCTTTTGGTATGGATATATGAGGAAAAATGTAACCGCACGGCGCGGTTCCATCTCCGTAGCCTATTCGTAAAGAATATTGCATTAGTCAGAAGATTTTTACACTTTGCGCTTCCGGTGCTTATGAATGAGCTGGCCTGGGGTCTTGGGTACACCGTGCTTGCTTCTATCATAGGACATCTTGGCCAAAATGTAGTTGCCGCTAATTCGGTCATCACAGTATTAAGGCAGCTTTCCATGATTTTTTCAGCAGGGCTTGCATCTGCTGCCGCCATCATAACCGGCAAAACCATCGGCGAAGGCAACAGGCCATTAGTTTTGAATTATTCCAGAAACTTTATAAAGCTTTCTGTCGTATTTGGTTGTTTGGGATCCGCCGCAATTTTAATTCTCGCATTTGCTTCAGGTTCTTTCATACGCCTTAGCCCACAATCCGGGAATTATTTAAATATTATGACTGTATTGACCAGTTTTATATGCATTTTTCAAAGTATAAACAGTACCATTGTTTTAGGTATCCTCCGCTCAGGCGGCGACACAAAGGCGGGTATGATTATGGATCTGGTGTCACTTTGGGGGATCGCATTACTTTTCGGATGGCTGTCCGCATTTATCTGGAAGCTTCCTTTTCCAGTAATTTATATGTTTTTAGTCTGTGATGAACTCGTGAAATTCCCATTTGCCATAAAACGTTATTTCTCCTATAAATGGCTAAATGATGTAACAAGATAAAAATCTCGTATCTATTTTTATAATAAGGAGGTATTAAAAATGACCGCTGATTGGTGGAAAGAGGCTGTGGTATATCAGATTTATCCGGCCAGTTTCAATGATTCTAATAATGATGGTTTTGGTGATATTAATGGCATTACCCAGAAGCTGGACTATCTTTGCAGCCTGGGGGTCCGGATTATATGGATTTCTCCGTATTTTAAATCCCCCTATATTGACAATGGGTATGACATATCAGACTACAGGGCAATTGACCCACGGTTTGGTACAATGGAGGACTGGGAAAATATGCTCAGCGAAATGCATAAACGGGGGCTTAAGCTGATTATGGATTTGGTGGTAAATCACTGTTCTGATCAGCACAAGTGGTTCCAGGAAGCCAAAAAAAGCAAAGATAATCCTTATAGAGACTATTTTATCTGGAAAGACCCAAAACCGGATGGCATGCCGCCTAATAACTGGACCTCTTATTTTAGCGGCCCCGCATGGGAATACGAACCCTTGACGAACCAGTATTATCTCCATCTTTTTTCAAAGGAACAACCTGATCTCAACTGGCAAAATCCACGGCTGCGCGAGGAGATTTACGATATCATGCACTACTGGATCGGCAAAGGCGTGGATGGCTTCCGTCTGGATGTCATGCATGCATATGGGAAAACACCAGGCCTGCCCGACGGCCGGATGGACGGAACCCTTCCAGTTGGGGCGGAACACTTCTCTTCGCTTCCTTTAAACCACGCTTATATGAAAGAAATGAACCGGGAGGTTTTCTCTAAATACGATATCTTTACCGTTGGAGAAACGGACGGGATCACTATTGATGATGCCCTGCAATATACCTCAGAAGCCGCAGGAGAGGTAAATACGGTTTTTCAATTCCAGCATGTTAATATCGACAGCGTATATGAGGAGCGGTGGCTGGCTGATTCCCCGCTCCCCGTAAAAGCTTTCAAAAGCTGTCTGGCGGACTGGCAGCGGGGACTGGACCTTGAAGGCTGGAACAGCCTCTATCTGTCAAACCACGACCAGCCGCGCCAGGTTTCCAGATTTGGCAATGATGAAAAATACTGGGCAGAGAGCGCCAAGATGCTGGCAACTATTATGCACCTGCAAAAGGGAACTCCCTTTGTCTATCAGGGGGAAGAGATTGGCATGACAAACTGCCCCGTCCATGATATAAACGAGGTTCAGGATATTGAATCGATCCATGCATACAATGAATATCTATCAAAGGGCCTGGCAACTCGTGAGGAGATGCTTGCAGGAATCAGCCGGAGGGGACGGGATAACAGCCGAACCCCTATGCAATGGGACCGCACTGCTAATGCAGGTTTTTCCGAAAATACACCCTGGCTTCATGTGAATAAGAATTATAAAGAGATTAATGTAGAATCACAAATAAACTGTGATGATTCTATCTATCATTACTATCGGAAGTTAATCCACCTAAGATCGCAGAATCCCGTAGTTGTATACGGCAGTTTTACGGAATTCTACCGAGATAGTGACTCCATTTTCTGCTTTACCCGTTCACTTGGAAACCAGGTGCTTCTGGTCACTGCAAATATGACAGCGGAAAGTGTGGAATACAAAGTACCGGGAGCAGTCACCTATACAAAAAGCTCGCTTTATATTTCGAATTATCCCACTGGTCAGTCACCCCATGACCGTGTCCTGCGTCCCTATGAGGCATCTGCATATCTACTGTTGAAACATTGAGTATTCACACTTTGAAAAGGAGGAGTTAACTATGGAAATACTGCAAAAATCCTGGTGGAAAGAAGCTGTTGTCTACCAAATTTACCCCGCCAGTTTTTATGATTCAAATGGAGATGGCATTGGCGATCTCAGGGGCATAGCGGAAAAACTTGATTATCTCGTTGATTTGGGAGTGGATGTGGTCTGGATATCCCCCTATTTTGAATCTCCCTATGTGGATAACGGTTACGACATTTCAGATTATTACAAGATAGACAAACGATTTGGCACTATGGATGACTGGGATCACCTGCTTTCTGAAATGCATAAACGCGGATTAAAGCTGGTTATGGATCTGGTGGTTAACCACTGTTCCTCATCCCATTTCTGGTTCCAGGATGCATTGCAAAGTAAGGACAGCCCATACCGTAACTTTTTTATATGGAAAGACAGAAAACAAAATGGTCAGGTCCCCAATAACTGGACATCTTACTTTGGAGGCTCCGCCTGGGAATACAGCCCAATTACAGATCAATGCTACCTTCATCTGTTCAGCAAAGAGCAGCCCGACCTAAACTGGGAAAATCCCGCGCTCAGACAGGAAATCTATAAGATGATGCGGTTCTGGGCCGATAAAGGAGTGGATGGTTTCAGGCTGGATGTCATGCATGCATATGGGAAGGAGCCAGGGCTGCCTGATGGAGTTTTTCAGCGCTCTGCATCCGGAGCTCCGGTAGGAATTGAACATTTTTCGAGTATAGAGAAAACCCACGGCTATATTCGGGAGATGAACGAACAAGTATTTTCCCGCTATGATCTTATGACTGTTGGCGAAACAGGCGACGTGACGATTCAGGACGCTATAAAATTTACGAACGAGGCATCTCGTGAAGTAAATATGGTATTTCAGTTCGACCACGTTGATATTGAACCTGAGAAAGATGAAAATGGAATCTGTTTATCCAGAGCCTGCACATACACTTTGAAAAAGATGCTTTCCAAATGGCAGACGGGATTACTCGGAAAAGGATGGAACAGCCTGTATCTTTCAAACCACGACCAGCCGCGCCAGGTATCTAAGTTTGGGGATGACAAAGAGTATTGGTCAGAAAGCGCGAAGATGCTGGCCGCGGTCATGCACCTGCAGCAAGGCACCCCCTTTATCTATCAGGGGGAAGAAATCGGCATGACCAATCTTAAGGTAAATAGTATTCAAGAAGTAAATGATATCATGTCAGTAGGCAATTATTATGAAAGGCTATACAGTAGAAAGGCTTCAGAGGAACAGCTACTTGCTGAAATTAATGCAGTCGGAAGAGATAATGCCCGAACGCCTATGCAATGGGACAGATCCGCAAATGCCGGATTTACTACGGGAACTCCTTGGCTGAAAGTAAATCCTAACTTTCAAACAATCAACGTGCGTGATTCTATGGAGAGCCCTGATTCCATATATCATTTCTATAAAAAACTCATAAAACTCCGCCATAAAAACCCAGTTGCTGTTTATGGAGATTACAGAGAATATTACAAGGACTCACAGGAATTGTTTGTCTTCACCCGACGGCTTGGACATACCCTGTTGCTGACTGCGGCAAATATCACAGGCTCCTGCGCTGAATTCAGGATGCCTGAAGATATACATTATACTCATAGTGACCTTTATATCTCAAACTATGAAGGCACTCAGACCCCAGGCGATTGTTTATTAAGGCCTTATGAAGTACAGGCCTTTTTGCTGGAAGAGACCTGCACAGGGGTCTGACCCCCTTGCAGCATCACCGTCTTAATTTGCAAAGGGGTCTGACCCCTTTGCACCATCTCTGTCTTAAATTTTCTGGCAGAATTTGACGAACGATTTCTGGCTTGTCCTTAACACTCCTATGGTATAATAACACAGAGCGAAGAATATATTAAGGCACCATTTTTTAAGGAGGTATAGGTATAATATGGGTGAAGTCAGGTTTATGATTTCTGAGGCCGCCAAACAGGTTAAAGTCGAATCCCACGTACTGCGCTATTGGGAAGAAGAGCTGAATCTGGAAATCGGGCGCACAGAAATGGGGCATCGATATTATACGAAAGATGATATACAACTTTTCCGCTGTATTAAAAAACTTAAAGATGAAGGGATGCTTCTGAAAGACTTAAAACCACTCATCCCAGAATTAAGAGAAACACGTTTAAGACTTCAGAAATCCACTGATCAGGAGCCGGTCAAGGCAAAATCCTCAGAAAAACCAGCAAAGCCTGAAGAAAAAGCAGCCTCCTCGGCAATTAAAAAAGCGGTTTTCTCAAATAGCAGTTCTCAGAAAAAGGAGCCGGACAAGCAGGCTGCCTCTCCGGGAAAGTCCTCTCTGCCGCTTACGGCAGCCACACCAGACAGTCCGTCCGGGCAAAAGGCAGAAAGCGCCGCCCTGACTGTAGCTCAGGCAGAAGTCATTCCTATTACGCAGCTTGAACAGGTACGTTCACTGATCGGTGATGTGCTGACAGAAGTAGTAACAACAAACAACGAGACCCTGAAAAAAGACATCACCAGTACGGTCACACAAGACGTCATCCGGGAGATGGATTTTATGTTTCAGGCCAAGGAACGCCAGGAAGAAGAGCACTTCCGCAAATTGGACTGCCTCATCCGGCAGCAGCAGGCGAACCGCCGCGAAGCAGCGCGGGAAAATCCATTTGGCAAGCTCAAGAAACTGCTTACATAACAACTCAATCAGAATGTCCGTAACTGACACGGCATTTTTAAAGGGCGGAATAACAATTTCCGCCTTTTTTGCATTGTCCTTCAAGCTGCATTTACTTGTTTTTTCCTCTTGCCATGTTATAATAAAAAGAGTGCATTTCTAAATCTAAATCCCTGTTTACAGCCTATGTCCTGAATGCCCTGACAGCCAGTTTAATCGTGCCACGAGTTGAGAAGGCATAAGCAGGCCCATATAACCCGGAAATCGGAGGAACCCTATGATAAAGAAAAGAAGAAACAGTAAGACCCAAAAAAGCAGATCCATTTCAGCGAAGCTCAATACTAGCATAGTCATCATTCTGGTTCCCTTACTGGCAGTCTTAACCGTCGTCTCATGTGGTGTTGCTGTACGCTCCATTAAATCCCTAAGCGATAAAATCCTGAATACGCAGTCCGATTATGCTGTATCCATCGTAGATGATTTCTTCAGCAGCAAGGAAGCCGCTGTCAGTATGTTCGAGACAAATGAAGAACTGCAGGAATATTTTCGGTCAATAAGCACCCCCCAGGATATTGAGGCCTATCCCGGTAAGGAGGAACTGACCGTACATCTGTCAGAGATATTAGAGAAGATGGCTGGTGAAAATGCGCAGGAGGCATGGCTGGCTGATGACCGAACGGACAGATTCCTGTTATCCACCGGACGTATTGTTCCGTCTTCACTGAAAGACCTGCCGTGGTATGAAACCGTTTTTTCCAGCAAGGCTGCAGCCATCAGCGAACCTTATCAGGATCCAGCCACAGATCATTCCATCATATCCATTGTGGCTCCCGTGTTTGATGCCCAGACTGATCATGTGATTGGATTTATAGGTCTCGATGTGTTTCTTGACAGCCTGGCAGACTCTCTGTCCCAAATTCATGTGGGAGAGAACGGCTATCTGGAACTGATATCCAACAGCTCCGACTATATTTACAGTAATGATCCTACTGCTACAGGTAAAAATGTAACAGAATTGGATATCAGTGAACAATATAAGACTAATGTTCTAAACAAAAATACCGGCAGCATGGAGTTTGAATATGAAGGCATTGATTATGTTTCCATGTCCCGGGTGTCGCGTACCACCGGCTGGCTGGCTATCGCAACGCTTCCGGTATCCGAAGTGAATGCTCCCCGCAATCGGCTGATCACTGTACTTGCGGTTGTATCCATCCTGATAATTGCCCTGCTGATCTTTGTGATCCTGAAGACAGTCCGGAGGTTGGTAAAGCCGCTTGCAGACATCAGTGCCGATATGCACAGCTTTTCCGAGGGCCGCCTTTCCATTGATATAGATATCCACGGTAATGATGAGATCGGCCTGCTTGCAGATAGTATCCGCTCGTCCACCCACACCCTCAGGGAGATGATCTTAGACTTGGCTCATGTACTAAAGGAAATCTCAGACGGCAATCTCAACGTCGACGTAACCGGGCATTACACCGGTGATTTTGCCGCCATCCGGGAAGCGCTGGAGCAGATTCTGCTGTCACTGAACAACGCCCTGGGACAGATTAACATTGCAGCGGATCAGGTTTCTTCCGGGGCCGAGCAGGTGTCTACAAGTGCGCAGGAGCTGTCCCTCGGCGCATCCGAACAGGCCGGTTCCGTGGAAGAACTGGCGGTCACAGTCAGCGAAATTTCGAGACATGTATCACAAAATGCCCGCAATGCCCTCGAAGCCAGCAGGGATGCCGGAGCCGTCAAAAACGAAGCCGACGCAGGCAATCAGCAGATGCAGGAGCTTTTAGCTGCAATGGAGAATATCGTCAGCAGTTCCCGGAAAATACGGAAAATTCTGAAAACCATAGAAGAAATCGCATTTCAGACCAACATCCTCTCTCTGAATGCATCCGTAGAGGCAGCCCGCGCCGGGGCAGCCGGCAAGGGGTTTGCCGTAGTTGCGGAAGAGATTCGCAGCCTTGCCGCCAAAAGCGCACAAGCATCTACCAACACCAATACCTTGATAAACGATTCCTTAACCGCCGCAGAGGCAGGATCCAAAATAGCCGCAGAAACAGCCCAGGCTATGCAGAAAGTCATGGAAGGAGTGGACAAAGTCGCCGCCTCCATCACCAGCATCTCCAGTGCATCCCAAGATCAGTCCGATTCCATCCGCCAGGTAACAAGTGGAATCAATCAGATCTCCGACATCATACAGACCAACTCCGCCACCGCAGAAGAAAGCGCAGCGGCAAGCGAAGAACTCTCCGCACAGGCACAGCTCCTCAAAGAGTTGGCGGGGCGGTTCTCACTTAGGGAGTTGGAGTAGGCCGTGTGATGTGAGAGGGCGAACGGAGGGGACGAAAGCGTATGCCGGTTTGTTGGGGCTTTCCATTCACTAACTGACACTAAGAAAAAACAGCCTGATTTTATGGAACCAAAGAGATTCACTGCGCTGTCTTGATGACAGCGCAGCTCAGCTCTTTTTGAAATTTGTTTTGGAGAACAAATTTCATCCATAAAATCAGGCTGTTTTTTCTAAGTGTCAGTAAGCTCATTCTACGCCCCTGCAAACCGGCATACGCTTCCGCCCCCTCCGTTCGCCCCCTCACATCACACTACGTGCATCCAATAACTGTAATTGAAACCCGGGGGGGCCGCAGACGGGGGGAGGTGGATCGTATTGAATTTTCGCATGGCTCATCCTCAAGTAGTTCCCCCCCCCAAGGAGATTCCGAATGTAATTTCTTGCCGTTGTCCATAGCCATCCTTCTTCCCAACCAGACAGCCCCCCAGACATTCCTACCGATTGGGTGCGCCTAGCTGATTGAAAGCGGAGTCTGGTACCGGCGGGACTTTACATGCCGTTTTAAACTCCTTATAGCCTGCCTAGAGCCCGTTGCAGGAAAAATGAGGAAAATGGAGGGTTGGATTTGATTCACAAAATCAAATCCAATAGCCGCCTTTGGATCAAAATCATCAGATTTTGGACCAAATGCGGCTAGTCCCTCCATTTTCCTCATTTTTACTGTTACGGGCTCTTGGCAAGCGGTGCGGAGTTTAAAACGGCATGTAAAGTCCCGCCGGTACCAGACTCCGCTTTCAATCAGCGCCCCCCATAATTCTACTCCTGCCTCAACTCATTCCCGAAACGCGTGTATTGCGGCATCCATGCAAGCCGTACTGTTCCCACCGGCCCGTTTCTTTGTTTTGCAATGATGATCTCCGCAATTCCTTTGTCTTCGGTATCCGGGATATAGTAATCCTCACGGTAAATGAACATGCATACGTCGGCGTCCTGCTCAATGGCTCCGGACTCACGGAGGTCCGAGAGCATGGGCCGCTTGTCGGTTCTCTGTTCTACGGCACGGCTTAGCTGCGACAATGCGATAACCGGCACGTTCAGTTCCCTTGCGAGGCCTTTGAGAGAACGGGAGATCTCTGAGATCTCCTGCTGACGGCTCTCGTTGCTTTTGCCGCCGCTTCCGCTCATCAGCTGCAGGTAGTCGATGATGATCAGGTCCAGGCCGAGTTCCAGCTTATATTTTCTGCACTTGGAACGCATTTCCGTAATTGAGATACCTGACGTATCGTCTATGACAAGCCGGGATTTTCCGATTCTCCCGGCCCCTTCTATCAGTTTTTCCCAGTCTGTGTCCTTTAAGTTACCGGTACGCAGAAGCTGGGCATCTACATGGGCTTCCAGGGAGAACAGACGGTTCACCAGCTGTTCCTTTGACATCTCCAGACTGAAGATTGCCACGCCCAGATTCTGTCTGAATGCCGCATGCTGGGCGATATTCAGTACGAAGGCAGTCTTCCCCATGGAAGGTCTCGCCGCGACCAGGACCAGGTCAGAGCGCTGAAGCCCCGACAGCTTATAATCCAGGTCAATGAATCCTGTGGGAATACCCGTTACGCTTCCCGTCGTCTTGGATGCCTTTTCGATCACATCCAAGGCGTTGAGTACTACCTGTTTGATCGGAGTGTATTCCTGGACATTGCCCCTCTCTACCAGTTCAAATACCCCTTTTTCCGCCTTGTCAAGTATCTCTGCCAGCGGCCGGTTCTCCTGGTAGCATATGTTCGCCACTTCTTCGTTAACCTTAATCAGTCTGCGCAGGGTAGACTTCTCCTGTACGATTTCTGCATAGTATTTTACATTTGCAGAGGTCTGCACGCTTACAAGCAGGTCCCTTGCAAACTCCATGCTGCTGATCTCAGGGGGCACGTCTTTTTCCTTCAGGTGCTCCTGCAGCGTAATCAAATCCACCGGTTTTCCTGCCTGAAACAGCTCTACCATAGAATCAAACAAAATGCCGTAAGCGGTCTGATAAAAATCTTCTCCCGTGATAATCTCGGATGCGGCCATAATTGCATCTTTGTTCATCAGCATAGCTCCCACGACAGCCTGCTCTGCTTCTGCGCTGTGTGGGAGTATTCTCTTAATCGCTGCTTCCATTTCCATAAAGCAAGTCCCCTTATGCCTCTTCTACAACAGCCACTTTTAACTCGGCTGTCACTTCCGGATGTAGTTTAATCGGAACGTTGTGTGTCCCAAGCGTTTTAATCGTCTCTTTCAGCTGGATCTTCTTCTTATCTACATCCAGCCCCATCTGTTCTTTTACAGCGGCGGCAATTTCCTTGCTGGATACGGAGCCGAACGTTCTTCCGCCCTCTCCCACCTTAATAGCAAGCTCCACCTTGCCGTCCTTAAGACTGGCTGCCAGCTGTTTTGCCGCATCCAGATGATCCTGTGCGATCTTCTCTTCTTTTTTCTTCTGCAGGCGCAGATCGTTCATGTTCTTATTATTTGCCTCAAGCCCGAGTTTCTTCGGCAGAATAAAGTTTCTTGCGTATCCGTCATTTACATTGACAATCTCGCCTTTCTTACCAAGTGATTTTACATCCTGCAATAATATTACTTTCATTTATATATCTCCTTCCTCTATCATCTGGTCAATTGTTTCTTTCACCCTTCTGATTGCATCAAATATATTCGTGTGGTCAAACTGTGCGCCGGCTGAATTGATATGTCCGCCGCCGCCGAGCTTTTCGGCGATAATCTGTACATTAACCTCATCTATAGAGCGGGCGCTCAGATAGATCCTGCCCTCATAGACAGTCAGCACAAAAGAGGCCTTGATTCCGCTGATATCCAGCAGTTCGTTGGCTGCCTGCGCCGCCAGGACTGTCGGGCTGTCAATGTCACCCGGACACTGCGCAATCGCATATTCTTCCCTGTATACCTCTGCCATACGCACTGCTTCCGCCTTGGCACGGTAAGATTCCATATCATCCCGGAACATCTTTCTGACACGGGTAATGTCAGCTCCACACCTTCTCAAAAATGCGGCCGCCTCAAAGGTACGCACGCCGGTCCTATTCATAAAGTTGCGGGTATCAATCATTATCCCTGCATACAGGCAGTCCGCCTCAACCGACGGAAACTTAATGTCATCTACAATATACTGCAGCACCTCAGCCACCATCTCACTGGTGGAGGAAGAATACGGTTCTACATAGGAAAGCACCGCATTCTCAATCACATTGCTGCTCTGTCTGTGATGGTCAAGCACTGCTATGGTGCGGGATTTCTTTAATAGTTCCGGACATTCCGTCATCTGCGGCTTATTCGTGTCCACGACAATGACCATGGTACTGTCAGTAATATAATCCAGCGCCTGCTCTGAAGTCAGGAAAATATCCTTGCCGTAAGCAGGGCTCTCTGCAATCTCATCGTACAAAGGCCGCACAGAAGTCGTTACCTCATTGATCACAACATGGGCTTTCTTTTCTAGTTCCACCGCCGCCCGGTAAATCCCCATACAGGCTCCCAGTGAATCCGCATCCGCAATCTTATGCCCCATCACGATAACCTGGTCTTTTGCCACAATAAACTCACGCAGGGCTTCCGCCTTAACACGCGCCTTAACGCGGGTATTCTTCGCTGTCTGTTCCTTTTTGCCTCCGAAATATGTAATTCCTTTGCAATCTTTGATGACAGCCTGGTCACCGCCACGCGCCAGGGCCAGATCTATGGCCACGCGGGCAAAGTTATAGCTCTGGGCATAGGTTGAAGTATTCAGCCCCAGACCAATACTCAGAGTCGCAGAACGGGCATTCCCGATATTCACCTGTTTTACATCCTCCAGAAGGGAAAACTTATCCGCCTCAATCGACCGGTAACTCTCCTTCTTAATCGCTATAAAATACTTGTCCTTCTCCAGCTTCTTGACAATCCCGTCCACATCGCCGATATATTTATTAATCTTCCTGTCTACCAGCGCTACAAGCAGTGACTGTCGCACTTCCTCCACACTTTCCATTACTTCATCGTAATTGTCAATGTAGATTAGACCCGCAATCAGCCTCTGATCCTCAATCTCTTTAATGTAAGAATTCAGCTCCGTAACGTCCTTCATATATACCGCAATGAAAAATTCCTTTTCTCTTGGAATCTGCAGCAGCTGTTCCGCTTCGCTGAACCCTTCCAGAGAAACCCGGCGCAGCACAACCTGATAATCTCGTTCTCTGTATGTGACTTCAAGCTCTACATGGTCATTGTCATCCTTGGGGAAGACCCCGTTGTTAAGCTCAGGAATCAGCTTGTTCAGATACTTCTCCCGTTTCTGGTTCTCTACCATATGGGAAAAGCTGTCGTTCTTCCACAAGATACGCCCATCCTCCAGCGTGATTGCGTACGGGACTGCCAATTCCTTCAACAGCGTGTTTTGGATCCCTTTGTATTGGGTAGAAAACTGAATCAGATCCGCCAGAATCAGGGACCTGTTGTAAAAATACAAAAGCCCTGCAATTACCAGATAGATTACGATAAAGACAGACATCATAAGCCCTGCCCGCTTGTCAATCATGTACATCCAGACATTCATGGCTATCAGCAGCACCGTCATAATCAACGGCCACTGCATATACATCCTAAGCTGCCCCTTCAATCGCATATTCTTTTTACTCATGCTTTTCTTCCTCATATAACCTACTAAAAAGTTGCATAAACTCTCTGCCAATATTTCTAGTATAGCACTTTTTTGCCTATTATTCTACTTTTAGTTTTCTTTCCCAGTATTCTCTTTCCTGAGTCTCAGTTCCCCGGAACTATTGTCAACTGAAAAGCCTCTTTTATCCAGACGCCCGTAAACATTATTCCGTAATAGCGTATAAAGCACAGATACGATCGGAATGAATACCAGCATGCCGACAACCCCCATAAGGCTGCCCCCAATGCTGACAGCTGCCAGCACCCAGATGGACGGAAGCCCTACAGAGCTGCCCACCACCTTCGGATAGATCAGATTTCCTTCAATCTGCTGGAGAACAAGGAACATAATCACAAAGATAACTGCCTTCATCGGCGCATCCATAAGAATCAGAAACGCCCCCACAATGCATCCGATAAAAGCACCAAAAATCGGAATCAACGCGGTAAAGGCAATCAGAACCCCCACCAGCAGCGCATAAGGCAGCCGGAAAATCGTCATGGCAATGACAAACATGGTTCCCAGTATCACCGCCTCCACGCACTGCCCGGTCAGGAAACTGGAAAACGTTTTATAAGTCAGGGAACAAACATCCAGCACCTTTTTCACAAGACCTTTCTTCAGATAGGCATACATAACCTTACGGATCTGAATATTCAGCCGTTCCTTCTGAAGCAGAATATAACATGCAAATACAAAGGCAATCACAAAAGTAGTCATACCGCTCACAATGCTTTTAGCCACCGTAAAAGTAGACCCCAGCACACTGCCGGCCCCATTTTTAAAAAACTGCATCATACCGTTAAGTATTTTGTCCCAATCAATCTTAACATCATTAATCAACGACACAATTTCCTTATTATTATCAAACAGTTCTTCCACCCAATGCTGCACTTTCGGCACAAAGTCCTGGATGCTGGCCCCCAAAGAATAAACGGTGCTTCCCAGCTTCGGAACCACAACAAATATAACAAGGGATATCACCCCAAGCACAAACAATATCGTAAGCACCAGGCTGAGAGGCCTTGCAAGTTTCTGCGCCCAAGTCTTCCCTGCTGTCTTCTTATTAGAAAACAAAGTCTTCTCCAAAAAATGCATCGGAACATTCAATATAAAAGCAATTGCGCCGCCCAGCAGAAAAGGAAATACAATCCCCAGCCCAAAGCCCAGAGCATCCAAAACAAGACTATACTTCCACAGAACAATCAGTACCACAATCGTAAACAAAATCAGGCCCCTGATCTTCTTCAAATTCTCTTTGTCCAAATTCATAAATTACCTGCCTTTTTCCACTAATTAATCAGATTGTAACCATTTAATCCACATTCTAACATATGTCGGGGGAAATGTGAAGTGGGGGGGGGGTGTTGGCTGGTATGGGGCCGCCTGACCAGGAGGGGGAGGCTGGACGCATCCGAGCGG
>BAIF02000064.1 GCA_000509105.1 Clostridiales bacterium VE202-21 | reverse complement strand
TAAAATAAGCACCGGAATAACCTGTATTCCAGTGCTTATTTTTAGGATACTTCTTCGATCTAGTAAGTCCACCCGTTTTTATTCATTTCTTCAATGGCATCGGCCACAAGCCCAACAAGGATATCCAGCATCTGATTCCCTTTTTCGATGCTTGCCTTGGTTGGATCTCCCGTAGCCCCGGTCTCTGTAATCTCTTTAATATCCCAGATGACACCCGTTGTCTCGTTGATCTCGATCACCTTCTCCGGTACCTGGCTCTTCGCATGCTCCAGGTTCACCAGTTCTGGACGTACAGCCATCATGATGGATGTCTCACCCTCTCCGCCGTGTCCCAGGCCGTTCCATACTTCGAAGCGGTCGCCCATGATCGGGCCTACCTTGGTCCACCAGTCAGGCAGATAGAGGAATTTGGCGTCTTTGTGGCGGTTCTTTACGTTATGCGCCGCAATCTCAAGCGCCGGAATATTTCCGTCATGCCCGTTCAGGATATAGATATGTTTGATTCCATTGTTGATCAAACTCTCGAATATGTCCTCTGCGATTGCGATTTCTGTATCATAACGAAGGGTGACTGACATTGGATACTGGTTGTAATGGATGGATGTTCCAAAGGGAACGCATGGAACTACAATGACATTATCCAGCTTTTCCGCCACTCTTTTTGCCACCTCTGTGGGGACAAAATAATCTGGTCCCAGACAGCAGTGCCAGCCGTGGCTCTCACAGGAACCAAAACAGGTGATTGCTGTTACCTGGTCTGCATTTTTCAATAATTCCTGCACCTCCAGAGCACTGAATTCATTTAAAAATACCTTTTTCATTGTAAAACCCCTTTCTTTTTTGATCTGCTAATTCCATGATACCTTATTTTTTTCAGCTTGCTGAAAAAACCTTCCGCAGGGCATGCATTACGGGATGCCCTTTGTGTATACCTTATTTTGCAGCGATACTACAAAGTCTCCATCAATTTCTCGTCTTCCTTCTTATCCGGTGTAAAACGATAGATGATATAGTAAACAAACAGGGATACGATCATTGCAAACAGACCTGCCGGCAGGTTGTACGGCAATGTTGTAACGTACTGGAAGATATATCCCAGTGCAGCGCCCACGATAAAGGAGACGATACCTGCCCAGCGCCATCTCGGCTGTTTATGAAGCAGTTTATGGTCATACTTCTTGTGTCCGATCAGATAGTAGTCTGCCAGAATCGGCGCGCAAAGCGGCGGCGCCATTGCCCCAAGTGTATTGATGAAATTTGCAAAGAATATCTGGTAAAATCCGATGGCGCCTAAGATAGTTCCCAGGATACCGCAGATCGCAACCAGTATTTTTCTGTTCGCCTTGATGCCGACAGCGTCCAGAATCGGCCCCGTATAAAGGGAGTTACAGTACAGCTCGCTGTTATCAGTTGTCCACAGGGACGTAGTCCACGCGAATACGCCGATAAATGCAAATACCACGTTCAGCCCCATCATCCATGCTACATAGTTATACTGTCCTACGCTAACACTTCCGATATAGCCTACAATGTTAAGCAGCGGATTGGTGAAAATGAAACAGGATGCGGCACACAGCCACACAGCCTTAACGCTCTTGTTAAAACGGAACATATCCACGCCCATAACCGCGCCGGCAATCCAGCTTCCTACAACCGCCGTAATACCAGTTCCAAGCCCCAGGCCGCCGAGCTGGTTTGCTTTATCCATAAAACTTCCAAAACCGCCGCCCTCTCTCATCATTCCTACGCCTACTACAATGGCAACTACCAGAATAATCGGGCATGCAAATTTGGCTACTTTTTCGATTGCGCTGATTCCTTTTACCGCACTGTATGTAAATACAATTCCCCATACAACTACCGCAATCAGGACTTCCAATGTTATATCCGGAACTGCTTCATATCCCCATGCTGCCGGACTGAATACAATAATGCCGGATGGATTGCCAATCAGGCCGCCCCAGATATCAGCCACCATACCTACAATACTGGAGAACCAGCCGAATGTCATAAGAGCCATCATCGCCATTGGAATGATAAATCCTTTGCTTCCATATGAGTACCTGGAAATCAAAGCCAGATTGAGTCCCGTCCTCTGTGCCGCTACCCCGAGCAGGGAGGTCATAACAAACAGGGCTCCCATCCCCAGTATAATCGCCAGGATTGCTTCTCCTGGATTCAGTCCCGGCGTACCGCCATATCCCGCCAGCGTACCACCGACGAACAGGCCTGTTGCCACATAGCCGAAGCCTACCCATACCATGACCTGGCTGTAGGTAGAACGGCGCTTTTTCATAGGAACGGCTTCCAGCATAAATTCTTCGTCAACTGTTTCCTCCGGTACTATGTTTTTTTCTTGTTCCTGCATATAAACCTCCTTAGTCTAACCCTCATTCCCGGGCTAATTTCCATATCCCAGCGTAACCTCGCCGGCATAATCCGTATTAAATATTTCCCTCACTTTGCTGCTGTCTTCTGTCTGGCCCAAGGCCCACATCAGTTTTGTAACAATTGCCTCTGTCGTCATATCTCTTCCCTGTATCACCCCACAATCCAAAAGCTTCCTGCCCACTTCATAAAGAGAAAAATCACTCTTTTCATATAAACACTGGCTCCTTGCAACTACAGAAATCCCGCTGTGGATAAGTTTCTCCAGTTTAGGGACCAGGTTTCTTCTCTCAAAGTGAGTACCTCCGGCACCGAATGCCTCTATAATAATCCCCCGGTATTTCATTTCCAGCAGCCTGTCAAATATATCCGGGTTCGTTCCCGGTATCAGCTTCAGCAAAAACACATCGGGGCAGAGATTTTCTTTCAGGCAGAAATCCCTTCCCTCTCTGCCGCTGATATCCAGTTTGTCGTACAGATGTACGCCGTCTGCATACACCTCGCCCAGGTAGGGCGCCGAGATGCTTTCGAATGCATTAAATCCCAGGGTGCGGACCTTCACGCCCCTGCATCCATTGATGATCTTGTCGTCAAATGCTATCATAACCCTTGGGATCCCCGCGTCCACCGCGGCAAATGCCGTCTGCAGGTTCCGCTTAGCATCTGTAAACATCTGCTCAATCGGAATCTGTGCACCGGTGAATACCACCGGTTTATTCAGGTTCTGGAGCATATAGCTCAATGCGGAAGCCGTATAAGCCATTGTATCGGTTCCATGTGTAATAATGACTCCGTCAAAATCCGGAAGCCTTTCCGCCACAATTCTTGCAATGTACTGCCATTCTTCCGGCTGAATATTGGAACTGTCCAGATTCAGTATATCTTTGCTTTCTATCAGAAAATGCTGTTTTAATTCGGGAAGCATATCCAGAATATCCCCGCATTTAATATCCGGGGTAAGCCCCTGCTTTCCCTGTCTGGCCGCGATCGTGCCTCCCGTGGTCAATAACAATACCTTCTTCATAACCTAATTACACCTTTCCTGATATTCACGGGCACCTGTTCTACGCAATCGCCAGTGCCTGCTGCAGCATAGAAGCATCTATATTGCCGCCAGTAATGATAAAACATATTTTTCTGCCCGGCCTGGTATCAATTCTGCCAGTCATTGCCGCCGCTATCCCAACACATGCCGAAGGCTCCGCAGTAATCTTGCCCAAAAGAGCTGCTTCTTTCATCGCGCGTGAGATATGATCCTCATCTATGGTTAGAAGGTGGTCCACATGATCCCGGATCAGCTGGTAATTAATCTCTTCCGCCTTGCTTACCCGCAGGCCGTCTGCAATGGTCGCTCCCATCTCTACCGTAACCGGATGTCCCGCACGGAGGCTTTCTGTAAATCTGGGAACCTGCTCCGGTTCCACCGCTGTCACACAGACTCCCGAGTCCATCTGCTTCATTGCAAATGCTGCGCCGGCCGTCAGGCTTCCTGCTCCGCACGGCACTACAATCTCATCAAAACCGCCGCACTGTTCCCATGCCTCAACAGCCGCTGTCCCATGTCCGGCAATGACATAGGGATCCATGTGGGAATGCACCAGGCAGTATCCGTAATCCCGGATCAGCTCCTCACACTTCCGGTCCCGGTCTTCTCCGGTAAATCCGCAGAGCACCACCTCAGCCCCATACCCTTTTGCCCCCGCGACCTTTGTCCTTGGAGCATTTTCCGGCATCACAATCACCGCTTTGGTTCCCAGCATTCTGGCCATATAGCTTACAGCCTGCGCGTGGTTCCCGCTGGACGCAGCTGTAACCCCTTGTTTTCTCTCCTCTTCCGTCATGCTGAGCATCTTGTTGGCAACGCCCCGCACTTTAAAAGATCCCGTATGCTGCAGGTTTTCCAGCTTCAGCCAAACTTCTGCACCTCCAAAAAGTTTCTCAAGTCCTTCCGCCCGGATCAGCGGCGTTACTCTTGCATAATCCTGTATCCGTCTTTTAGCCATCATGACATCTGCAATCTGCAGATTTCCTGCGGAATCCATAATAATACCTCCTCTCGTCTTCCTCTATACTACAGCCGGCTTTAAAGTCCAGCATTGCAGTTTCGTCTGCTCAACAATATGCGGAGCATCAAAGTCTTCCGCCCATACGATCCAGTTGCCCCCAAACTGATATGACTCATCCACATGGTCGCTGCCGCCAATCGTCCCGTCTGCACCTCCACGGTATCCGTGCCTTCCCGAAGCGCTTTCGCCAATGTGCAGAAGAGATCTGCCGGATTCAGAAAATGATCGCCCACCCGGTACAATGATTTCAACTGGGGATATCCCATCACGTAGTCCCGTTCAGTTAAGACTGCCTCCGCAAGTTCCTGCGCGCTGACGGTTGCTGCGTGAACAATAGACCGTTCTTCCTTCTCCGGTCCGTACAGAAGTTCCGGAACAAGCATTCTGCCTGTCACTGCCTTTGCAAGCAAAGTCAGCAGTTCTGACGGTGCAAGCATGCCGCCCTTTAGGGACTGATACGTAATTCCGCCGTCAAATCCCTCTGCATATTCCTTCAGATCTGATACCTGCAAGGGAACCAGCCTCTGCTTTTCATAGCGCATGGCCTCTGTGGCCGTTATGTATTCTACGTTCTCCTTCGCCCCCGTATATTTCAGAAATCCCCGGAGCGCCTCCAGATTATCTTCATATGCCTTCCGGCTGCGGAGCGGTGACGGCCGGCAGGTTACGGGGTTTACCCCTCCGGCAAAATTCACTTCATCCCAGAACTCTTCCGCTACTAACTCTGTCGGGTGATCATAAATACTTAGAAATACAACGTCCTCCCCACGCATATCCATTTCATCAAAAGCCTGGATCATGTGATCCAGCTGATTTGGCTCATGCCTGGAATGGATCAGATTCACAAGCCCGGTCATACAGTACAGGCCCGCATACCAGAATATCCCGCCATTCACGTCCATGATCGGATGTGCGTCCATATAAGTAGGTACTCCCATCCTCCTGGCTGCCGCAAATGCCTGCGGCGCCCATGCCACGCCCGGATGTCCGTAGCTCATCAAATGCTGTCCGGTAAGCTCCGCCAGCTTCAAAAAGCCCGGATATTCCCGCCGGAAGAATTCTTCCGTCCCCTCCCGGAACCCGTAATGTTCCAGGTATTCCGTGGGCAGCGGGTGTATACTGTGCTCCGTTGTATGGAAGCAAAGCTCATGCCGCTTTAACTTCTCAAGAATATCGGTGCGCCCCTTTTTCTGTAAAAGTTCCACCTTTTTTGTACAGAACTTCAGTGTCGCACGCACTCCATACTCATCCAGGATCCGGAGGATATCATAAAATGCATCGTCCGATTCCGCCGTCAGATAGTCTTCAACATCAAACCACAGCAATACTTTGATCTGTTTCATCTTCATCACCTCTTTTGCCTATTCTTAGTAACCTCTTGTGTCCCGAAAGTAAATACGGTATTCCGCACCTTCCAGCTCTCTTGCCACATACTGCTTTGCCTGCTCCACATCCCGCTTGATCAGCACCTCCACCAGCTCCATGTGTGCCTCCAGAAGCGCCTTGGCGCCAGAGCTCTTCCATTCTCGGACAAAGACCCTTCGGAGGTTGTTGAGCACATTCTCCAATGCAGACACCAGATACCTGTTGCGGGACAAATATGCCACGGACATGTGAAAATCCATATTCATCTCGCTGTATTCCTGATATGTACTGCCCTCTGCCTTCTTCACATGCTCCTCGGTCAGTTCCTGTAAAAACCTGAGTTCATCGGCTGTTGCATACTGGATCGCCATTTCCGCACAGGCCTTTTCCAAGATGCCTCTGTACTGAAACAGGCTCTGCAGCTCCATGACGGAAATCCCTTTAACCAGGTATCCCTTGTTCGGGATCTTCTCCAGAAATCCTTCCATACACAGGTAATTCAACGCTTCCCTGGACGGTGTCTTGCTCACTCCAAATTTCTGGGAGATCTCGGCCTCGGTAATCATATCGTTCTCATTGTAGTTCCAGTTGATAATATCATTCCGAAGTTCATTCAGCACCCTTTCTGTCATAGACTGTTTCTTTGCCATCTTAAACCTCCCTCCCCTGTCATATTCTAACGATGTATCAGTGATATATCACTGATGTATTTTAGTTAATATTAACAAGCCGCCTCTTTTTTGTCAATACTTATTGTGAACTTTGTATAGGGTCCAAGATGTTTTTGTGTTACAGTTCAGACAGGTCTGCGCATTTACTGCGCAGACCATACGAAAACTTTGTGGCTGCAGGCATTCAGCCCTTCGCCGCAGGCGAATTTCAATGGGCTGGATGCGTAACAGTTCAGACCTGTCTGAACTGTTACGTTTTTGTAACTATGCACGTCCCATAGGCAGTGCATAGTTACATGTTTTCCACAATATGGATATTAAAAGTAATCAATGACATCTCTTCTGTTAGCGTGTATAATAGATAAAAGTATATATCTTCCATTTAGACTATTGGTACAGCTGATAGCGGATAAGGAGTAATCATGAACCCTCATACTCTATCTACGCATTTTCATAATTCATTTCTGGCCAGGGCTATCAGGAACGGGTTGACACTTGCCATCCCGTTTCTGATTATGGGCTCCTTTTCGCTGCTGTTCAGAAATTTTCCGAACGACAGCTATCAGTATTTTCTGGAGACCTGGCAGGACGGGGGCGCGGCAACGCTTCTGGATACAGTTTACACCGTTACTCTGGGATCCCTTGCCATGGTGCTGTGCATCACGATCAGCCTGTCTTACGGACTTTTGGCGGAACCGGACCGCTTTATCCTTTATCCCATCATATCCATCTGCTCTTATCTGGCTTTCTGTGGAGGAATTCAAAACCACGACGATTACATATTCAGCGCAGAATGGGTGTTTACGGCTATGTGTATTACCCTGCTATCCTGTGTGCTGTTCCGAAAGATCCTGGAACTGGGCAGCCGGCTGGAGCGGCTTCACACAACAGGCGCCGAATATCTGTTCAACCTGTCGATCCAGAGCCTTGTCCCTGCTATATTAATTGTTTTAGTCTTTACCGTGGTTGGATATCTGCTGCGTTCTGCCTGGGGCAGCAGTAATATTACAAACTTTGGCTCCTATATATTCCTGCAGATCTTTCAGGGGATCAGTGGTAATATATTTGGCATCCTTCTATATGTTATTATCACTCATACACTTTGGTTTTTCGGTATCCACGGCACAAACACACTGGAAGCGGTGTCCCAGACATTATTTGAAGATAAAATAGCAATCAATCAAACTCTGCTGACCGCGGGAATGGCGCCGACAGAGATCTTTTCCAAGACGTTTCTGGACACCTTTGTATTCCTGGGCGGCTGCGGCTGTGCCCTGAGCTTTGTTCTGGCGCTGTGCATTGCATCGCGTAAAAGCCATCACAGGAAGATTGCACATGTGGCGCTGCCCTCCGTTTTGTTTAACATCAGCGAAATCGCAGTATTTGGGTTTCCTATCATCTTTAACTTTACGATGGCAGTTCCTTTCCTCCTGACACCGGTCGTACTGACGCTTACCAGCACCCTGGCTACCTGGTTTGGCCTGGTCCCCGTTGTAACACAGTCCGTAGAATGGACCATCCCCCTTTTCCTAAGTGGCTATGAGGCCACCGGTTCCATCGCGGGAAGTATACTGCAGCTTTTTAATGTAGCCCTCGGCATCCTGATCTATATCCCTTTTATCCGGCGTAGTGAAAAAAGGGAGACCCAGGATTTTCAACAGGCGGTCCGCCGCATGAGTGAAGATATGACAGCCGGCGAAAAGAGCGGCAGCATCCCGCTGTTCCTGAGCCACGACTATTCCGACAACTATTACGCTAAGACGCTTGCCATGGATTTGAGCAATGCTCTGCGCCGTAGCCAGATCGATCTGTTCTACCAGCCTCAGCTGACCGCAGAGGAAAAGGTCCATGGAGTCGAAGCCCTGCTCCGCTGGAAACATCCGGTAGCAGGATATATCGCCCCGCCGGTCATCATCGGCCTGGCATACGAGAGCGGCATTCTAAATGAACTGAGCTATTATCTCCTGAACCGGGCATGCAAAGACGCCCTGGAGATCCAGAAATATACAGAAGAAGAGATTTTCCTATCCTACAATATTTCGTCAAAGCAGATGGAAGAAGAGAATTTTTTTGAAAAGGTAAACGAAATCATACAGAGCTATCATTTAAAAACCGTCCACCTGGTACTGGAAGTAACTGAACGTGCAGCGATGCGCGTATCCGAAACGCTCAGCCAGGATGTCAAAATCCTCCAAAATTACGGAATCCAGTTCAGTCTGGACGATTTCGGCATGGGCCACAACTCCATCCTCTACCTGCAGGAAGGAATATTCAGCGAAGTAAAACTGGACGGCCAGCTCGTGTCCCAAATCCAGAACAACGAGCGCTCCAAAGAAATCATCTCCGGCATCATCCAAATGGCCGGAGGACTCGGCCTCCGGATCGTAGCCGAATTCGTAGAAACCAAAGAACAAAGGGACCTCCTCCTAACCCTGGGCTGCGAACTCTACCAGGGCTACTACTACAGCAGACCACTAGAACTTTCAGGGCTGAAAGAATATATAGAGGAGGGAACACGCCATTAACCAGCTAAAAGAAAAAGAAGACCACCCGTGCCCATGGGCATTCTTCCGCTTTTCAGCTCCCAGCTTTTTTGAAGTAGTGCCCCGGATGTGCATGACGCAATCTGGTAAAAGAGGTATAGGGGTGTCTTACGCCGCATCCAGGCACCCCTATACCCCTTTTATCAGATTGCGTCAAACACCCCCCGGGCACGATTTCAAGAAAGCGGACACAATCACCATCATGGGCCTCCGCATCTCCTCTTTCATCCCTGGCATCCCCATCATTTCCTCCGGCGGTTGTGGTTCGATAATATTTCTCAGTTCAAATCCATTTACCAGAAGTGTATTCAAATACGTAGTCAGCGTCCTGTGGTATTTTATCACCCGCTCCCCCAGGAATACCGCTTCTCTTTCCCCCTCGTAATAATAATTATCAACAGGGAAATGCAGGATATTCCCCTCGGCATCGTAATACCAGTCCTGTGAACCAGAGGCTGTAAAAACCGGATGCTCCGCGGAAAATACAAAGTTCCCTCCCGGTACCATCCAGCGGCTGATCTTACGCACGATCCCCTGGAAATCCTTCACATAGTGAAATGCCAGGGAGCTTAATACAATATCAAATGTATTGTCCGGAAATTCCAGGTCTTCCATTGCACACACACGGTATTCTATGCTCTCATGGCCGTTTTTTTCCTCCGCTGCCGCCAGCATTCTTTCTGAGATGTCGATGCCCAGTACGGACTCTGCCCCATTTTGAGCGGCATAGATGCAGTGCCAGCCATATCCGCAGCCCAGATCCAGTACCCTCTTTCCGTGGAAATCCGGCAGTACTTTTTGCAGCTCAGACCATTCGCCTGCGCCCGTCAGTCCATTCTTTGAACGGCTCATTTCGCTGTATTTCTCAAAAAATATCTTATCATCATATTTATTTTCTTTCATTTTATATTCCTCCCATGCAAAATGTTATTATTTTCCTGCTTCTGCATGGGCTGCTGCAATCTTCTGTGCAATAATTCCTCCGCACATATGCTTTCTCCTCCTGTGCATTTTCTTCTTTAATGATTCCTGGGAATCTTATCTGATTCCGCCCTGCCATTTTTCTGCTGCCAGGCCAGACAATTGGCGAGTGCATTCTTTAGATGTTCTATGGAAATAGGCTTCGCGATATGACCGCTCATCCCTGCCATCTGTGCCTGCTTTACATCTTCGGCATATGCATTGGCCGTCATTGCAATGATCGGCAGTTCATCAATGCATTCTTTTCCGGAACTCCGTATTCTGCGTACCGCATCGTAGCCATTCATTACCGGCATCTGAATATCCATAAAAACCAAGTCAAAGTAGAAGGGGGGCTTTGTAAGCACGGCGTCTACAGCCTGCTGTCCATCCCCGGCCGTCTCCACCTGCACGCCCAGAACTGCCAGCATCTCCGCCGCAATCTGCATATTAAGCTCATTATCTTCCACCAGCAAAACCCGCAGACCTGCAAATAATTCTTCGGATTGGGGCTGCTCTTCCTGTAAGGCGGTTACCGGAACAACGCATTTACTCAGACATAGGGAAATGACAAAGCGGGAGCCCTTCCCATACTCGCTCTCCACCTGGATATCACCGTTCATCATATCGACCAGGCTCTTCACAATAGTCATACCAAGTCCGGTTCCGGGAACCTTACTGGTCCGGCTGTCATCGGCCCTGCTGAATGGTTCAAAAATATGCTGAAGATACTCGGGTGTCATTCCTACACCAGCATCTTCTATTGTAAAACGATAGGTACCTGCCTGCTGCTCTTGTTTTTTTAGCTCTTCCAGGGAAAAAGTTATCTTCTTCCCTCTATTGGTATATTTAGAGGCATTCTCAAGAATGTTGACCAACACCTGCTTTATTCTTCTTGCATCACCGATCACCTGTGAATGCAGCTCTGGATCGATCCAAAGTTCAAACTCCTGCTGTCTGCGCTCCAGTGGAAGGCGGATCATCTCCGCCGCCTCCTCCATCAGAGACCGCAGATCAAACGGATGTTCTTCCAACTGAGCCGCACCGCTTTCAATCTTGCTTACGTCCAGAACCTCATTAATCAGACTAAGCAGATGCTGCCCCGAGGTGTCTATCTTTTCCAGATAATCCTGCAGTTTTTCTTCCTCCCCGGGATGAAGCCGTGCTAGTTCAGTTATACCAAGAATCGCATTCATCGGAGTGCGTATATCATGGCTCATCCTGGAGAGGAAATCGCTCTTGGCCTGACTGGCCTTTTCCACCTTCTCAAGTGCATCTTCCAGCAGCTGTTTGGCCCTCCGTTCCTTTTCCAGCATCTCTCTCTGCACACGGCGTTCCTCGTCAATATTTCTGGAGAGAGTGATTTCGATCAAATCATCTGTATAAGGGCTCTCCACTCTCACTACCTGAGTAAAGAACCAGTGGTACTCACCATCCTCCCCAAGATGGGGCACCTCCATCGTCACAATCCGTTCCCCATGTGAATAAACTTCGATCAGAGACTGCCTTGAAAATTTCCCGAAAAACTCCTCCCGATAGTCCGGATGAACCGTGGAGAGCTCCCGCTCAATCAGATCGTTAAAACAGCCGGCCTCTCCCGGTTTTTGAACCATATTTCTATCATACTCCAGCATGTGGTAAGTATTCTGCGTCAGGTTGACCGATATCAGCATCTGATAGGCGATCTGGGCAGCGGTCGCCAGCTGGCTGTTTTCCAGCTCTCTTTGCTGCTCCAGCAGGTATTCGTCTTGCACGTCACGGAAGACCAGGACGCACCAGCACTCTTCTTCTCCAATTTTATGGATCTTAGCAGCGGTAAATTCCACCATATGATAGATCCCCCCACTAACCTTCCTGCGAAGCCGCTTTGATATCTGCTTTTTTCCCTGCCCGAAACGCCTTAGCATAGCATCTCTGGAAAAATGATCATTGAAAGTCTGCAAATCATCCGGATGCATCACGGCTTTGGCGTATCTGTAGTTTTCCTTACCAAAGCTTCCCTGTTCCGGGATACTGGTCCACATCATATCTTTCTGGCAGTTGACATAATAGTCAGCCGTCAGGTTGGCAATGATACATTCGTCGAAGACTGTTACAAGGCTCTGAGCATACATCCGTTCAATTTTCTCCAGCCCCTGCTCCTCCTCGAAGTTCAAACGGTGCGGCGCAGCCGTTACTACTACTGCGTTGATACCTCCATCCCAAAGGATCCGGCTTGCAGTTGCATCCACTGTAGTTTTAAGCAGAGGATCATAACAGACAATATGGTTCGTCCCACTGTCTCCCAGACCATCGAGCGGACAATTCGCACACACTTCAGGCCATACGTCATGACATCTTGCCCCCAATGCAGCTTTGCCCCGCCCAGTATCCCGGCACCGCTGATTAAAATATAACAATTTATGTGTCTCTTCTTCTATTACATAGATACTTGTCTCAGTCAGTGAATCCAATAGATTAACGAGATTATCCGCAAGCATGGTTCCCCTCCTTATCTTTGCTATTACAATCTCAGCCCCTGACAGCAAATCAATTTTGCTCCCGTCCGGCATACCTTTGCAGTACCCCGAGAAGCCTGCTGAAATCAATCGGCTTCGGGATATGATCGTCCATCCCGGCTGTCTGTGCCTTTGCGATATCCTCTGCAAATGCATTGGCTGTCAGTGCTATGATCGGGATCCCCGCCGCCTGAGGATGGCGGCTCTTCCTGATCTCTCTGGCCGCCGTATATCCATCCATAACCGGCATCTGCAGATCCATGAGGATCGCCTGGTAGGTACCCGGCTCCGAACGCACGAACATTTGGAGGGCCTTCTCTCCATTTTCTGCGCAGTCTACTGCCATACCGGATTCTTCCAGTATTGTTTTGGCAATCTCCATGTTCAGTTCATTATCCTCCACCAGCATGATCCGTTGTCCCCACAGCGTACCGGGCGGAACCTGATCCTCTGTCTTAGAGCCCCAGGCGGCTTCCTCCCGGTCAGCTTTCCGTGCGTTCTTTTCCGATCCCGCTGTCTTCAGCGTAAGTGTAACAACAAAGCGGCTTCCCTTTCCTTTTTGGCTCTCTACCTGGATATTTCCCCGCATCGCATTTATAATTTCCTTCGCAATCGGCATCCCGAGCCCGGTTCCCTGTATGTTACGTGCCCTCACATCGTCTTCACGGTTAAAGGGAATAAAGATGCGTTCCACGAAATCCGGGGACATTCCAATGCCATTATCTTCCACCGTAAAGACAAAGCTACCGGCTCCCGGAGTTCCTGAAGATACCTCCCGCAGCGTGATATGTATTTTCCCGTGCTCTGGGGTATATTTCACCGAATTGCTGATTAGGTTCATCAGAACCTGGCTGAGCCTCCCCGCATCCCCGATCAGATTATCGTGAACCAAATCCGATATCTCAAGCCGCACCTCCTGGTTCTTTGCCTGCGCTTCCCCACGCATAATAGATACAAGCTCACTCAGCATACTGCTGAGAATAAAAGGGGCCTCCTCCAGCTCCAGACTCCCCTTCTCGATCTTTGCCATATCCAGAATCTTATTGATCAGCTCCAGCAGATGTCTGCTTGCGGAACCTATCTTGTCCAGGCAGTCTTTTACCTTATCCGGATGCTCCAGCTGTCCATACGCTATAGATGTCATTCCCATGATCGCATTCATCGGGGTCCTGATGTCATGTGACATCTGTGCCAGAAAGCTGCTCTTTGCCTCATTCGCATTCTTTGCCTTTTCATATGCCGCCATAAGTGCCTGCCGGTTCAGCTCCTCTTCCCTGATCTCCTGAAGCTTCTGCTCATGAATGCCCATATTTGCAAACACGACCTTCGTTACTTCTCCGTCCCGGATCTCCGCAATACTAAAACGGGAGCGCACCCATTTTGTTCCATCCGGATAGATTCTGCGGAAATCTATGTCATAGACCGGATGTTCTTCCGACAGAGTCTTCTGAAGAAACGCTTTGTCTCCGGCCCTCTTCATCTTCTCCCGGTCTTCCGGACAGACATAGTTCTGCACAAATTTATCATAGTAGAAATCCATTCTGCCTTTTGGGAACTCTTTCTTCCGGATGATATCCTCCTGCCAGATTGCTTCCTCTGTGTTCTGTTCCAGATCAAAGAGATAAATAGAATAGTAGCAGCTGCAGAGATTAGCCAGCACAGCCTCCCTTCGCTGCTGTTCCTGTCTGTCATCCACATTTCTCACCGTCATCAAAATACGCTCCTCAAAGTCTCTGCGTATACAGGCCGAATAATAAGCATAATAATGCAGGACTCCCTGGGGATCAAACATACGAAACGTCCCTTCCAGAGTTCCATATTTGCGATAGTTTTCTATACGGAAAATATGGTTCAGCTCCCGCCGGTCTTCGGATGGCATTTTCTGCGCTATCTGCCCGTATAATTCTGTAAAACTCCCCTGCTTTGAAAGCTGCAGCTGCTCTCCCGAATAGTGAACACAATGATACTCCGTTTTCTTTAAGTCCACACTGACAACCAAGCGGTACATCCGGGACACTGCCTCCTGGGATACCGCCTCATTCAGCCGTTTTTCCACTTCTCCGGCCTGATCCTCCAGAGTCACAAGTACCCAGGGATATTCCGCAGTATATCCTTTGAGCAGCAGTACCCGGACCCTGCACCATTTCCCTTCTTTGTTCTGGTAAAATGCCTCGGGTCCTGCTCCGTCCTCCGACAATTTTCCATGAATGGAATCGGCGGCAACGGCATTCATAAAGAGCTCCCGGCTCTGCTGCGCCACCTCCTCCTCGGCATAGCGGCGGAAAAAACCTTCATAATCTGGGAGGACATCGGAATGGATATCCAGCTGATTCATGTGTACGGATTTATAAGTTTTATCTATGATGTTACACAGATAGATTCCCCTGTAGTTTTCATTGAGCGTGCGGATCACTGTATCATACTCCTGCTTCAGCATCACCGTATTCGTAATGTTCTGATGGTATCCTATGAGGCAGACGCCGTCCTTATAACTCCAGTCCCTGACCCCTCCGCAGCGCACATAGACCTGCCCCCACACGGGATGAAGCCACGGGTACTGTACCTCCGCCCTCTCGTTGGCGCTAATCCGCTCCACTGCGTCGTAAACCATGGGGTAATATCCGGAGTCAATCCGACCGAACCATACATCATAACACTCCTCTGGTGACGGTTCCCGTTCAAACCCCAAAAGCTCCAGCATGGCTCTGTCGGCATACATCCTGGGCGGCTTTCCCTCGTCCAGCTCAATTGCCCACAAACCGGTCTGGGCCCCTTGCAGAAGCTCCTGAACTTTTTCTATATTTTTAAAATGATCCGACATCGTATAACTCCTCTCTCCTCGTTGTCAGGGGCCTTGTCTTCCTTTGTTTTCTGAAATAAATACAGCGTTTTCTATCATTATAACACGGATTTAAAGATTTCCAAATCCTCATGTATAAAATTTGACTGGCGAAATAGATTATTTTTTAATTATTTGTCCTTTTGCTCTACCAGTTCACCATTTTCAAAAACTACGATTTTGTCTTCAAATTCAATTGTCCATTTACAGGGATCTTCTTTCGTGCCAATTTCATCTTCCCAACCGCTTATGTCTTTTTCTGTACCACCGATTTTCCGAATTGATAAGACTTTTAAATATGACTCATTTTCTTTCGTTGTCCCCGTAAAATATATTTCGTAACCTGGTTTCGTTTCCAGCTCTATATATGCTATGTTCCCCCTGGTTCCATAGTTTAATTTTACCTCATCAAATTTTACGTGGCTGTAAAATCTCGGCAGCAGCAGAGCTGTAAGCATTGCTAAAACCAAAACCGCACCACATACCACCCCCAGTATCCTTTTTCGTCTCTGCCTTTTTATTTTTTTATCAGTTCTACATCTTGGATCTCTTCCTCGCTTATAGGCACGGCTTCGCTGATTTCCCCTGTCATTTCCCGATAGTATTCTCTGCACTCTCTGCAGGTTTTCAGATGTTTATCAATCTCCTTATTACTCTCTTCGCTTGTCAGACCGTCAATATATAACGGTAATAAATCCCGAATCATTTCACATTTCATAATAAAGCTCCTTTCTTATCCTCTGCTTGCCACGGTAAAATGTAACTCTGGCCCAGTTTTCATCCCTGCCCAGGATCTCTCCGATCTCTTTAAAAGAAAAGTTTCCGTTTAACCGCAGATACATCACTTCCCTCAATGGCTCTTCCAATGTATGCAGTCTTTTATACAGTTCCAAAACTTCTGCTTTTTGAATGGCCGCGGTTTCCGGTCCGTGATCTAAAGACGCAGTTTCTTCCGTTATTTCTGCCGGCTTCTCCCGTTCTTTCTTTTTCAGCTCCTTATACCAGAGATGTTTGGCGATCTGGCACAGCCACACATACAGCTTACAGTCTCCCCGGAAATCATCAATGGTTTTCATGGCCTGATAGAAGGTTTCCTGTGTCAGTTCTTCGGTCAAATGCGCATTATGACAGAGACTGAACAGAAATTTATATACCTGCGGCATATACTTCTTATAAATCTGCTCCATATCATTCATGTTCCACCTCCTTGCCTATAAGTGCCTGTGAAATGATTTTCGTTACAGCTTTTTTCAGTATTTTTGTAAAAAGGCTGTTGCGGCAAAAAGCGGCAACAGCCTTGCGGATATAACTTAATTATTTATACATAAACAATCCTGACATCTGCTATATCAGACTCTTTTTTTATATCTGACACAAATCCAGCCGGAAATTGCCGTGGCAATCAGGAAAACAATTAACGGTAATGTAATCCCCGGAAGAATATTCCATAAATAATCATTCACCTGGGATATATTATGAAGTAATATCACCGCCGCGATTGCTGTCAGATAGACACCGGCACAGCTAAATATGCAGATCTGTGAATCCCTTCTCTTCTTACTTTCCAGCTCCAGCTCCTGCTGCTTCTTCTCCAGTATCTCAGTCTTTATCGATAGCTCATCCAATTCAGAGGGTTTCAGCAGATAGTCTGTTGTAACTTGAAAAACCTCACTGAGAGCTATCAGTTTTTCCAACTCCGGAATCGTCTGTCCTGATTCCCATTTAGAGACAGATTGTCTCGATACATTTAGTTTTTCTGCGAGCTCCTCCTGCGTCAGATTATTTGCTTTTCTTAACTGTAAAACTTTTTCTGATATTTCCATGTTTGTTTCCTTCCTTTCTTTTTTCTGCCTCAACTATACCCGATCCGTCAGTTGCATTCCAGCGACTGCGCTGTATATCTGCGCAACCGATACGGGCATCGGACTGGCAATTGAAAGAAAGCCTCTAATATTCAGGAAATCTTTCTTTTCCCTTTTTTCCGCGTACTTTAGGTGCGGTCAAATCATAACTCTCGCAAATCATCCTCTGTATCTCTTCTTCCGGTACTGTTCCGTCCAATATGATTGAATTCCAATGTTCTTTGTTTAGATGATAGGCCGGCTCTACCGAAACAAATGCCTGTCGCCAGAAGTCCCTCCACTCAGGACTACATTTTACATTTATCCACACATATCCGTTTCTGTTAAATATCCATGCAAATACCTTCTTATTACTGCGATGCCTGATCACACACCAGTTCTGGTCATGAAAAGGATAGTCTTCAAAAACATTGGGCAGGGTCAGGCAGAAGGCGATGGCTTCTTTTTTCTCTGTCATATAATTTCCTCTAAGCATCCTTTCTGCACCAACATCCGATCCACTGGTGCAAGTTTATACCTTTGTAGTTGCTCTTTTTCTACCCAAATAATTTCACTGTGTACAGTAAGCCTGAAGCTTTCATCTATTGGAATGGCACTATATAATGCCATCACATATTCATTATCTTTCAGAGAAAACCGCTCTTCTCCCAAATATGCTTCAACCCTTATGCTTACCGCAAATTCTTCTGCAATTTCTCTTGTTAGGCATTCTTTATCTGATTCATTATCTTCTACTTTTCCTCCTGGGAATTCCCAATATCCTGCCAGGGATCCGTATTTACGCTTCGCTATTAAAATCTTATTTTCTTTTACGATGGCTGCTGCTATAATTCTACGCATATTCATCCCCTCATGCTTATTACAAACGAATAACTTTATTTTACTCTTCTTTAACACTTAGTCGTTTACTTTTACCACGGACGTTTTTTCCCCGTCCATCCTTTTTCATGCCAATAATTTGAATCTGTTTCATTCCAACCATTTTTTTGTACCAATCGCATGACACTAAAAAATGCCTTTGTTTTTATAGATGGTTTTACACTACCATAATTTTTTCTAATTCTTTTTGCCAAAGATGTGGTTTTTTTCTCTATTTTGTTTTTTATTTTATCATTCACTCTATTCCATGAAACTTCCCTCACGCCTACCCCATATTTATAGGTTTTTGCAACACCCCAATAGAAGGTACTGTCTGCCATATCCTTATTGGTGCTCTTCATACCTCCGCCTGCGGCTGTTGAAATGCAGACGGCCTGCTTGCTGAACATGCTTTCTTCCGGACGGTGCACCAGCCATCTATAACCATAATGATCTAAAAATACTTTCATTGCACCTGTTACATGATATACATATACCGGGCTTGCCAGAATGATTACATCTGCGTTATCTATGGCTTCCGTAATAGGTTTCAGTTTTTCGTAATGTGGGCATAATGTTTCAGATTTCGCAAAACAGTTTGTGCAACCTATACATAAGGAGCTAAACTCTCTCGGCAGGAAGAATTCTGCAATCTCTCCCTTCAGCTTTTCCGCAAGCATTTTAGCAATATGATAAGTCGAACCTCTATGGCTCTGTCCGTGTATAATCGTTATTTTCACCTTTTAATCCTCCATTCTAGTATGGCAATGCCACAGCCGCATAAACTCGTTTTCCCTGGGGATTAGTATTCTAAAGGCCTTGAAATAAGAATCCGGCAGATCAGGAGTTCAAAACTTTAGTTGCAGTTCAGATACATATCTCGCGGCAACAACGACTCTCTTGTATGTTATTATAACTCTATAATGCGAAAAAGGAAAGAAATCCAATCATAGTATGATATGGTTATGGCAATACTGTTACTGTTCACACCCTATGGGCGTGCACAGTAACAGCATCTGCCCATTTAAAGTCGCCTACGGCGAGGGGCAGATGCCCCGAGACCATCACTTCATCGGCTCCGATACCGTGCAGCGAAGTGCACGGCACGGTCTGAACAGTAACGCAATACTCAGTAACAGGTCAGACAGGTCTGCGCATTTACTGCGCAGACCATACGAAAACATGGTGGGGGCAGACATCCTGTCTCCGCTCTGCTTCGGTCCGTGCTAAACGTGCGCCGCTGGCGCACAGCCCTCCTCGCCGCAGACGAATTTCTATGGGCTGGATGCGTAACAGTTCATGGCTGTCTGAACTGTTACAATACTCATGAATAATTGGAGGTTCTGATTCATGAATATGGAAGAATTGAGAGAAGGCGTATTGGGATGCAGGGAGTGCCGTGAATTGTTTGGTTACGAACCGCATCCAATCTTTAACGGCTGTGTGGATTCGAAGATTATGCAGATTAGCCAGGCTCCATCGCTGCTTGTGCATGAAACCGGCAAGCCCTTTAATGATCTGAGTGGAAGACGTTTGCGGGAGAAATGGTACCAAATAGAAGATGACGTGTTTTATGATCCAAAGAATTTTTATATTACTTCAACAGCCCATTGCTATCCGGGTAAGAATCCGGGAGGAGGTGATCGAAGACCACCGCAGGGCTGTGCCAGGAAGTGGCTGCAGCAGGAATTGACATTAGTTGATAATCAGATCTATATATTAATTGGAAAATATGCAGCAGATTATTTTTTCCCGAAGGGTAATTTTACGGAAAATATATTTCGGGATCATCAGATTAATGGAAAACCAGCATATATTCTGCCACATCCTTCACCGCTGAATGTTAAATGGTTTAAAGATCATCCGGAATTTGAACGTGAAAGAATGCCGGAGATTAGAGCGGTTGTTCATCGGGTGTTGGAGATAGAATGATTTAAACAGGGAGGGCTTTATGGAAACTTACGGGTTCGTCTGTTTTCCCTAAGTCCTCCCTTTAAATATAAATCTAAGGCGTTTGCGTGAATCGTCTTGACCGTTGACTATCTAGGATGGGAATGCTATCTCTTTTTGTTGTATTCATCAAATATAATCAGAAATATACGGTGTTTCATGCAGTAAGACATCATCAAGTAAATGTATGGTCTGTTCATCTGCTTTCATTCTGCCCATTCGGTGCAGCTTCGCTGCCGTTTTATATCCTAACAGCATTGTAGTCAATGTAGCGATGGTGAGTTTTACTCGATGGTGCGTCTGTGCCTTTGTCAGTGAGCATTCTCCCTTGTGAAAGCGAACGGAAATCGTTTTGTTGTTCCATGACAGGAATTTATCCTCAACTTCAAAAGAAATACAAATATTATCCGCAGAGGAATCACAATGATATTTCTGGAAGAACTGTTCAATATCCACGATACGTCCCATGATGTAAGGACGAATGGTTTCCCGGATATCACCGTCCTCTAACTCAAACGCGATTGGATCATTGTAATAGGAACTCCCCCGCACTTCATCAATCATTGAATCGTGTGCCCGTATGTATTCCCATAATCCCTCATGCGCTTCTCTGGTTAAATAAATCATCTCTTTGATGTGCATCATATCATCTTTGATAAGATACACCATGTAACCGCAGGATTTCCCGTTTACATCGTAATAGACTGCAACCACAGTATCATCTTCATCCCAACGCCAGTATTCCTCCCACGCAAGTGCATTTCGGAATAGGCATCCATGTGTTGCGGCTGCAAACTGCGCATGCAGATTGCGAAAGTCCTCATTCTCCCAGTCAACTCGGCGTACATATCCCGGTGCAGACGCTTTGGTAGGAATTTGACGGTCTTTCACGGAGTAAGTAATTTTATTGGAAATAATCTCCCATCCCATTTTTCGGTACAGTGGAATCGAATACGGGAACAGCAAAGCCAGGGGCTGTTTCTTCTGACGCATATGTTCGAGACTCTGCAGCATCAGACGCTTCATAATGCCCTTTCCGGTATATTCCGGATAGGTACATACACTGGTAACAAATCCAACCGGATAAACAGCGCTGTAAATATTCATTTTCAGCGGGTATACGGCAATCTGCGAAACCAGCGTATCGTGATCAAAACACCCCAATACATCGGCGCGCTCCAAAATTGGAAACTTAGACTGCTTGATTTCATCGCCGCACCATCCATAAATCGAAAGGTCTTGTTCCGTGATTTGAAAGGCATAGCGCAAAAGTGAGTTATACTGTTCTAGATCATTTGTTTTTAGGTAACGTATATCATATTCTGTGTTAGGTAACATATTTTTCTCCATTTTCTTGATTAGATATTCATATTGTAAGTTGTATTAGGAAATATAGTCACTTATGTTTTGTCATGCAGCAAAAGCCGTTCTAATTCATCGGTAAAGTATGTAAGCGCCTGGACAAATTCATCTCCACTGAGCTGCTTATGGGACAAGAGCATAATACTTTCCACGATTCTAAACTCTGGGATCATATCTACATAAAATACCATATTTTTTCCAGCAGCTAATCAAATTCACTTCTATAATCTTTGTCTTGAATTGTCCTATCTGACCCATACAACTCAAGGTCTATATGCGGTTTATTTAACTCAATAAGTGATAACATATACTCTCACCTCCAGCTCATTACTGAAGCATTCCAACTACTTTGCCATTCTTCTTCATTCACTATCGCCTCAAATACAGGTTCAAGGAAAGTCTGGATTTCTGCAATTACAACAAAAAACTCAAGCATATCATCTTTTATTGTTTTCAAAAAAAATTTCCAACGCTTTTTCATATCCTCATCGCCGGCAAGTGCAACAATCCGTTTAAAACTATCTTTATCGTATGAAGTACCACGCCGCTGCAAAGTTTCAAAAAGAGCAGCTTGCAATTTTGCCCCATCAAAATCGTATGTTCTTGAAAGATAATAGATATCGTAAAAATCTTTCATTCTGCCTGTCAGTTCAAAGCGTTGCAAAGTTGCGTCAAACTTTTCCGCTATGGTGCTCTCAATAGAGTAAGTTTTTATCACAGGTTCTTCAAAGTCTGAAAGCTGCGTATTGATTTTACGCTGTTCTGCTTTTGGCACGATAACATCTCCTACACCTATATCAACATTGAACGGTACTCGTACATTCTTTATCTGTCCGATAATCTGTGTGCTGATACCATGATACTTTCTCTGCGGAGAAATTTCCTCAAAACCTTTTGCAATCATCTTGATATAATCATTGCCTGTCGGTGTGTCAATTATTTTGTAAATCAAATCCTTAACATTATCTATTGAATTTGAATATCCACGGAGCAGGAAATCAACATCAATGGTGGCTCGTCCTTCAAAGTTTGTAAGAGTATAGATGAATAACCCGCCTTTTAGCACCAGAAAGTCATCGTAACCAGATTTTGAGAGTTTTCTCAAAAATTCTTCCTGCATAAAAAGCTGTAAACACTGCTGATAACTGATACCAGAAGCCTTTGCTTTATTTTTAAGCTTTGCCAGAACAGAAGCCGCTATATCTGCCATTACAACCACACTCCTATCAATTCCTTAACTCTTTTTTGCACACGCAAAACTTTCGCATATTCCAAAAGATTCGGTATATTCTTTTTTGAGTCTTTTACATAGCCCTGTACCGCCTTATTAAAAATCTCCTTATCAATCTTATTCATATTCCGTAGCACATCGCAAATAGTACGGTCACGGTCATAAATGCGGACTTTATGGGAATCAATTTCACCCTGGGTTTCGCCCAGCGTAACCAACTTGGACTCTACACGATATGCCTTTATAAACGGATAATCGATTTTTGTTCGCCTCTTAGAGACATTTTTATCTATTGCAAAGCTCCATTCAGCAGGATTTCTGTCACTATATCTATAATAGAATAGAGCGGTCTCCATACAAATCACTGCATCGGGAAACAATCGATTGATAATGACAACTTCGCTTTCTCCGCAATCTTGCATCCAGTGATAGTAACCTTGCCTGACTCTTTCAATTAATCCTTCGTCTAAAAGTTGTTTTATATCTGCATAATATAACTTTGAGGCTGCAAGTTCAGCGGTAGTCATAACATAATTATAACTGCTAAACAACATTCTCAAAGTCTCAATATCTTTTTTCCGAAACATATCTTCACCTCTATTGAATTGCCCTTAATTAAATCAACGATTGGGTAATTTACTATATTGTATTCGATTTTTCTATTTAAGTCAATATATAGTAAAGTGACACTTTTAATTCTTTCAATGAGGCAGTTTGATAGTAAGCGTAAAACCCTACGCTTACAGATAAATTAACGCCGCTAGATTTTAGCGGCGTGCTTTTCTACATTCCGCTGGAAGTTCTGTTGACCAAGGCAACAGATGATCCAGTTTTGTAGAATCTATGTTTCCTTTCTCATCACGGAGTTTTGGAAGTTCTGTGAGCAGCTGTTTAAAATAATAATACGGTCTCAGATTGTTGAGCTTTGCTGTTTCGGATAAGCTGTAAATAACCGCACTTGCCTGTGCGCCCTTGACCGAATCATGGAACATCCAATTTTTCTTTCCAACACAAAATGTACGGATGGATCTTTCAGAGGCTGAATTATCAATCGGGACATTGCCATCAGTGAGAAATACTTTTAAATATTCTTCCTGATTCACACTGTATTTCAGACCCTCAGCAGTTTTCCCTTTGGGTGGTACTGTTATATCAGCAAGTTGTTTTTTTACCCACGTAAAATATTCCTCAACCAGTGGCTTTATGTTTTCCTGCCGCTCCTGAAGACGTTGTTCTGGGGAAAGTTTTTTTAAAGCACCTTTCAGTTCATATATTAACGCAATCCGGCTTAATGCCTGATACGAAACGGAGCGTTTTACCGCAGCTGCATCTGCTTTGTTTGCAACTTTTATTGCATCCGCATAATCGCGACGCGCATGTGCCCAGCAATTCGCGTTCGTTAATCCGGGAATCTTATCTTGAAGGAGATGATATTGTTTTAATCCATCAGTCACAAGCACTCCGTTATAATCCCGATAAAACGCAAGAGGCAGTTCATGATTTCTGCCTTTTTGGTATTCGTAGACAACAATCGGACGTTCTTTGAAATGTTCACCGGACCGGTGTACCCACATATAACTTTTGCTCCCGGGACTGCGATCATCATGAATTACCTGTGTAGGCGTCTCATCTGATTGTGTAACTGGAAGTTTAAGCAGCTCCTGCTTCATCCGTTCCACAAGTGCAGCGAAATAACGATTAGAGCTGTTAATAATCCAGTTTGCCATTGTCTGTCTGGAAATGTTTACCCCATTACGCTGGAATTCCTGTTCAATCCGGTAAAGCGGTGAAGAATTCACATACTTCACATTCAAAATAGAAGCAAGCAGAGATGGCGTGACAATACTATTAGGGAATATATCTTTTGGTCTGTCCCCGCGAAGAAATTCATCCTGATGGTAACCATCGGTACCAACATAAACTTCGACTGTATGAATTTCTACAGTCCAGGATTCCGGTTCATGGCGCAGACGTTTGTATGTTTCATCCGGCATACGTTTCCAGTTTCCCTTTCCGTAAAAAGCATCTAACGCTTCCTCTGAAACAGCATGAGGAGGGAGCAACTCTTCCGGGAAATTTTTAAGATCAATGTCTCGCTGGCCTTTTGTTTTCTTTTTGCGTGGCTTTACTGGAAGTAGTTCATCTGCTTCTGGTTCAGCTGCATTTTCATCATAGATAGCATCTGCTTCATCAAAAAAAGACAGCTGTCCATCAATAGACTTCATAGTTTCTGTACTGCGTCCAAAACGATTCTGATTGGCAATCCGCACCTGTTCAATGAGCTTTTCAATGTTTTCATTTAATGCATCAAGCTGTCCCTGCATCGTCAAGATGATCGTAATCAGTTCTTCACGATTCATACTATTCAGTTTATCAAGTGTATGTTTCTGACTCATCTGGACGCTCCTTCACTTTACTGTACTCTATTATACAATAAAGTATTAGAACTGGCGAATCTGTTATAAAGCAGGTTCCGTCAAAATGCCTATGGACAGAACAGTGTAAAACCTTCATATGCAGTAAGGAAATATAGAGTTTTCAAGGTTCATTTTCCCCTTCTGTAAAGTGGATATGACACTCCAGAGGGTTTCTGCCGGTGCTATAAACACATCACACAGACCATATATATCATTGAAAACAGAAGCATAAAATTTCTCTGTTTTGCACAATGATCATTTTTTTAGGATCGACATCTTTGATCTTCGGATCCAGGGGATTTAAACCTAACATCAGATAGTTGAATTGTTCTTCCGTCAGTTCAGCCGCTTCCTGTGTTGTCCGTGGCCAGGACATTCTTCCATCTTCAAATCTTTTATAAAGAAGTAAGAAGCCCGTTCCCATCCATAGCAGTCCTTTTAGGCGATCGGAACGTTTTCCGCAGAAGAGAAATAAAGTTCCCTTTTCGAATGGATTCTGTTAGTATTTATCACCTATGATCATAGCCAGTCCGTCAATCCCTTTTCGTAAATCAACGGTACCACAGGCCAGGACTACGCGGCGGATACCAGCAGTATCCTCAAGCATGACAAATCTCCTGTAGGATTTTTGACAAGAGCGTATCCGATATATCATTTGAAACTGCTATTGTCAAAGCTCCCGTTTTAATAACTGCAGATGCACGTATTATTTCGCTATGCTGATCATCAACAGCCATTCTTTCTGTCGGCATTGTCATTTCAGCAAAAGATATGTCTGTACAATTCGAGGATGATTGCAACGCTGGTAAAGCGATGCCTTGTTTTTCGAAGAGTTCATTTCGGAATTTCCGTTGCCAGTAATAATAAGATTTTTCGCTAACCTGATTTTCTTTCAGCCATTGTTTTGCTGACATTCCATCCGGTCTGTTCTGACATTGAAGCAGAATGTCTTTCCACATAGAGTACCGGACGGTGTGTGTTATTTGATCCATGGTAAGTGACCTCCTAAAAAAAACTAATAGTTTTTTGCATTTTTTTAATTTTGCCACAAAAACTCTAATTAATCTAGGCGAGCGATTTGACGCTTACTTCATTACCTCCTGAATTTTATTTTTATATGCAAAAAAGTGCCGTTGATTTCTCAACGACACTCAATGTCCAAATCGATATAAACTTGTACTTTTAAATCTTGCCAAAAACCTTTACGAACAGTATGCCCTGTCAATTTCAGATACGCCAAGACTTGTTCTTATGTAAGCGTAAACTCAAATGAAAGAGCTATTTTAGATTGCACCCCTAGCAGCAACCTGTGCTGCTTCTAGGAGTGCAATCGTTAAAAAGAACTACAACTGCTCTCTATAAAAATGGTTCATCTAAGTCAGTTACATCTTCCTTTTTATCTAATAACCCCTTTGAAATTAAATACTCCTCATGCTCATAATATATCATATTGGAAAAATCATCTGCTTCTTCTAATTCGACAAAATCTGTTGCTCGCTTCTCCTTCATATCTGGTAATTCTTTATATATTTTATTGCCATTGTAGGCTTTTACGATATCTGGAAATAAACAAAGCGTGGATTCAGATAACTTCTGCAAATAACTAATACATTTATTTTTATAATTCTTTTCTATAGAATCTACATAAGCTATATATCCGCGTATTTTATCATTCATGGTATAATCACCAGTAGCTACTTCATAATGAATCATTGCTCGTATACTTCTTTTGATTTCTTTGGGAGCCTTTAATAAACTGTCATTTATTGTTACCCCTAATACTTCTTTATGATTTTTAGGCGTCATGAAAACAGTCTTCTTTGGATTTAAACAAAATCCTTCATCCTCAACTATCTTTTTAACCATACCATATATTTTTCTTAATAACTCTCTATCGTCACAGGAAAATGCCAAATCATCAGCGTACCTTGTGTATACAATATTTCTTTTATTACAATATCCTGCTATTCTCAGATCTAATTTTCTACAAATCAAATTTGCAAGATATGGCGATGTGACAGCTCCTTGCGGCAATTCATCATCAACAACGCATATATTTGTAAGCATATTTGATACATCGGCATTATATCCGATATTTAAAAAAGCATAATACACTTTTTCACGCTTGATAGACGGATAAAAATTTTTCAAATCTAATTTTAATACATACAAATTATTTTTATGCTTTTCTGCACAATACACCAATGGAGAACCTTTTCGCTTCCCTTTAGTAAATCCATATGAATATTGAGAAGTTTTTATTTTATATAAAATATTTTCCAAAACCCATCTTTGAACTATCTTCAACGCCAGTGACGGTGCATTGATCTTTCTTTTATCACCATCTTTTTTCCCAATAAAAAAGGTTTTATACCTTCCTTCTGCACCTTGTTTTGTTAACCAATAAACAAGCTTAACACTTAAGCTTAACTCCTTAACTAAATCATCAAAGCAAGTTAACATTGGAAGTTCCAAAGACTCAATAACTGTTTTATTACTATATTTTTTCATAAAATTAGCACCGCTTTCTTACCTTAAATCTCTTTGTCTCCAATCAATGGAGTAAGTTCACTGTCGTGGAGTTACTCCATTGATTGGAGTAACTCTGTGTTTGTTAATTTTCTTAGGAAGACAGAACCATCTTCCGTAAACAGATATGTATCTGTAACGTTCTAAGAAAGCAGTACTAATAATATTGGCTATATATAATTTTCAATCTTATTTTATCAATAATTCTCGTCCTATTTTCTAAAGAAACATATGATAAAAGAAGATTTGCAAAGCCATATCCTTTCTCTGTAAGCTTATATTTGATTACTTTCCCATTAGAATCTTCTTTTTTAATCAAGCCTTCTTTAAACAGTCTTTTTATAGCAGACGAATAAATAATATCAAATTCCTCTATATCGTACTTCTTTTTATACAAATTCTTAAGAACTGTTACCAAATTCTTTACATTTAATTCTTGATAAAAGTACAACAATAAAATTATAAAATAATATTGGCCAGAAATCAAGTTTAAATCCTTAAGTTTGGGTTCCTTCCTTTTATACCCTAAATACCAAAATCTATTTCGTAAATACTTTTTTATCTTTTCTACCGCCTCATCAATATTGTTATTAAAATAAATTATATTATTTTTATTTTTCATCCTAACATACTCGACAGGACCTTGCCTAATAAAGCTTTTAGCATTTTTATACTTTGTTTGCAATAAAACAACTACTTTTTCAAGCGTTTCGCTATTATTAACAAACGCTCCTAACTCTGTAAATGAGCCGGGACTTTCGCAAACAATCAAAATCACATCGCTGTTATTTGCCAAAAATTTTTCTAATGTTAGTAAATCATATTTCTTTCTATTGAGCATCTCCATAAACATATCTTCGGGATATAATATTGATAAATTGGTATTATCTTCTAATTTGCTCCTGATAATATCTCTATAAGAAGTCTTTTCTTTTGTGCTTGCCGCACCACATAAAAAAAGATCAATGTTTCCATGTTGTATATTACAGAAGATTTTATTATATATTTCATACACTATATCCAAGTCTTCCATTAGCAAATCCACCTCCTTTCACAGAAAATACTGTTA
>BAIF02000065.1 GCA_000509105.1 Clostridiales bacterium VE202-21 | reverse complement strand
TGTTCGGCTATCCCTTTATGGAGCGCCCCCATCCGCGCCGAGGCTAAAGCTCGTCGCTAAATCCCGATTCACGCAAAAAGCTCCTGATACAGTCTTTTCGCATAGTTATCCGTCATACCGCTGATATAGTCGGTTATCATTAATATTCTTAAATAAAGTTTTTCCTCCTCGCTTTTCCCCGCCGACTCATGCCTGTACATTGATTTATAGAATTCTGACACCGTATCAATTATCCTGCGGTCAATAAAATTGATTTTTTCTTTTGTATCATATCCGACCGCCGCCGGCATAAACTGGCTGAGCAGGGAATCGATCACACGCCGTCCGAATAATTCCCTCCGGGTTTTTACGGAACTGGTATAAATCTTCTCCTCGCTCAGATCCGAGATCGCGCAAATAATATGCCCGGAAACAGTATCTTTAAACAAATCTCCTGAAAAATGTCCCTGCATAATCAGCTCATATTCTCTTACAAAGGTTTCCCCCGCATCTCTTATCATAATCCCCTGCATGAACTGATTCCATCTCTGCACTGCCGTCAGTCCCGGTTTTCTTGTATTCTTTGCGGCTTCCTCCCGATACATTTCCGATAGTTTTTCCACACACTGGCAGACCCCCTGCTTGTTTTCATGATTGTCTTCCAGATTTTTTCCGCATTGCTCAAATGTTTCCATGATCTGCTCGAAACTGATCACTTTCTTTACCATTGCATCTTCCAGGTCAGACGTCCGGTATGCTATATCATCCGCGGCTTCCAGCAGATATGACAGCGGGTGGCGGGAACCATTCATTCCCGTTTTATTGTTTATCTCCTCAAATAACTTCCGTTCAGAATAATAGTACCCTATTTTCTTATAATGGTTCGGATTACTGTTCCTCAATTTTTCCGATGAAATGGGATATTTAATGATGGCACCCAGAACACTGTATGAAAGATTAAAGCCATTTTCCCTGCCAAGGTAAGGAGTCTTTGATAATAAGCGCAGGGACTGCGCGTTGCCCTCAAAAGTATACAGATCCAGAAGCTGCCAATTCGACAGGATCTCTGTAAGTTTCCGTTCTCCGAGAGCCAAATCTTTCAGATGTGTCTGGAACCATTCCCTGATCGCATATTCCCCAAAATGCCCAAAGGGGGGATTGCCGATATCATGGATCAGTCCGGCGCACAAGAGCACCTCCGAAAATTCCTTCTCAGAGTGATTCCCAAACCATGGATCTTTTCTGCTTTCTCTTGTTTTCTTAAAAGCATACTCACCCAGTTTTTTGCCTATGGCAGAAACCTCCAGAGAGTGTGTCAGACGTGTTCTTACATAGTCGTCCTCGTCAAGAGGAAATACTTGTGCTTTATCCTGCAGCCTGCGCAGAAAAGTACTGCAGATAATTGTCTCATAATCGTTTCTGTCCGCTATGCTGCTCTCATGCTGCATTTCAACAAAATGATCTTTTGAAAGTAATGTCTCCCATTCCATCTGTGTCCTCTCCTTTTAAAATGCCTTAGAGCGTGTCTGAAAATTGCTTGCTGCAAGATGTTTTCCCGGTTTGCGGGGGATTTACTGCCAAATGCAAGAGGCGTCGTGGGCTACATTAACTGGATTTGGCAGTAAATAGACCGTGAAGCGGGGCGGCATATTGCAGCAATGAATTTTCAGACACGCTCCAGCAGCGCTACTTAATGAATTTGTCTATAGCCTGATTCAGTTTTCGGATTGCCTCCTGGTCATTTTCCTCCACAGCTTCCACGATGCAATGGTCAATATGATTCTTCAGGACAACTTTTCCCGTATTATTGATAGCGGAACGCACCGCGGCCAGCTGGATCAGCACCTCGCTGCAGTCCTCATCCCTCTCGACCATTCGCTTGACCGCCTCCATATGTCCAATCGCTTTGGAAAGACGATTTATAACCGCCTTTTTCTCCGCCTCGCTGTGGACATGGCGGTGCGCCGTTCCATGCGCATGAGCCTCTTCGCTTCCGTGAGTATGTGTATGGAGATGAACGTGAAGTTTCCCGTTGTCATGCATGTGTTCCTGCTTATGCAGGCCGCTTGTCACGTCCAATTCCTGTTCCTGCATTTCTGTTTTCTTTTCCATGGCTGTTATTCTCTCTTTTTTCTGTTTTGGGCACTCTCAGAAACTCTCTTGCATCCATCTTTAAGGCTGAGTTTTCGAGAGTACTCGTTTTTACATTTATTCATCTTTATATTAAAATATCCCGTCCAGTACTTATATCTTAACAAATTTTGCCGGACATTGCTATTAGAAATCATTACTATGCACGGCCCCGGAAATAGTAATCAGATTTCATTCTGCCATGGTTTCGCTTACTGATCCATCTGTACCTGTCTGGTGCATACCCGGCCCAGCAGTTCCCGGTTATGGCTCACTGCAATCAGGCCGATCCCTCTCCTTTCTACTTCCCGGACAAGAAAATTCCAGATCTGGCTCTGGGTAATCAGATCCAGCATGGTACTGATCTCATCCGCAAGAAGGAAGCGGGTCCTCTTCCCCAGCGCCCTTGCCAGGCAGAAACGCTGGAGCTCCCCTCCAGAGAGCTCCGATGGAAAACGGTTCAGCCAGTCCGGCTCGATTCCCAGTTCCTGCAGGATCCGCTCCTCCACCTCGTCTCCCTCCAGAATCACGTCCCGCATGCGCATCCTTGGATTTACCGCAAGCTCCGGCTGCTGCCAGATCATCTGTACCGGACAGTATCCCCTATAAGTATGCAAGGGCTTCCCGTCCAGCAGGATTTCTCCGGTGTCCGGCTTCAGATACCCCGAGAGCAGCATACACAGCGTGGTCTTACCATACCCGCTGGGTGCAGCGAGTCCAACCCTTTCCGTATGCTCCACAGACAGATTAAAGTTCTCCAGAATCATCCGATCTTCTTTTTTATATTGATAAGAAACATTTCTTAATTCTAGTCTCATAACGGCTCCATCTCCCCAGACCTGTTCTCCCCTGGCTATATTTTTTCCGAATCAGCATTATGGTGTTAAGAACCCCCCCCCCCGGTTGTTTATACGGCAGATAAACACCTCACCCGGCCGCCTCTCAGTTCCCTATAGGGAATCTCCTGGCTGCACTCCTGCGTACACCTTGCGCATCGGGGTGCAAACGCACAGCCCTTCGGCATATCTTTTGCATAGGCTGTACGCCGTCTATACAATAGAATCCATTGCGCGGCATGGCCCGCCAGAGTGCTTTTGTATAAGGGTGCCGCAGGGTCTCCTCGTGATGGAAATCAGACACCCCGGCCTCCTCTATAGACTCTCCCGCATAAAAGACGACAATACGGTCTGCGGTTTCCAGCGCCAGTTCCAGATCGTGTGTAATGACCAGGACCCCGGCCCCCATATCCGCTAATTCCCGAAAATGGCCCATGGCCCGTTTGGCCACTCTGAGATCAAGCCCGGGGGTAGGTTCATCGGCAATTACAAGCTTCGGCTCTTCCATCAGGGCAGTTGAAATCAGGATCCTACGGCTCATCCCCCCCGACAGTTCAAAGGGATACAGCCCCTCCACGCTTTCTTCCAGATCATATCTTGTAAAGATATCTTTCAGCTTATTTCTTGTCCTTTTATCCTTTTTGCCCTTGCGTATCTGCGGCCCGATCTTCATCAGGGGATCGAGGCATGACAGGCTTTGGGGAACCATCACAATTTCACTGCCCCTGAGCTGTTTGATGCGTTCCGCAGTCAGTTCACTGCCGCAGTATGTGATCCTGCCGCCCGCCTTGGCATTGTAAGGAAGCAATCCCAGAACCGCATGTGCGAGCAGGCTTTTGCCCGAGCCGCTTGAACCCACAACCGCCACCATCTCACCCGCAAAAACGTTTAGATCCATATCCCGGATTACACTCATTGTCTTTCGGTACAGTCCCTGTTCATACCGGGTAAAGGAGATATTCAGGTGTTCTATTTTTAAGACAGGAGCCGCTTCTGTACTCTCCGTTTTTATGTCTTTATCTAATCCCATCATTATTTCATCCCTTCCGCAAAACTATTCGTGCATACTTCCTGGTTCCGTAAGCTTCCTCAGATTTTCTCCCGCCTTGTAGAATAAAACTACAACCAGTGCCAGCATAATGCCGGGGAACAGTGCAAGCCACCACTTTCCGGTGATCAGATATTTCATGGACTCCGAAAGGATAATGCCGATAGCCGGCTGCTCCGAAGACAGGCCGAACCCTAAAAATGTAAGGCTTGATTCATGCAGGACCGCATGCGGAAAGATCAGAACCAGGCCCACAAGAAACTGTGGCAGCAGGTGGGGAATAAGATGTTTCCTGACAATATACCATCTGCTTTTCCCCATCTTCTCTGCAACTTGTATATAAGGGCTTTCCCGAAGCTGAATCACTTCCGCACGGATCAGCCTCGCCAGGGAGGGCCAGTGTGTCAGCGCGATCCCTGCCGCCACCCCTCCAAACCCCTTCCCCATTGCAACGGATATCAGTATCAGAAGCAGAATATGGGGAATTCCCATGATCAGGTCGATGAAAAAGGTAATCACCGTATCCACTGCCTTTCCCAGCATCGCCGATGCGGCTCCCAGAATCAGCGCAATGACCGCGCTGGCCGCCGCCGCCAGAATTCCAAGCAGAATGCTGATGGAAAGCCCGCGCAGGGTGCGCACCAGCATATCCCGTCCCATCCAGTCCGTACCAAAAAGGCAGTTTAGCGAAGGAGCCAGGTTCTTTTTGGAAAAATCCGTGGCACGTGCTGCATCTGCGCATAGTGCGCCCACAATGCAGACAACAGTCAGAACCACGGCAGATATAGTCAGGCTTATGAGTACTTTTTGTCTCCGGTTCATTTCCCCCTGCCTCCTCTCCTGATTCTCGGATCCACGACGCCATAGAGGATATCCGCCAGCATATTACCGCCGAATACAATGAGAGCGGTGGTCACCGCGACCGCCATCAGAAGTGGCAGATCGCTTCCCAGCCCGGCAGTCACTGCAGCCTGTCCCAGCCCCGGATAGGAAAAGACCTGTTCCACCAGTACAGAGCCTCCGAATATTTCACTGATGGAGGCAAAATGAAGAGTGACTGCAGGCAGAAGGACATTGCGGAAGCCATGCTGGCAAAACAGCCGGAATCCCCGCTGTCCTCTCGCCCTTGCAAACATCATATAATCACTGTTCATGATCTCAATCATTTTTTCTCTGGTATGCAGCGCAATATTCGCTACTCCCGTAATACTCAGCGCCGCCGCCGGCAGAATTGCATGATAGATACGGTCCCAGACGGTAACCCCGGCAGCCTCCACACCGATAGGCACACTCAGGCCAATGGGCAGGACCTTCAGCCATACCCCGAATACCAGGAGCAGCACAAGCGCCAGCCAGAACGTGGGCGTGCCTGCTATCAAAAGGCAGTATCCTTTCACCGCTTTGTCCGCCCATCCGCCCTGATTCATCCCGGCAACTGCTCCCAGCGCAAATCCCAGTATTCCGGAAAGAATCCAGGCGGTAATCATCAGCACAAGGGAGTTCATCAGCTTAACCTTCAGCACCTCCGACACCGGCTGACGGTATAGCAGGGAAGTTCCCATATCCCCCCTGATAAAGTCCGACGCCCAGGATAAAAACTGCCGCACCGGAGAGCCATTTACGCCCCAGTATTCTCTCAGTTTCTCCACCTGATCCTGGCTCATGCTGCCCAGTGCTGCCTGCCCTACATTAGCCTGCAGCGGATCCACCGGTGAAGCTTTCATGAGCAAAAACGTAAGGAGACTGGCCGCGGTGACCAGAAGTAGCATATATATCAACTTTTTCCCTATGCGAATACTCCACTGCCGTACCATATGAAACTTCCTCCACTTCTGTCTCTCTAACGGGAAAACGGGACGCTTTCTTGTAAGGCAGCGTCCCTGATCTCTATTTCTCTTTATTCCCACGACCACTGATCGACATTGTTAATGATGGACCAGCCATGCCCGTGGGGATGTATTTTCTGTTCTGCAATCTGAAGCCCGTCCCTAACAAAATAAAGATGATCCACATTGCACAGCCAGATCCACGGAATGTCACCGTCCTGCGTAATCCCCTGCGTACCATCCCACTGTGCCTTCTGCCACAGCTCATAGGACTCCTCCAGAGTGCCTGTCTCCAGTGCTTCATCCATGTACTTGTCAACCGTCTCATTTGCGTAAGGCGAATACTCTGCCTGGCCTATGCCGGTATCCGAAAGTGTATGGTAAATGTTATAGAGCTCCATCGGTGTATGTGCGCCCCAGCCCCAGATCAGCGGTTCGGACTGTGCGCGGTCATAGGCTGTATCCCAGCCTACACCCTCGGTGGTCACGTCAATGCCCAGCTCCTTTAACTGGTTCGCAGAATCCTCCGCCAAAGCCTGGCGTACAGAATCTCCACTGCTGAACATCAGAGTAAACGCCGCTTTCACGCCGTCTTTCTCCCGGATGCCATCCTTCCCTTCTTTCCAGCCTGCATCGTCCAGAAGTTTTCTTGCCTCGTCAGGATCGTATTCCACTTCGCAGGCGCTGTTGTACCATGGCAGTTTATCGCATACGCTAAACGCTGTTGTACCATGCCCGTTCAGAACATTATCGATCATCTCAGCCCGGTCAATTCCGATATTGACCGCCCTTCTTACATTAACATCGGCTGTGAATGCATTACCATATGGAATGCCGTCCTTTTCTTCCGGTTCGGATGCAGGCAGATTAAATCCACGGTTATCCACGGTCTGCACCGCAAACAGTTCGTATCCGTCCACAGACTGTTCACTGTAGGATGCCGCCGTATGCGCCACGTCAGCCTCACCTGCCATCGCTGCCGCAAGTGCCGCATCCTCCTCCATGAACAGCACGGTTACCTTCTTCATCTTTGGCGCCTCCCCGTAGTAATCCGGATTTGCCTCAAAGATCACCTGCTGTCCCTTGTCCCACTGCTTCATAATGTAGCGCCCTGATCCGATGGGGTTCTGTCCGTAATTTTCATCGTAGGCGTGTTCCGGCACAATGCCCACAATGGCCATGGTATAAGGCCAGATGGAAAAGGGCTTCGTCATCCGGAATTCCACAGTCGTGTCATCCAGCGCAGATGCCCTGTCCAGCATCGTAAAATCATTGACCGTACTTTTTTCTTTGCAGTTATTATACGTAAAAGCAACATCAGACGCCGTCAGCGGCTCACCGTCGGTAAACTTCACATCATCCCGGATCGTAACCGTCCAGGTCAGCCCGTCTTCGCTTACCTGGTAATCAGCAGCCAAATCCTTTTCTATCTTCAGATCCTTTGTCGTCACCGTAAGTGTACTCTGAATGAGAGGCTCATGAACATGCTCCCCCGCGCCCCAGCCATAGGCCGGATCGAACCCGGCTTCGGGTTCTGACGTGGCCGGCATAGTGACTACAACAGAGTCCCGCTCTGCCTCTGCGGCGTTCTCTGCCTTGCTTTCTCTTCCTTGTCCGCAGCCCGCTGACAGACCTGCCATGAGTACTGCTGTGCATACGATACTGATCACTCTTTTCCTCATATTCCCCTCCCATTTTAAGCCGATTTTTGTCCAGTATAGCATCCTCTTTTTTCCGTCACAACCCCCTTGGGGGGATACTTTTCCAAAAGAAAAAACACAGACGGAAATTTCTTTCTGCCGCCTGTGTTCTCCATAATTATGCCACAACAATCTGATATTCCTTTCGAAATGTCTCCTGGCCTTCCAATCGGTTAATCCCTGGTTTTTCGGAAATGTCTCCTGCAAATCCATGATCATCACAGCGCCCGGCCCAAGGCTCCAGGCATACAAAAGGCGCATCCTTAACGGACCAGATGCCAAAATTAGGGAAGCCCTTACAGCAGAGCCCTGCATAAGGGGTCCCATCCTTATGGCAGATCCACACTTCCTCTATCTGCCCATTATCGAATATCAGCGCATCATTGGCAAACAGTTCCTCTGTCAGAGGGTACGTTTCATTTTCCAATTCCATTTTAAAAACCTCATCCGGATTACCCGCGCCGGATTCCGGATGAACCAGAATATACTCCAGCACTTCTTTTCTTGGAAATCTGAGACAGTAATCTTCTTTTTTCTCGTACTTTCCGGCAAAACGAAATGCCGGATGGCCCCCAATCGTAAAATACATCGGTTCATCGGAAGGATTTTTAACTTTCCACTGTACATGCAGCGTCTTTCTTTCCAGCCTGTATGTGATGTACAATTCAAAGTCAAATGGATAAACCTCCTTTGTCTCCTCGCTGGAGTGCAGAAGGAAGCTGGCCGTATCCTCTGTGGATTTGATACAGGTAAATGTGTTATCTCTGGCAAATCCATGCTGAGACGTAGGATACTGAAGCCCGTCTATACGGACCGTATTCTGGTAGGTCTTCCCCACATTCGGAAACAGTACCGGGGAATGGCGCTTCCAGTACAACGGATCCCCTTCCCACAGCACCTCTGTATCCTTTTGTTTGTCAAAGATTCTGGTTGCTTCTGCACCTGCTTCTTCGATGTCCACGCATAGAAATTCATTTTCCAGTCTCATATTCACTGCTCCTCCATTTCTGGTCTGCCGGCCGGTATAGGTCCCTTTTTCTTCTATTATTGATCAGTTCAGAAATATAACCGGTTACTATTCTACCATAATTTTTATGATTTCCTCGTTGGTCTCCCGCATGCCCTCTTTTCCCAAGCGTCCTACATTTGCTATGGTCTTTTCCACACCCTTTGTGATGATTCCATCCCCGCCGTAGAACTGCTGTCCCTGCATGTACATATGATACCCCAGGATTCCCGCATCTACCGACGCTGCTATCTTAGCCGCGCAGGATGCCTTTGCCCCGTCGCAGACCATTCCGGACACGATTGCCAGCGCATTTACCACCGTATGTGTAATCTCTTTATATCCGCCCCCGCAGAGATACGCAATTCCTGCCCCCGCAGCCGCACCTGCACTGACTGCCCCGCAGTATGCGGACAGCCTGCCGATCCCGGTCTTCTGATGGATCGCGACCAAATTGGACAATGCAAGAGCACGGTACATCTTTTCTCTGTCCACGTTCAGTTCCTTTGCGTACTCCAGAACCGGAAGGGAACAGGTCAGCCCCTGGTTTCCGCTGCCGGAATTGATAATCACCGGAAGCTCACAGCCGTTCATGCGGGCGTCTGATCCTGCAGCCGCCATGGCCTTTGCCCGGTTCCTGACATCATTTCCATAGGACTCCAGAATCACGCTTCCGATATTCGCGCCATAATTGCCACGCAGGCCTTCCTCGGCGATCTCGGTATTATAATCAATCTGGCGCTTCAATATGTCACGAATATCCTCAATATCCACTGTCTGTACAAAATCCCATATATCCTCCACAGACAACACCCCGCGGTCCGTCAGGCCCTCTTCGTTCTCCCCCCGCACCGGAATATCCAGCAGAATTTCCCCGTCTTTATCAATATGTACAATATTGGTGTGGTAATTGGCAATCCGCACCTGCGCGTAGGATTCCCCTGCAGAAACAGTTATGATAATGTCAAATGTAATGCCGTTATCTATGTGCTCTACCCGGATCTCTTTCTCATCCAGAAATTCCTGTATTTCTTCAATCTCTTCCCTGGACACTTCTGCAATTACTTCCAGCTCTTTTTCCGGTCTTCCGGCAATGATACCGGCAGCAGCAGCAGCAGGGATTCCTTTTAAATGGTCTGTATTGGGCACTATGACGCTTTTTACATTCTTAATGATACTGCCGCTTGCCCCGATATGGACACGCTCGGGTATACACCCCAGCACTTCTCTGGCCTTGGCCGCCGCATATGCAAGAGCTAACGGCTCGGTACATCCCACTGCCGGAACCAGCTCTTCCCTCAAAATCTGTATATACGCCTGATATTTTTGATCTGTTTTGTTCATCTGTACACGATCTCCTTCCAAAATCTACCGGCACTTCCTGTCCGGTCCGCATATTACAAATGTACACTATTCCGGAGGAAAGTGCAAGAACCATGAGTTACCAGACAACCTAATTTATCGTAACAATTCAGGCGGGCTGGAACTGCTGCGGTCTATTCTCCGTTTTTGTGGCTGCCTCCTGCCTATGCCCATATTTCCTCTGGCAGAAATTATCTGTATAACAAAGTGTGCATCCCCCGAAGGGTTTTTATGATATAGGAAATTCCAGAGGAATTTCCTATATCATAAAAAATCCCCGGCGGTCTATAAGACACCGGGGACTCTTCCTTTCATCTGCTTATGCAATTTTCCTGTCTTTGACATAATTCTGGAGACGATCCAGCAGTTCCTGGCATTCATCACTGTGAATGACAAGCTCTACGCCGTCAGCCTTACTGATTGCAATAACTCCTAACAATGATTTTGCGTCTACTATATTCTTTCCGCTTTTAAGATCCACGTCGTATTCAAACTGGTTGATAATATCCACAAACTCAGTAATATCTTCTGGCTGACGAAAACAAATTCCCAATTTATGCATGTCTTGTTTTCCTCCTTTACTTTGTGTATATGGTTATTTTATCCAGAATACTGGATTTTATTCCCAATGTCCAGGACTTTATTTGTAAATTTATATGTCGTTATTTGCAGAAATTTGTCGAACACCTAAAAACAGACCTTAGCTCATGGGCTTTAGATTCGTGAGCTGATAGAGAATGCTTAATGAAAGGACAGCCGCGAGCCTCCGCAGGAACATACCTGTCCTGAAAAACCGCTAAAACGGATCTTTGTAATTCTAGGCGGGAAACAGCCGTGAAAATGGAGAGATTTTTTGATCCCGAATCAAAAAATCAGCTGACACAGCACGAGAAATCATCAGATTTCTTGAGCTGTGTCAGCTGTGCTCCATTTTCACGGCTGGTTCCCGCCTATAATTACTTAGTTCCGTGTCCGCGATTTTTCAGGACAGGTATGTTCTTACGGAGGCTCGCGGCTGTCCTTTTATTGAGCGTCCTCATCCGTCGAGGCCACACCCCCAGTTCACTTACTTCTCTTCTTCACTGCTCTCAGACTGTTCTACCTGTACGCATTTATCTGCCAGATACTCTGCCACTTTCTGCTGCAGTATCGTTCTCTTGAGTACATCTTCTCCAACCTGCTCTTTGAACTCATCCGCATTCTCATAGCCTGAGCCCTTTGCGTATTCCGCGATCTGCTCTTCATATTCTTTGCTGGACGGCTCCAGTTTTTTCTCCTTAGCAATCAGTTCGCATGCCAAACTTCTCTGTACTGCTGTCTGGGCAGCTTCTTTTGCCTGTTTATTGAAATCATCTTCTGAAAGCCCCATGTACTGCTCAGCAAAATCTTTGAACTCCATACCGTAGGCTTCTGCCATACTGCTGTAATACTCATTGATGGACTGTATCTGATCTTCAACCTGGTCATCCGGATATTTCTTTACCTCGATCTGACCGAGCAGAGCTTCCATCACTTCGTTCTGCAGTGTACTCTCCGCACTTTGTTTACTGCTTTCTTCCAGCTGCTTTTTGATTTCCTTTTTATATTCTTCTACGGTCTTGGACTCTTCGCTGTTCTCTTTTACCCAATCGTCCGTCAGCTCCGGAACGGTAACTACAGAGATTCCGTTCAGTGTGATATTAAATACAGCTACTTTATCGGCCATTTCAGTATTTTTATAATCAGAAGGGAACTTTACCTCAATATCAAACTTCTCTCCTATTTTATGTCCTACGATCTGCTCTTCGAAACCCTTGTAATCTCCGTTTGCCCCGATGAAGCTGTTGGAGCCCAGTTCCAGGCTGGCGCCGGTGGCCGAACCGCCCTCGAACTCTACTCCATCCACAGATCCCTTATAGTCAATATTGACCGTATCTCCTTCTTTGGCTGCCCTGTCCTTGATCTCCTCTGATGTGGATTTTGAAGAAAGCGTGGAATTAATCGTAGACTCAACGCTCTCATCTGTTACCTCGCTTTGTTCCACTTTGGGAACTTCCAGACCCTCGTACTGCTTAACCGTGATATATTCGTTAGAAAGTTCCTTGCTGCATCCTGCCAGTGATGCCGCCATCAGAACGCTTAATGTCAATGCCAATATCTTTTTTTTCATTCTTTCACCTCATATTTTCTTATCTCCGGGCAGACTCCTGCCAACATACTTTGTTACTATACACGGCCTATGACCGTACATAGTAACGGCATCTGGCTCATTTAAAGTCGCCTATGGCGAAGAGCCAGATGCCCGCCCTATCACTTTATTGGCTCGGATGCCGTGCAGCAAAGTGCACGGCCCTGTGAATCGTAATCATACTTTAACGTTATATCATATTTTTTCTTCGTTGAAAAGGTTTTTCATAGTTATTTCACTTTTGTCTTTACAAAAGCGGCGAAAGCAACCGCGAAAACTGCTCTTTGATCCGGATCAGCAGGCTACGCTGGTCATAAACTTTGCGGGTGACATGGGTACATTTCGTCATGTCATTTTCAAATGCACGCTCCAGGCGCTGCACGGTCCGCTCGCTGTAGACAACTGCATTTACCTCAAAATTCAGGCCGAAACTGCGGATATCCATGTTGGCTGTGCCCACACAGGCCACCATGCCATCCACACTCAGGGTCTTTGCATGGAGAAATCCATTGTTGTACACATAGCACTTTGCCCCCGCTTCCACCATGTCTCCGAGATAGGAATAGGTTGCCCAGTACACAAACGGGTGATCCGGTTTGCACGGCACCATGATTCTAACATCGATCCCGGAACGGCTGGCGATCTTAAGTGCATCGAGTATGGAGTCGTCCGGTATAAAATACGGGGTCTGCAGGTATACATGGTCTTTTGCGCTGTGGATCAGGCGCAGATAATTATCGTGGATCGTCTTTATCTGGGAGTCAGGGCCGCTGGAAATAATCTGGACCGGATCATGTCCATTTCGCACGTAATCCGGTATCTCGAAGAGATGATCCTCCAGGAAAAGATTTTCCCTGGCAGCATAATTCCAGTCCAGCACAAAACGGACTGCCAAAGATGTTACGGCAGCCCCCTCTATACAGAGATGCGTATCGCGCCAATATCCAAACTTCTTGCTGTCCAGGCCAAGGTACTCCCGGCCCACGTTGAATCCGCCCACAAAGCCCACGCGGCCGTCGATTACCACAATCTTTCTGTGGTTCCGGTAATTCACACGAAGCTGAAGCTGTCCCAGCAGAGCCGGGAAGAATTCCGCCACCTGCACGCCTGCTTTTTCAAGGCGTTCCCAGTCCTTGTTATGCATGGTCCGGCATCCCATACTGTCAAACAGCACCCGGACTTCTATTCCTTCCCTTGCCTTCTGGGTCAGGACTGGTTCAATTTCCTGCCACAGCTCATCGTTACGGATAATGTAGTACTGCATATGGATGTATCGCTTCGCCTGTTTCATTTCTTCAATCAATGCCCGGAACTTTTCTCTGCCGTCCGTATAGATTCGGACATCGTTGTTGTCAGTCAGCACGGACTCCCCTGCCTCCAGATTGTAAAGAATCAGGTCCTTGAAGCGCGCCATCTCCGGATTGGCAAGCCTGAGCTGTTTTCTATAAATCGTTTCCTCCTGCCTTCGAACGGCATATTTCAGTTCGCCTTCAATCTCTTTCGCCTTAAACATCCTGCTTTTATGAAAATCCTGTCCGATAACCAGATAGAGGAAAAAACCAAGAATCGGGATAAAATAGAGCAGCAGCAGCCAGGTCCAGACTGTCTGCGGAGATCTGCGCTGAAAGAAAATTATGATCAGGGATAGGAGAATATTGATGATAACCAGATTATCCATTACAAAGTTATAAGCCGTTATCAACCCATTCCATATCGTTTCTGCCATATAATATTAACTCCTTTATTCATCGGTATGTAACATATTTGATTATACTATTATATTTCCAAAAAAGTAACCCTAAAATGTGACAGATCATAAATAAACAAGAAAAAACTTACTGTTCATACCCTGCGGACGTGCACAGTAACTGCTGAGCCTGCTTGGCACGTGCCCCTCTTTGAAAAGTTTCTTTATAAATTTAATTTTCTGAGCAGGCTGTATATATCAAGGGTTCCATATCCCCCATTTTTATTGGGGTAAGTGTATCCTTGGTTGCTTCTGTCTGCACCGCGTATGATCAGCCGATTGACATCGTATCCCGTAATGGTCGAATAATATCCCTTTACAACCGCCCATTCGAGCAGCATTGCAATCGTTCCTGCGGCATGGGCTTCCCCAAGTTCACAGGGATAAGGATTCGGATTCAAAACATTTATAATCGAATACCTGTCATTGATTTTTATGGCCTGACCGTTTTCTGATTCTGCATTTCTCACCAGCATATTATCGATAATCAGGTCTAGATAGTTTTCATCTATAATTTTATTCAATATTCTGCCTCACTGTATTTTTAATATATTATATTAAAACTTCCTTATTATAGAATATCAAATTGCTTGCACTTCCCTCCAAAGAATGGTACAATACTACTTGCATAATCGCGGAAAAAGAGTATTTATAGGAGGGTTCATCGTGAGTTTAGGATTGAAAATAATGCTCATTGTCTTGGTAGTACTGATCATCGCATTAATTTTACTGTATATTTTCGGCAAAAGATCAGAAAAAAAGCAGGCAGCACAAAGAGAGCAGATGGAAGCAGCCGCACAGCAGGTAACGATGCTGATTATCGATAAAGGAAAGATGAAGCTGAAAGACGCCGGTTTCCCTTCCGTTGTCGTGGACAATACCCCTAAGTATCTGAGACGTACGAAAGTACCGGTAGTAAAGGCAAAAGTCGGACCAAAGGTAATGACGCTGATGTGCGATGCACAGGTATTTCCTCTCATTCCTATTAAAAAGGAAGTTAAAGCAACCGTAAGCGGCATCTACATAACTGCCGTAAGAGGAGTCCGCGGATCACTGGAAACACCGCAGAAAAAGAAAGGGCTCTTCGCTAGATTTAAAAAGGACAAAAAGTAAATTCCTTATGATAAAAAATAACCGCAGTAATCTGATCATAATCAGAAACTGCGGTTATTTTCTTACAATGGAGCGCAAAGGGGTCAGACCCCTATGAAAAGGGGTCTGACCCCTTTGAGTAAATGTCCATCTTTATTTTACAATCAGCCAATGGTTCATGGTTCACATCCAGTTCGTAATCCACCCTGACTCCAATGTTGTCGTCCGTAACATTTACTTCCATGTTCTTTGTATTCACTCCGATCAGCATCTGCCCATAAGGTGTCTGATAATACGTGAGATTCTTTTTATTCTTTTCAAAAATCATATGGGCATTGGATATACCGGTTTTCATGATCTCCAGGCTGTCTGAACCGGTTATTTTTATTTTATTTTTTATTGTTCCGGGCATGCCTTCCATTACTTCATCATAAAGTACGTAATGGTTCCCGTTCCTGCAGTAATAACTGCCGGGTGTTACGACCTCGATGGCCTCGTTTTCTTCATCCGTCATGCCGGCGATAAAGTCCGTGTGCAGTCCGGATATGCTGACCAATACATCCTTTGTCATATGGTTCACCTAATATTCTTCAATGTTAACTACGTTTGTGGTTGATATGTCAAACGGCATGACCGTGTTTGCAAAATGCCGGAATTTTTCCGCAGCATCGCTGACAAAAAATTCATAACGGCTGTGGGGCTCCTGCTGCCCGCCATTCTCCATATCCTGCTCTTTCAGCAGCTTTTTCAGATCCATGGCTGTCTCATAGGCCGGATTCACAATCTGGATTCCCTCTCCCATGTAGGCACGAATCTTAGACCGAAGCAACGGGTAGTGGGTACATCCAAGTATCATGGCATCGATGTCTGTCTTCTTCATCGATTCCAGATAAAAATCAATAATCTCCCGTGTGACATGATGTTCTTTAAACCCTTCCTCCACGAGAGGGACAAACAATGGGCATGCCTTTTCTATCACCGTTATCTCTGGATTCATGCCATGGATAATCTTCGTATACATACCGCTCTGCACCGTGGCATCTGTTCCGACAACACCGACCTTTAAGTTCTGTGTCGCCTCCACTGCTGCCCTGGCCCCCGGGATAACCACCCCGAGGATTGGAACGTCAAATTCATCGCGGACCGCGTCCAGCGCCAGTGCACTCGCCGTATTGCAGGCAATCACAATGGCTTTTACCTTTTTGTTTTTCAAAAACCGGATGATCTGCTCGGAAAAGCGGATAATGGTATTCTGGGACTTGCTTCCGTACGGAACGCGCGCAGTATCCCCGAAATACACGATATTCTCATTCGGAAGCTGTCTTATCATCTCCCGTACGACCGTTAGGCCTCCAACGCCCGAATCAAACACACCGATCGGCGCCGTTTTTTTACATTCCGCACTCAATGTCACTCGTCTCCTAGATTGCTAATACTTTTGCAATTTCATACTGATGGGCGGGAATCTCTTTCTTCATGGAGAGAGCTTCCTCGATATCATAGTCTACAAATCTTCCGTTCTTATATCCGACTACCCGGTTCGTCTTGCCTGAGCAGAGCAGCTCTACCGCCATGGCTCCCATGGTGGATGCATATACTCTGTCCTTACATGTCGGGCTTCCGCCGCGCTGCATGTGTCCCAGGATCGTTGCCCTTGTCTCAATACCGGTTGCCTCTTCGATTCTCTTCGCCATATTGATGGAGTCGCCCACACCCTCGGCGTTGATAATGATATAATTCTTTTTACCGCGTTTTTTATTCTCCATAATGTCGGAAATAAGGGCTTCCTCATTATAATCTTTTTCTTCCGGCATCAGAATTCTTTCCGCACCATTTGCAATACCGCACCACAGTGCCAGGTATCCTGCATCTCTTCCCATAACTTCAATAATGCTGCAGCGTTCATGGGATGTGGAGGTATCGCGCACCTTGTCAATCGCCTCCATGGCTGTGTTGACTGCAGTGTCAAATCCGATTGTATAGTCTGTACAGGCGATATCCAGGTCAATAGTTCCCGGAAGCCCGATTGTATTCACTCCCAGATGAGAAAGCTTCTGCGCGCCGGCAAAAGAACCGTCCCCGCCGATTACCACAAGGCCGTCAATGCCGTATTTTTTACAGATAGCAGCCGCTTTCTGCTGCCCCTCTTCCGTGCGCATAGCCTGACAGCGTGCTGTCTGAAGAATGGTTCCGCCGCGCTGAATCGTATCGGATACATCGCGTGCTGACAGGTCGATAATCTCCTCTTTCAAAAGGCCATGATATCCTCTTCTGATCCCGCGTACCTTCAGCCCTTTGGAAAGTGCTGTTCTCGTAACCGCACGGATCGCCGCATTCATTCCCGGAGCATCTCCGCCGCTTGTGAGGATCCCGATGGTGCGGATCCGGTCTTCAATCTCTTCCAGGTTTATTTTACTAACCGATGCTTTTGTTTCTGCCATATTTTTATCCACCTTTCTAAAAATACCTACCTAACCAAATGTCGTTTTTCCGCAATTTCCTGAACCCTTGCCATCGGGAGGGCGAAAAAGCCTGCCCTGCAGGGATTGCTTAAATTTTAACACTTTGGGTACTATTCTAACCTATTTATAAATGGTTTTCAATAGGTTTTTCTACCACTTTTACCCGCTTATCCCCAAAATGGTTCATCAACCTGCTTAACACCTGAGGGCCGATACTGATATTACGGTTTCTCGGCAGACGCTTCACCGCCCGTTCCGCCTGGCAGTAGATCACGACCTCATCATCGCCCTCCGAATCCGCAAGGTACCCGTAGACGATCTGCTCTTCTTCCTGAAATGCGTTCTTATCCGGGAACTGGAGCCAAAGCTCTTTCTTTGTCTGTGTAAACGGAATGATCTTCTCACAAATCAGCTTACTCGCCTTTTCATCCTCCTCAGACACTCTCCCTCGGATAAACACCTTATTATCCACTTCCAACAGAGGGCGGTTCTTCTCATAATCCCGCGGGAACACCACAACTTCCACCGTTCCCAGCAGGTCTTCCAGTGTCAGGAACGCCATCATCTGATTATTCCTGGTGTTTTTCACCGTCTTGTCAGTAATCATTCCCCCGATAATCTCTTTGGCGCCGTCACGGACCTTGGGTGTCCCTGTCTCCTCATCCGGCTGAAAATCAGCGGTTGTGGCAGAAATGGACCTGCGCCACTTTTCCTCCTCTTCCTCCAGCGGATGCCCGCTGATATAAATCCCCAGCACCTCTTTTTCAAAAGCAAGCAGATTCTCTTTCGTATACTCGCCTACATCCGGCAGTTTGATTTCAAACTCGCTCTTTTGCTCATCATCCACCAGATCAAACAGTGTCATCTGCCCGGTCATGGCATATTTCTTTTCCTGGTTGACATGGTCCACGATCTGTACGTAAATGCTCATGAACTGTTTTCTGGTTCCACCCAGCCCATCCAGCGCCCCTGCCTTGATGAAGTTCTCAATTACCCTTTTATTGAGGGAATCCTTCACGGACATTCTGCTGATAAAGTCTTCCAGATTTTTAAACGGCCCGAATTCTTTCCGATCCTCGGCAATCGCTTCAATGACAGGCTTTCCTACGCTCTTAATCGCAGCCAGTCCATAGCGTATATTGCCCTCATCCACGGAAAAGTCAGCCACTCCGCGGTTGATATCCGGCGGAAGTATCCGGATGTCCATCTGCCGGCAGGTATAGATATATTCTGCCACCTTTGACGGATTTTCAATCACGGAAGTCATCAAAGCTGCCATAAATTCAACCGGATAATAGTATTTCAGATACGCCGTCTGGTAAGAAACCACCGCATAGGCCGCGGCGTGGGACTTATTAAAGGCGTATTTCGCAAAATCGATCATTTCATCGTAGATCTTATTGGCAGTTTTCTCATTGATCCCGTTAGCAACACAGCCCGGAACCCCGCTCTCTTCGTCGCCGTAGACAAAGGTCTGGCGCTCCTTCTGCATCACATCGCCCTTTTTCTTGGACATGGCGCGGCGCAGCAGATCGCTTCTCCCCAGCGTATAGCCGGCCAGATCACGCACAATCTGCATAACCTGCTCCTGATACACGATACACCCATACGTCGGCGCAAGAATCGGTTCCAGCTGCGGGCAGTCGTAAGTGATTGATCCCGCATCATTCTTTCCCCGTATATACTGCGGGATGAAGTCCATGGGCCCCGGACGGTACAGCGAGATCCCGGCGATAATATCCTCCAGGCTGTGGGGTTTCAGTTCCTTCATAAAGCTCTTCATCCCCGCGCTTTCCAGCTGGAATATACCGTCCGTCTTCCCTGTGCCTATATAGTCCAATACGTTCTTATCATTATAGTCAATCCGATCCATATCCAGTTCCGGGTTCTTATGCCTTACCATCCCAACCGCATTCTGTATCACCGTCAAGGTGCGCAGCCCCAGGAAATCCATTTTTAAAAGGCCCAGCTCCTCCAGTGTGGTCATCGTAAACTGTGTGGTGATGGAACCATCCTGCGCACGGGACAGCGGCACATACTCATCCACTGACTTCTGGCTGATCACAACCCCGGCCGCATGCATGGAACTGTGGCGCGGCAGACCCTCGAGGCGTTTTGACATATCGATGAGATACTTCACCTGCTCATCCGTCTCATAGGTTTTCCGCAGTTCCGGGTTCATTTTCAGTGCTTTATCAATTGTGATATTCAGTTCGGTAGGAATCATCTTTGCAATCGTATCTACAAAGGCATAGGCAGATCCATGACGCGTCCGACATCGCGGATGACTCCCCGGGCCGCCAGGGTTCCGAATGTGACGATCTGCACTACCCGGTCCTTGCCATATTTGCGTACCACATAGTCTATGACTTCCTGCCGTCTTTCATAACAAAAATCCACGTCAATATCGGGCATGGATACACGTTCCGGGTTCAGGAACCGCTCAAACAGAAGCTGGTAGCGGATGGGATCGATGTTGGTAATCTCCAGGCAGTAGGACACGATACTTCCGGCGGCAGAGCCCCGCCCCGGACCTACCGCGATTCCATGATCCTTCGCATACTTTATAAAGTCCCACACAATCAGAAAATAATCCACATATCCCATATTTTTTATGGTATTCAGTTCATATTCCAACCGTTCCCTCAGTTCCTGGGGCGGCTCGTCATAATGTCTCTCCAGGCCCTCGAAACACAGCTTATTCAGATATTCCCAGGAAGTCATGCCCTCCGGCACATCGTATTTCGGCAGCTTGGTTACGCCGAATTCGATCTCCACCTCACATCTGTCGGCGATCCGCTGTGTGTTCTCCAGCGCCTGCAGCGCATAGGGAAAGAGCTGCGCCATCTCCTCGGGGGATTTGACATAGTACTGTCCGCCCTCATAGCGCATCCGGTTCTCATCATCCAGCTTTTTCGCAGTCTGGATGCAGAGCAGGATATCATGGGGCTTCTCATCCTCCGCGAGAGTATAGTGAACGTCATTGGTGGCAGCAAGTTCGATATCCAGTTCCTCCGACATCTGCAGAAGCCTCTGGTTCACCAGCGCCTGATCCGGAATGCCGTGATCCTGGAGTTCCAGAAAATAGTTCCCTTTCCCGAAAATATCCTGATATTCCAGGGCGGACTTCTTCGCCTCCTCATACAGTCCTTTTGTCAGATACCGCTGTACTTCTCCGGCCAGGCAGGCGCTCAGGGCAATGATTCCCTCGTGGTATTCCCTAAGCAGCGCCTTATCCACCCTTGGCTTATAATAATAGCCTTCCACAAATCCCTTTGACACAATCTTCATCAGATTGGCATAACCTGTATTGTTCTCGGCCAGCAGGACCAGGTGGTAATACCTGTCCTCGCCGCCGTTTACTTCCCTGTCAAACCGGGAATTCGGGGCTACATACACCTCACAGCCGAGTATGGGCTTAATCCCCTGCTTCTTTGCCTCCCGGTAAAAATCTATCACACCGTACATCACACCGTGGTCCGTTATAGCCGCGCTGTTCATGCCCAGTTCTTTCACTCTTGCCACATATTCTTTTATCTTGTTCGAGCCATCCAGAAGACTATATTCTGTATGGACATGTAAATGTGCAAAATTCATTCTTCACCTCTTGCTTCTATCTGCATCCGTGCAGACCTTTCCACTGCCGCCGCGGTCGTCTCTGCCGACAGGCCTTCTTTTGCCGCGGAGCAGACCATCGGATCCCATCTGCTTCACAGAGTGAAAAAGGGCGGTCCCCTGTAAGAGAACTACCCTCATATGCTTCCTTTTTATGTTGATCCAGGACCGCCGGCGCCCTTGCCGGCTATCAGGGACTCACCCGTTACTGTTCGCACCCCCAGGGTGTGAATAGTAACACTCCCCTTGCGGTTCTTCTATACTCCACCGTTGATCATAAAATTGATCAGTCTGTCTGTATCTTCTTTTTCGTATGCAATGATCTCCAATTCAGGAATCTCGCCGTTTGAGAAGATGTTCGCCATGGATACATACTGGGATAACTTAGACTTCAGATTCAGTCTGTCCCCCTCGCCTGTTACTAATTCTACTCTTCCCTGGCATGCATCTACTACCTTAAAAAATGCCTCTATGTCCGTAATATTCTGTACTTTCATCTTTACAATCTCTCCTTTCATTCAACTACGTCTTACTGTTTCATTATAACTTATTTCAAAGGGATTGCAAGATTTTTTAACGAATTCTGATGCATTTTTCCAGAATCTCAATCTTACCTGCCTTTAAAAGACGTCCCACTGCACGCTTGAACGCTGCCTTGCTCATATTGAATTCCCGCTTAATCGTCTCCGGGTCTGCTTTGTCCGTAAACGGCAGTTCTCCATCATAGCTTTGGATCACCTTAAGAATGTACTGAGCATCTTTATCCATCTGCTCCGGAATCTTATCTTTTACGCTCAGATCCAGTTTGCCGTCCGCCTTCACGGAGGTCACCCTGGCTTCCACCGTCTGGCCCACCGTCAGACCGCCGAATACGTCTTTTCTTGGAATCAGCGCGGAATACTGCTGGTCCACCGCTACAAAAATTCCGAACTCATCACTGGTATCGTAGATAATGCCGCTTACCTTGTCATCCTTCTTATACGGAGAATCCGTCCGCAGCATATGATAGACTTTCATAGTGGCACAAAGCCTGCTGCTCTTATCGATGTAAAGGGTTACGAGGCATTGGTCACCCTTTTTTACCTTTGCCGTCTGTTCCTTAAAAGGCAGGAATAAGTCTTTTTCCAGCCCCCAGTCGAGAAAAGCTCCCATCTTCCCCACATCTGCCACTTCCAGTATCGCCAGCTTTCCCAGGGTCACCTTAGGTTCATGGGTGGTCGCAATCATCCGGTCGTCAGAATCGCGGTACAAAAACACTTCAACAGGGTCTCCTATCTCAATGTCCCGGGGCACCTGCTTCTTCGGGAGCAGCACCCGCTCCTCATCGCTTCCGAGATACACTCCGAACTCTACTTTCTTTACAACCGTCAGAACCTGTTTTTCCCCTAACTTCATTTCCTGTTCTCCTTCTATCTATATCGGGACATGATTGGTCGGCCTGCCCCTGTTTCTAACACTGATACTATGTTAGTATACCTTGTCTTTCCTGATTTAGCAAACATTTTCCCGATGTTCTTGACTATTGGCTGCAGGCTATTATAATAAGACACAATGACCCGCACTCTTTATTGTATATCATCATGAAAGGATCGATCCCATGGATAAAAAAACAAATCTGCCTTCTACACGATACCATAGAGCGGTTAATCTGCTCTGCATTGCCGCAATGGCCGCTGTATTTCTCTATCTCATTATAAATTGGGATCACATCCCGGACCAGATTCCCGGACATTATAACGGTGCGGGTGAGATCGACCGCTGGGGAAATAAAAGCGAGCTGTGGTTCACTCCCATTCTTTCCGTCCTCATGTATCTCGGCATCTCTCTCTGTGAGCGCACGCCCGGCATCTGGAACACGGGCGTCGAGGTGACCAGAGAAAACAAGGTACGCATTTTCCGCATCATAAAAAATATGATTGTTACCATGAAACTTGTCATGGTGCTTACGTTTGTGTTCCTCTCCTTTTACTCTGCCCTAACAAAACCGCTTCCCGCCTGGTTCCTTCCCGCAGATATGATTTTGGTGTTCGGGCCCATGGCCTTTTTCCTGATACAGCTCTACCGGAAACGTTAAGACTGCGAGCTCTTTGACTTAAACTCGATCACCGCGTAAGGCTTCTCCTCCCTGTCACATAGCTCTACCACGGTCCGCTCGGCTTCAAAAGCGGCCTTTGGATAGATGGTGTCGCCATAGACTGCGGATTTTTTATAGTCCACCCTCAGCTGTCCGATCTTCATATCTTCCGGAAGGATTTCCAGCGCCATCTGAACATACTGGCAGTTATTGACATGCTCGTTGGTATCGATATGGTATTTGCGCACCGGAAAGGATGGCAGGTTTTTGCAGGATTCCGGCAGTTTTATCTTTCTGTCCTCATAGTGCATCTCCAGCGGCGGCTCCATACCGTAAGGCGCGATATCTTCCTCCCCCGGCCTTGCCGGCCGGCCCTTCTCTATATCCATGAATACCCATACGGAGTTGGCGCAGGCAGTCATATTTCCCTGTTCATCCTTCATGACAAAGTTACGGTTCCCGTATAGTCCCTTGAACCCGGTGGCAAATGTGCCTACCGTAATCTGCTCTCCCATTTTCGGAAAGCGGTCGATCACCACCTGCCAGTAGGAAAGGAGCCATGCCTTTTTTCTCTCTCTCAGGACCTCGAGGCCCACGCCGATGTCTTCCGACTGAAAGGTGCTGCAGTCCTGAAAATAGTTGATAAGCGCCGGAAGTGTCATGGTTCCCTGGTGGTCGATTTCGCTGTATCTTACTCTGCTGTCAAATGAGTACATTTATAATACCTTCTTTCTTATCCTGTCATTTCACTGTTCGTGTTTCTTAATCATTTTTGCTGGATTTAAAGCTATGTTCCATTGTGATCACGCACCGGTAACGGTGATCCGTCTCCCTCAGCCTTGCCGCCAGTTTTGCCTGCAGCTCCCGCCGCTTTTTTTCATGGTAAGAGATAGGCACTACCATATCGAAGATCAGATTGATCTGCTCTTTTCCCTCGACCACGCGGAAATCATGGATACTGCAACTGCTGTCCAGCCCTTTCAACGCCCCGTCCACCTGCATGCGTATTTTCATGACTTCTTCATTCTGCGTTTCGATCGGATCCATATGGACAACCAGGAAGATACCCAGTTCTTCTATGGCATCTCTCTCGATCCGGTCAATGATTTCGTGGGACTCTTCGATGCTGACATTGTTGGGGACTTCTGCATGGATCGATGCCATGCTCCGGTTTGGCCCGTAATTATGTACGATTAGGTCATGCGTCCCCTCAATGCCCTCATAGTTTTCTACAAATTTTCGAATCTTATCATACAGCTCCGGGTCTACCCCCTCGCCGATCAGCGGCTCCAGTGTGTCTTTGGCAATTCCTACGCCCGCCCACATGACCACGAGAGCTACGCCTACTCCAACAAAGCCGTCTATATTAATGCCGGTCACTTTGAAAAATACCAGAGAAAGGATCGTTGCTCCAGTTGTGATGACGTCTCCCATAGAGTCCGTAAATACGGCCATCATTACTTTTGAGTCAATTTTCCGTCCCAGTTTCCGGTTAAAAATGCCCAGCCACAGCTTGACGCCGATAGACAACAGCAGAATGATCACGGACAGGAGCTGAAAGTTAAGTTCCTCCGGCATTCTGATTTTAGCCAGAGAATCCTTCAGAAATGTGAATCCAACTTCCAATACCAGAAAGGCTACGACAAGAGCCGCTATGTACTCCACTCTGCCGTGGCCGAACGGGTGATCCTCATCAGCAGGTTTCCCTGCCATTTTTACTCCGACAAAGCTGATCACCGACGATCCTGCGTCGGAAAGGTTGTTGAACGCGTCCGCTGTTACGGAAACGCTGTGAAGAACGATTCCGACAACAAATTTTACAATGAACAGAAATACATTACAAAAGATGCCCACGATACTGGCTAATACGCCATAAGCTGTACGCACGGACACCTTTTCTACTTTTTCATAATCTTTTACAAAATGTTTTACTAAAAATTCAGTCATGTTCCCTCCGCCTGGATCTCCGGAGATTCCGCCTGCACATTCGGGCTCTGTGCCGTCCCTGTGACGCCGGCCGTTCTGTTATTTAAAACGCTCCAGGAAATACCATTTTATCTTAAAGTCTGATTGTGCCGTCACCTGGGAGTATTCGTCCTCTGTCAGCACGCTCTTCAATTCCTCTTTACCTTCTTCCGGCACAACTGCATTTGTGGCATCCGTAAAGCACAAATTCGGGTACAGTACGCACCACCAGTTATGTCCTTTTGCTGCGCCGATCTCAATTCTTAACGCTTCATAATTCCCCGCCGGAAACGTCACATCCCCGTATGTCTTATCCGGGAAATAACAGGTCGTCACCGCGGCGCTGACGGGATAGTCTTTGTTTTGCGCCAAGATCGTCTGTCTGGCAGTCTCTTCCAGTTCATCCGTATGCCTGCGCATCCATTCTTTTGTTTCGTCCACATTCATCCCTTCCGGCATTGCGGCTTTCAGGTAGGCCAGAACCTGTTCCTTGACATCCATTTTCAGGGCCTGGTCTTCCTCACTGTCGCTGTTTGCAAGAATGTGAAACCGCAGAACCTCCTGAGCCAGATGTTCCTGCGTCTTGGCCTGAGCGGTCAGCTGCACACGCCAGACGGCAAACCCCGTAATCAGAGTCGCGATGATGACCGCGAGCATTAAAATAATTCTGTTTGTCTGTCTTTCTATGTGAAATGTACGATCCATATGTAACTCCTTCCATGTTTCAGATGTGTCAGATCTGTTTGATAAAAGGAGTATTGACAGAAATCTCAGAATTATACAACAATGGAACTGTCGGGAAATGAAATCTATATACAAGATATTTTTGCAGGCTATGCGGCCAAACAGCAATATATAGTATATATAATTTGTTGTCCGACACCGCCACTGTTTTTATACTTATTTATGACGCAGTATATCGGTCACCGCCGCCACCTGGTTATCGATATGCTGGCTTGTGATTTTCGCAGCTTTATCTCTTTCCCCATTCTCTATGGCCCGGATAATGTCCTGATGCTCCGCCAGAAGCTTAGGGTGGCATTCTTTTTGCTTCAGGTACTCCACACGGTACCGATACATCTGTTCACGCAGGTTGTTCAGTAGCTGGATCAGCCTTGTATTATCTGTGGCAATATAGATCACGTCATGAAACGCTACGTCTGCCTCGGCAATCTGGGTGATATCATCGCTGTCCAGGACGGCTTCGAATTCCTTCGCAGACTTTTTCAGATTCCGGATTCCCTCTTTGTCTATCCGGTCGCAGGCCAGCTGTACCGCCAGCTCTTCCAGGGCCCCTCTTACTTCCAAGACATCTCGCAGGTTCTTCTCCGTGATTTCCGCAACTTCGGCACCCTTGCGCGGGATCATCAGTACAAGGCCTTCCAGCTCCAGCTTACGGATTGCCTCACGGATCGGTGTACGGCTTACGCCCAGCTTATTCGCAAGCTGGATCTCCATCAGACGCTCTCCCGGCTTTAGCTCGCCCCGCAGAATGGCTTGTCTCAGCGTGTTGAACACCACATCCCGCAAAGGCAGGTATTCGTTCATAGTCACTTCATATTTAGGCTCCATATTCTATCCTCCTCGCACCGTGTATGTTCGTCACATACACCTGCTTTGCCAGTGCTTTTTCTCTGATCTTATCCTGCGCTTTTCTGGCCTGCGCCTTGTTCTCAAACAGGCCGAATACGGTCGGGCCGCTGCCGCTCATCATCGCGTTGAGCGCTCCCGCCGCTTTCATTTCATTCTTGATATCTTCAATGACCGGATACATGGGGATCGTCACATCCTCCAGCACATTTCCCATGGCAGCTGCGATGTCCGGAAGGCTTCCTTGTTCTAAACCGGCTATCAGGGCTTCGATATCCGGATGTTTTAGGATCTCTTTTGCATCCAGCGCCTCGTACACGACCTTGGTGGATACACTAATCGCCGGCTTGGCAACAAGAACCGTGCATCTCGGCATGGCAGGCAGCACCGTGAGTTCTTCCCCGATCCCCTCTGCCAGTACGGTGCCGCGCATGATGCAGTAGGGCACATCCGCTCCCAGCTTCACGCCTCTTTCCATCAGGTCTTTTTGGGACAGGCCCAGGCCAAACATCCGGTTCATTCCAAAAAGCACGGCGGCGGCGTTGGAACTGCCGCCCGCCATACCTGCTGCCACCGGTATATGTTTATCCAGCGTAATAATAACACCTTCCTGAATTGCAAACTCCCTGATCATCATAGCCGCTGCTTTGTATGCAATATTATTCTCATCCGTGGGAAGAAAATACAGATTCGTCCTGACCTCGATCCCCTTCTTTTCCGTCCGCTCTATTTTCACATCGTCATACAGATATATTGACTGCATCACCATGCGTACATCGTGGTATCCATTCGCCCTTCTCCCCAGTACGTCCAGTCCCAGATTGATTTTGGCAAGCGCCTTTAATGCGATCTGTTTCATCCTGTGTCCTCCAAATTGTATCTTGTATACATTATACCTACAGTATACTCATATTTTCTTTAAAAATCAACAATTTGTCACCCGGTTTTATGGTATCTGATTCCAATTCATTGATTTCCTTGATACCGTCTATGGTGGTCATATAATTCTTTGCAAGCGTCCAGAGCTCATCTCCGTCTTTTACAATGTAGCCTACGATTCCCGGCCGTTTTTCCATCTCTTCCATCGAAACCGGGGACAGCTCCACATCCGTAATTACCTGCATGGGAACGGGCTTGCGCATAAATGTATCAAAGGCAAGCACAGCCTTCACCTCTACCGCCTCACTTCCTGCCAGATTGACGGAAAGCTGCTCTACATGATAGGAGATGTTATAGCGCACATCTTCCGTCATTCCCGGGCATTCCAACAGATAGGAGAAGGGCACCATTCCCTGCCAGCCCCCAAACGGCATTGCATCATCCGCTTTCAGATAAAGGAAGGAAATGTGCAGAATGCCTTCGATCTGGATTCCTTCCTCTACCAGCTCCATGTGTTCGATCTGCACGCTGCCGTCGCTGTGGCAGATCTGCAGCACGTCGTCTTTTAGCTCCGGAAGGGATAGACGCTCCGCTACTTTACATTTCGAATAATTCTGTACAAGGAGTTCTTCATAGACCGCCTCTCTCGTCTCAAATCCGCAGTTTTGCTCCAGGGAGTACATATCCTCCAGAAGTTCGATTTCTTCCTCCTGATAAATGTTCATCCTCAAATTCAGAGTCCCCTCTATCCCAAGAATGCGCATTTCCCCATCCTCATCCATGCGGACATCCATCAGGGTATCCTCCAGGCTGTTGTGGACATAATAGTACATGCCTTCCTCCACGCCGCCGCATTCGATCCTGCCTTCATACGGGACGCTCTGTTCCAGCCAGTCTGCCTTCCCATCCTCAGACAGATACATGCAGAACACCAGGAGTTCCCCTTTCAGCTGCATCTCATCCTGACCCAGGCGGATCTCCAGCTTCCTGCTGCTGACGTCCGTCAAAAGCAGCTGCCCGACGCTTTCCTTTGTTCCAGGAAGCGTAATTTCTTCCTTGATCCGGTAGGTGTCCTTTTTGGTGGTATGAAGCTCCAGGAGGTTTACATTTTTCATTTTTTTGTAAATCGGAACCGGGCTGTCGATATCCACTGTGGTTTCTTCGTCCTCCAGCTTTTCCCGGCCAATCTCCATCTCTACCATTGCACGGATACTCAGTTTTCTGGAATGTACCAGAGATACCGTGAATTCCACGCGGATATTCTGTATAAAATAGCTTTCCATTTCTCCGCCATCCGTATACACCATCTCTTCAAATGGAATCTTGCCTTCTAATACCGCGGGCTGCGGATCTCCAGTTGCAGTGACATATAGTATCTGAAAATACAATTTGCCCGAAATCCTTATGTAATTCTCAACCAGCTTAATATCCTCAATTTTAACCGTGCCGCTTCCCTGGATAATCTGCTGTACATCCTCCTTCGCATCGGGGACATTGTAATCCTCATCCAGATAAAACTGGTCAAAAGTCCGTTTTCCCTCCTGTGTGTAGTGCACCTGTTTCTTAATCAGTTCCATATACATCCTCCTCTAATCAAAAATCACATTTTTTTCAATATATTCCAGTTTGACTACCACATAGGGATAGGTAGTTACCTCTTCTGTTTTCTCTCCCTTTTCCGGCCCCAGCAGATTCGTATGTATATAAATGGCATTTTCTGTCTCATAAAGTCCCGTCACTTCTACGCTGTACCCGCTTTTGGGCTGCGGCCCGTATCCTTCCGCAATATACAGATACCCCTGGTCTGCGTATGTCAGCTTAAATGGCAGGTCCCTGTTTTCCAGAATCGCCGTCTTCAGTTCATTTGGCACTTTCTCCTTATCCATAACGGTAAAATCCAGGTCCCGCAGCTTTTCCGTCTTTTGTGGGCGCGATATGCATCCCGTAAGCATCAGCACAAGCAAAAATCCCGCCAGATACATCATTTTTCTCTTCATATCCAATCCCCGCGGTATATTCTCTCTATTATCATATTATTCAAGTGTCCTGAATATTCTCTTTCTGCTGGATTCTGTGCCAAATGCTTTTTTGGGGGAAGGTTGGCTTATGGGGAGGCATTTTTACGAGGGCGGTGTATTGATTCGTTTGGTGGGATTTGTCATCTGTATAGATTTATTGATAAACTGTATGTTATTTGACCGAAGTATGGATAGTAACAAACTAGTATTAGACAATTACTAGTTACTGTTCTCTGGGACTTATACCATACTGTACGGCTCATAAGCCGTGAATAATGTTCAAACTAATTTTTTACAGAATTATATTCTGTACATTACTTGTTTTTTGAAGCGGCTTTTTGTATAATTGGAGGGTATGGTATTCTGGATTCGGTACGTGTTAACACCGGTTTGAGAAATACATAGACAAGAACAGAAAAGAGGGTATTTCCTGATGTTTAGATTTATCTGTATTGTAATCTTCCTGGTTACATTTTTAATTCTTTCCATTCCGATCTTCTTCGTGGAATGGGTGATCGGCAAATTCAACCGCGAAAAAAGGGACTACAGCTCTCTTCGGCTCGTGCAGTGGGCATTTAAAGTTATCTTAAAAATGACGAGCGTCCGCGCCACCGTCATCGGGGAGGAGAATGTTCCCGACGAACCGGTGCTTTTCATCGGCAACCACCGCAGTTTTTTTGATATTCTGCTGACCTACTCCCGCTGTAAAAGGCTGACCGGATACGTTGCCAAGAAAGAGATGGAGCACATTCCGCTGCTTTCCACATGGATGCGCTATCTGTACTGCATCTTCCTGGACCGCGAAAATCCAAAAGAGGGGTTAAAGACCATTCTACAGGCTATCGACTACATAAAAAAGGGGATTTCCATCTGTATCTTTCCAGAGGGAACGCGCAACAATGGGGAAGAACTAAGTATGCTCCCGTTTAAAGACGGCGCCTTTAAGATCGCTACGAAAACAAATTGTGCTATTGTACCAGTATCCATGAATAATACATGTGCCATTTTCGAGAAACAATTTCCCAGGATTCGCAAAGTCCATGTCGTGATCGAATACGGAAAGCCAATCTATCCAGATCAGCTGGAAAAAGAAGATAAAAAACATATTGGGAATTACGTACAGAACATCATACAGGAAACAATTATTAAGAATGCAGAGATCGTGTCATAATCAATTGAATGAAATTAGAGGTGCTGTCGTCAACAGCACCTCATTATTTTCAGAGAGACTTCGGAGGGGTCTGACCCTTTTGCAAAGGGGTCAGACCCCTCTGCGAATTTTTTCGAAATAGGCAAACATTCCTTCTGCTATGACCGGGTCTATCACCGGCAGCCCCGTTGCTTCTTCCAGCTCTTTTGCCACGCCTATGGTGCCAAGGCCTGTGCACGCCAGCGCTATAACCTGGGCGCCCTGCTCTTTCAGCTCTATTCCTTTTTTGATGGTATTCTCCCGTCCTTCCGGCGTCATCAAATCCAGCGTGCTGTCGACTCCGTCCGGCTTACCAAGTATCATCTTTCCAGCCAGCATCCTCTCATAAGCCTTGGGTGCATAGTCGGTGATGCCCAGCACGCCTACTTTATCGCCATATTTTAACGCCAGGGCCACCGTAGTCTCGCCTCCGCCGGTAACCGGGATTCCTGGGATCGCCTCTCTGATTTCTTCAACGCCCGGATCGTCTGCACAGCTGACGATAAACATATCCACGTCTGTAAATGTTTTCGCTGTCTCTACAATTTTTGGAATGGCCAGTTCACATAATTCGTCGTTATGTATTCCCTCGTATTGATCCGGAATGCATTTTGTCTCTACATCAATACCAGGGAAATTTTCCATAATTACTTTGCCGTGTGCCTGCAGCACGTCCTGGTCTTCTGTCGTCAGGACGCGTATTAATCCTACCTTAAACCTTCCCATGCTTCTTCCTCCTCAAAAAGCGGGCGTGCATCAGACCGGTTCTTTCCGCCTTCAGCGCTCCCGCCAGACTTATCCTTCCCGCAGCTTTTCTTAAAGTGTGTTTGTAAATTTGCCCTCCTTTATCACCTGAACATCATCCAGATAAAGGGTGGGTTTCAATATGATTCCATCCATATGGCACTCTGCCTTATTCATTCCCCCGAATGAAGTGTTTGTTCCAAATGCAATATGAACCGTTCCGTATACCTTTTCGTCTTCCAGAATAATACCATTCAAAATGGCTGCCTCGTTGGTTCCGATCCCCAGTTCACAGAGAGTTCCGTTGGTTTCATTTTTGAGCAGTACCTCCAGGTTTTCACTTTTCTCCCCTGTAACAGACCGCAGTTTTCCGTCCGTGATTACCATATGAAGCGGGGCATCCAGCCTGCCAATGCCAACCATAGAACCGTCAATTATCATTTCTCCGTCAGAACCGTCCTCCAACGGTGCGATATACGCCTCACCTGATGGAAGATTCCCGCATTTTCCAGGCGCTTTATAGACACCGGGGCTTGGCACTCCATCACGGCCTTTCAATGAAATTGTCAAAACCTTTCCGTCTTTTTCTATGCGGGCCGTGTCAGCCCTGGTCAGCATTGCAGTGATCTTATCCGTCAGTTTTTCAACCTTCGTATAGTCTGCAGTCATCGCTCCCTTGCTGAACATCTCTTTCGTGATACCAGGCATCGTCGCGATTCTTGTGCCCGCTGCCGCCGCCTGAATCCGGGCGTTGGTGTGCGTCAGTGATTTCGCCGTCGGTGCTATCACGATATCGGCGCCTTTCATTGCTTCCGCTACTGCTTTGGGCGGCTCCTCCCCGCTTAGTTCCCTCTCCTTCATGACCAGCATCATGCCCTCGCAACCCAGATTCTTGGATGCCTCGTAAAGCGCTTCCCCGATTTCTCTCCGGCTGTCATCCGTCACAACTAAAACAGCCTCCCCGGCTTTTGCATCCAGACAAGATATCAGGACGCCCTCCGCTATTTTTACTAATTCACTCATTTCTTCTCTGTCTCCCTGTCTTCTGATTTATTCCGCAGCATCAGTCAGTTCAGATACCACACGCGCCAGGAGTGTCCTCGGCAGAACTACCATCTTTTTCGTCTTCCTGGCAAACATCTCTTTCATTTCCTGAGTATACCCGATACAGTCCAGAACTATGAGATCAGCATCCATATCTTTTACTTCATCGGCGGCCTTTTCCAAAGTCTCCCAATCGCCGTACGGTGAAGCCGCTACAGCTTTCACTTCTTTCACATAGTGTCTCCACTTCTCCTCCGTCTGCTCAATCTGAAGCGGAGACGGCGTCATACAGATAATACTGGATTTTTTGCTCATCAGAGGAACAAGCCTGTCCAGAACCTCGCAAGGATAAATTACAGGTATACTTTTTGTTGTAAGAGTCTCCGGGAAACTGCCGGTGCAAAACATCATAATCAGACGGCAGCCCTCTTCCTCCATCTTATTCATCGCCTCCTGAAGCCTCGGGAGAATATGGCGTTCTGCAAACGTCACAGAACTCCCGTCATTCAGCCGGGACACCAGTACATAGTCTCCCTCCCCGGGAGCAAACTCAGCAATGTCTTCCTTCGTAAGGCCATCCAGTCCGCCCGCCTGTATCAGCTCAGCTTTTCCGTCAAATATATCCATAATATCGACAGTCACATCCACCCTGGGGGCCTGTCCTATCGTAACCGCACCTATCTTCATCCAGTGCACCTCCTGCATTATATAATAACTTCGCATCTAAATTTTAAGAATATTCTGAAAATGGACTGCAAAGGGGTCAGACCCCTTTTTACTCTGCTCCCAGCGTCTGCAGATGTTTCATCGGTCCATAAAGTTTTTGGATCCGTGCATACTCTTCCTCGTCATAGAATTTGCATTGTCCGCGCCCAAATGCCTTTGCCGCCTCCAGCATGAATCTCGCCGCTTCTTCTACGTCTGACGCATGGCTTGCCCCGGTCGCGCATCCCGGCACCATGGTCTCCGCGGTGATTGCGACTCCTACTACAGGAGCATTTGTTGCGGTACATGGCTGGAGTACGCTGTTCAGGTGGTGCAGATCATTGCCGTAAGGCGTGATGTCCTGGGTCGCCAGCGGAAATACATATGGCAGCCTGCCGGTTGTGATCTGCATCAGGTCCAGCAGATCCTCGGATGTGCGGAGAATATACCCTTCTTTTACGGTTGGTGAGATTGCGAATCCTCTTGTATTGATGACGCGGTTGCCTTTTGTTGTGTCTACTGACAGGATGGCGTCCAGCTCGTCGGATACTTCTTCTCTGTTTACCTGGGACATTTCAACTGGTGAACCCATAAAAGGCACGGGATCATGCGGTGCAGTCGGCGCGTTCGGACAGATATGGGTGGAAATAAATACATCCCCGTCCAGCACATCCCCTTTGTTCTGCATATCCAGAAGTTTAGCCGCAAGGGCAACTGCTGCAAGGGCACCGTCTCCATCCGATACAAAGCCGATGCGCTCCGGACGTGCTCCAATCCCGCCCAGCCGGCCAAGAAGACCAATCGTCGGCGCACTGCCGCCCTTTATCTTGCCATTGCTTCCTGGGATTCTGACCTTCAGCATATCCGTAGTCCCCTTGGGTCCCTTCAGCTCATATACGGTGATGTCCGCATCAGGCTGTATTGTGCGCAGATACTCCTCAACTTTCTTCCCCGTCACATAAGCACTGTCCAGTACCTCGTAGGCATCGATAATTTGTTTCATTAACATAAATTTGTCCTCCTTATAATATGAATTCTTACTTCTCTGCCGCTATGCTGCCCTAGTATAAGTCAATCTAAACACCTTACTGTTTTACTGGCCTGATTTTCCGATAACACAGATACAAAAGCCTCAGCGTAGCCCCACTACGCCAGCGTTTTTACATCTGCACTCTTGGAAAATCATTTTCACCGAACCAGCAAGGCGATTAGCTTGTCTTATACTAGATATGATACCAGGTTTTTCCCAATCACTTTTTCCGTTTCCCGCAGAAGTTCCGGCTCAAACATCGTAGGCGCGAGCTTCAGATTCTCCCGGTTGGCCGCAATCACATAAACGTCCAGACCAGTTTCCATCATGGCCGTTGTCACAGGCTCGCCGCTCACGGCATTGACCGTCATAATAAGATCCGGGAAGGTCGCCAGACGTTCCCCGTCTTTCTCCGCCGTCGCGTATTCATTCCAGAAAGTCAGTTCACATCCATCCACCGAGGCATACCCCACGTCAAAGCCTCCCGTGGTTTCTATCGAAAATGCATCTACCTTTCCCTTTGCCAGAATCCTTCCGCCCAGAAATCCGCACACATTTTCCACAGCTGCCTCCACCGAATGCTCCAAGCCCTCCAAAAATGCTTTACCTGTCTCAATTGCATGGCTGACACCGCCCAGCGCACAGTTTTCCCTGGCATAGGAAGCCTTCACCGGATTCCTCGCCACGGCCACAAGTCCGCCGGCCTCAATGGACGCCATACGCACCAGCCGGGACGTATGCTCAATCGTCCCTTCAAAATAACATTCCACGCGGCTGCCCGCCTCCGGATTGCCGCCCGCACATGCCTGTACGGTCCGATAGTCCGCCTGCTTGTGCAGATTCATGCTTCCCATCACGCCAGTAGGATGGGCACGGCCATTGCAGGGGGCATCGATTACAGGGAGCCCCAGTACCGCGGCCTGAAGCCAGCCATTAACAGTCGCCTCTCCACCCTGTTCATTTGTGATAATGCCGCCGACCGTAAAGTCACAATTCTTCTTTAAAATCTCCACCGTGCGGACCAGATCCTTTGCGGCCATATACTGCTCTGCAGCATTAGGCGCTCCCACAAGAGAAGCCGTCAGCAGAACAGCATCCTCATCCACGGCCTCAATGGGAAGCAGGCGCAGATCATCATAATCCACCGCAATCTCTGCGAACTTCCTCCCCTTTTTCGCATCTCCGCCGCCCCCGCCGCCTAAAATCGTTCCGCCGGCAAGCGCTGCATCCAAAAGTTCTTTTGTCAAACGAATTCCTTTTTTAACCATTCCCGCTGCTCCTTCATAAGATATAAGCCAATGCATACATCTCCTACATTGGCTCTTTCTATCAGTATAACACGTCAAACCGCTAAAGTCCTTATTCACCGGTACCGAATCTGCGTCTATCTTTTGTGCACAGTGCACAATCACATGTATTCTTTCACCCTGCAGGCAAACCCCAGTTCCTCCAGCTGTCCGGCATCACTCAGGTCACACCCCAAAACCTCCTCGATCTGGTTCAGGCGGTAAGACATCGTATTCCGGTGAAGATACAGCCTTTCCGCGGCTGTCTTGCGCGAGCCCCGGCATGCAGAAAGCATCTCCAGCGTCTCCGCCAGATGGCTCTCATGTTCCCGGTCATAGATCTCCAGGGCCGCCAGCTTTTCCTGTACAAATGCCCGCACTTCCCGCTGTTGTGCCATATGCATCACAATCTGCTCATATCTCAGCTTTTCCACCCAGAGGACATTTCCGGACAGCCCCTTTTTTTCCCGGATACGGAAAACATCTTTTACATCCTTATAAACCGCCCCCAGTTCCAGATAATCGTAAAACTGCTGCGATACCCCGGCTGCCACTCGGTACTTCAACATGCTGCAGATCTTTTCAACCATCGTTGAACAGAGGCTGTCCGCCTTTTCCTCCTCCACATCCTTCATAATACAGATGTACTGGTACTGGCGCACAATACCGGCCCCCCAGATACCTGCCCGCTCCATGGCCCCTTTCATCATCTGGTAAATGCTCTCCATATCTTTCTCCTGAGCGGCAGCCATACGCGGATTCTGCTCTGTCTGAATTAATATCATACGCAGCGGTGGGAACGGCCAGCTCAGAGAATTCACCCGCTGCTCCGCTTCCTCCGCCTGTGTAATTTTGCCGCTCTGCAGATCCAAAAATAACTTCCCGTTCATCTCCATCTGGCTGTAAGTGCCAATCCGGTACCGGCTGGACATCTCGAGCTGATTTCTCGCCTCCACGATCGCCGTCATAACCGGATACACAACCTCAATAAACCCGACGTCATTATTCAGGAAAAAAAGCGGAATCTCACACTCATCAGCCAGAGCCAGGGCTTCTTTAGGAAATTCATCGAAAAACCGCGTCTTGATCGCCAGCGCCGATGCATTGACCTCCCGCAGATCCCGGATCAGATTCAGCAGCGCCTTTTTGTCATTGCGGATCGCATATCCCGTTGTAATCACCAGGAGATTCTCCCTGAGCCAGGGTTTAATATCCGGCTGCTCCATCATATCGTAAAACTCCACAATCCGGTCCAGTCCCCCTCTGCCTGCGACAAGTGCGGCAAATCTGTCCTTCCATAATTCTTCTATATCACGCACTCTGATCTTCATCTGTACTCCTTAACCTTCTTTTGACAGGCAAATCCTAATCCCGCCCCGCAGCGTGTATAATAATTCATTGCTGCAAACTGAGACGGCATCTTACGCCAAGCTATTTATAAACACACTCTAAAACGCTGTATTCAAAAACAGCAGTGGCAGTGTCACCATGCAGAGCAGCGTTGTTACCACCACAGCTGCAGAAGCATAATCCTCATTTAGCTTGTACTGTCTGGCAAGCATACTGGAGGAAGTCATAGTGGGTGCCCCGGTAATCAACATCAGCAGGAGACTCTCCATCTGCGGCAGAAACCGAGATGCAATAACATACACAATCACCGGCACAACCACAAGCTTGCAAGCGGCCAGAAGCAGTACCGATCTATACCGCAATATACCGCCAAATTTCATAAAGCCGATACTGCAACCCAGGTAAATCAGCCCCCAACTGTAGCTCGTATCTCCCACAGCGGTTACAACATCCATCACCAGTGCCGGGACCGGAACAGAAAATGTGGTCAGCGCCAGACCAATGAAAATAGAAATAAAAATAGGTGTGGTGACTACCTTCTTGCAGATATTTTCCCGTCTCCCGCTGCGGCCGAGAAACAAAAGCAGGCCCAGTGTCCATACCACTGCCGTATCCACAACCGAGCAGATCGGTATATACTTGTCCCCTCCCGTCTCCTCAAACAGCGCCAAAATCAGGGGAATCACCAGAAACCCAAAATTACCGCCCACCATACAGCCGCAGAATACATTTCTCACGGTACCCGGCAGCTTAAATATCCGGCTCGCCAGAAGTCCCACACAGGCCAGCAACAAATATGCACCGATCTGCCATAACACAATCCGGCCATAGTAAAGCAGGGAAAATACTGTAGTGTGGTTCTCCCAGATCAGAGAGACAACCAAAGCCGGCAGCACGATCTTAATTAAAAACCCCGAAATAGAAGTCAGCGCTTCCCTTTTTACAACCCCTAACCTGGACGCCAAAAACCCGATCAAAACCAAGAGCAGGAATCCGCCCATTTTGGGCAGAACAATCCAGAAATACTCCATAGCAGCATAACTCTCTTTCCTCTTTAATATGTAAAACCTTCTTTAGAGTCCACTTTACTACATTCTACAGAGCGCTTCAATGATAAAAATTTACTTTTTCCGATTTATTGCTGAGACCTCTGATAGAGCCTTCAATTTTTCAATTGACACTCCCGGCGGGCAGCTGTCGCTATTCGAAAGAATATACCCCCTCCCTTTCATAATATTCACAAGTTCAGCCGCTTGGCTTACAACCTCCTTTGTTGACAATTGTAATAATTGAGTGGGTTCTATTCCTCCGACAATAGAAATATGTTCCGGTAATATATTTTGAACTCTTTGCATTTCAACATTTCCTGTTGGGGCCGGCGTAACTGATTCTAAGACATCTATTTTGGAGTGAGCAATATCCTCCAATAAAGCATTCAATTCCCCACAGGCATGTTGAATATATTTTTTATCCTTTTGGTGCAATATATCGCACCACATATTTATCTCCGGCAATATATAATCTCTATAGAATTGAGGTGAAATATTTGTGGTAGATGTATCCTCCCATGAAAGGAAAAACTGGGAGGAGGACCCGGCTGCAATTTCTGCGGCATCTCTTGATACTCTATACATTGAGGTTAACGTTTCCTGCACAACTTCCGGAAAATCTACTAAGGAATATACGATAGACTCCGTTCCTGCCCAATGTTCTATGAGTGATTGAAAGGAAGACTTCAATTCAGGACAAATAATGGGTAATAGTAAACCTCTTTCCCCCAGCTTTTCTGCCTCCCGCTCAAATTTTTCATAATTAGCTTTAAGACAGGTGGAATCCATAATATACTTCAAAAGCAAAAAGTCCTTTTCTTCCTTTATAGGATGATCCACTAAAAACCACGTATTCCCTTCATTTACAAAACGATATCCAAATGTCAAATCACCTTTTGATGTATGATATGTAACCTGTTTCTCTTTGCCACACACTTTTGTTCTTATTTCACAATCCTCTATATGCCTGTCAAATAATAAAATATTTTCGCTGTTTTTACCGTAAAGGGGATAATATCCCCTAAATAGTGGATCTGCCCCTATACTTTCTAAAAATTCAAGCTGGCCTTTCTTTGTCAGCTTATCGTCCTGGGATTCCCACCAATATGCCAAAAATGGGGAATATGGGATTCTGTCACACTTTTTTCCTAAAAGAGCATTTATAATGCGTTCTCTGCTTGTCATTTTCTCACCTTAATCTTTCGTTGTAAATGTTTCAATCATATATAAAATATTTCCGGATGCACCTACCCTTTTACCGCGCCGGCTATCATACCGGATACAATGTATTTCTGTCCGGCTAAATAAACCAGAATTACCGGAAGGCTTGTCAACAGGATGTCTGCACATACCAAGTTCCACTCCTTGAAATACATGCCAAAAAAATTATATATAGACAGCGTCATCGGCCATTTATCAGAGCTGCTTAAAAAATACAGCGGTGATACAAATTCATTCCATGTATTTAAAAATGTAAGGACAATTACTGTTGCCAAAGCCGGTTTTAACAATGGTAAAATAATTGATATAAAAAGCCGTGTTGATCCGCAGCCGTCTATGACTGCCGCTTCATCCAGTTCTCTGGGGATTCTTGCTACGAATCCATGTATTAGGAAAACAGAGAATGGCAGCTGCATAGCCGCATACAATAGAATAATCCCTAATCTTGTATTGTTAATATGTAAAAACATCATAACTTTTGTCAAAGCAACGTAATTAATTGGCATCGTAATTCCTAACACAAGATACATATAGATTACTCTGTAAAACTTTGACCCATTTCTGGAGAGAACATAGGCCGCCATTGCTGCCAGTAATACACAGACTGCTACACTGCACACAGAATAAAGAATGCTGTTCGCAAAAGAGGCCCCTAATTTCCCTTTTTCAATTACATTCAAAAAGTTGCTCCACTCGATTGACCCCGGAAGTTTCAAATTCATGTCCGATGCTGCATTGCTGTTTTTGAGAGAATTAAAAAGAATTAGTAAAAGCGGAATCATACATACTGCAGAAATAGCCCAGGCAATAACGTTTGTAAGAATCGCACTTAGTTTTTTTTTCATCCGCATTATTCCTGCACCTCATTTCTTGTCATCACTCGAATCATAAAATATCCAATCACGACCATAAAAACAAACATCACAGACGACAACGCAGTCCCAATTGCATATTGTCCCGTGCCAAAACGTTTAAATACTTCCGTATACAGCACCTCCGTAGTCGCCTTGCCAGGCCCGCCATTCGTCAGTGCATAAACCATGTCAAAAACTTTTAATCCATAGATTACATTCAACACTGTCGTTGTCGTCAGGGTAGGCAAAAGCAACGGAAACGTAATATAACGGAATTTTTGCCATCCGTTTGCTCCATCAATGCTTGCCGCTTCATAGTATTCAGCCGAAATGGAAAGTAAACCTGCCACCAAAATTGTCATAATATAACCAGTTCCCCGCCAGATATCAACTGCCATTACCGAAGGAAATGCCCAATCCACAGAAGTCAGCCATTGCATTGCCAGAGAGTCCAGGCCAATCATCCGGAGAAAATGATTCAAAATACCGTTCGCAGGATCTAATATAGATGAGAAAATCATACCAAGAATCAATGTTGACAATACAGAAGGCATAAACATAATCCCTCTGTGAAAATTCAATAGTTTTACCGCTTTTGTCATTAGAACGGCCAGCGCTAAACCAAATACATTTTTAAAAATAGTTGTCACAAACGTAAACTCTAATGTATTTCCTAATATTTTCATGTAATTCTCATCTTTTGAAAAGATAACCTTAAAATTGTCCAGCCCCACAAAATTTAATTTATCAGAATAAGCCGACCAATCTGTAAATGAATATCCAATACCTATGATTCCGGGTATCACAAATAATACGGAGTATATTAGAATTGCGCCTATCGCGAATCGTATTGGATAAAGTTTTTTCTTATTCATATCTTTATACCTCGCCCTTTAAATATAGGCTGGTAATAAATTACCAGCCTTTTTAAAACTTATTTCCAAGCTTCATCGTTCACTGCCGCCGCCTGCTCGCTTCTCATTTTATCAATATTTTTTAGTAATTCCTCCGGTGTTACTTCTCCAAGAAACATTGCCGATAAGTCTGCTCCGATTTGATTCCACTGTGGATTTACATATTTGACCGCCACCTGATATACGGTATCTTCTTCAGAATATCTGTCATGAAACTCCTGAACACTGTCTAAATATCCGGAGGGCGCATTTTTAAATGGCAGTTTATTGAATCTGGCCACCTCTTCTGTCATAAAAGCCAAGCTTTCTTCTCTTGCCATAAACTCAAGGTATTGTTTTGCTTCTTCCTGATGTTTGGATCCTGAATAAACAAATCTTGTAGGACCAACCGGACTCACATTCAATTTTTGATTGTCTGCTAGAGGCATTACAAAATATCCGATATCCTCAGCGTCAAATTCAGCATCCGCCGCATTCACTTCCTGTCCAAGTCCCTGCTGGGCAATTGTCATCGCATATTCTCCCGATGCGATATTTTTTGCCGTATCTACATATGCATTAGACATATAATTCTGTCCCCAGTAGCCTTTGTCTATCATATCTTTCATTTGTTCTAATATGGTCACCATGGTTTGATTTCCTTCAAACTTTGCTTCATTTGCATTCAGCTTTTCTGCAAGTCCAGGCTCGGCAGTCTCAGCCGCAATAGCGCATTCCGGGAACCATAATGTGTGATGCCATCCATCCGATACGCATTCATAGATTGGCGTAATACCGGCATCTAAGATCTTCTTGCATACCGCATCAAAGCTTGCATAATCCGTAGGAATTTCAAGATCCAGTTCCTTAAAAATATTCTTGTTATAGGCTACTGCCCAAACATTTGACAAGTCATTCATTGGCTGTCCATACAATTTACCATCTGCAGAGATTTCTGCCGCAACCAGCTCATCAACATTTCCTGCCCATGATTCTCCACTTAAATCAACACCATTTTTCGCAATATTTAATTGTGTCTGAATATCAAATTTCCCACCTTGGGATCCAAAGATATCCGTACATTCTCCTGTATTGAGCTTAGTCATTAGAAGGCTTGTATACTGATCAGCTGGAACAATTTGATAATCCACCTTTATGCCTGTCTCTTCCGTAAATTTTTTGCCAAGCTCAACTTCTGCATCCTGCACCCAGTCCTGGCTGGCCATAAACGTCAGCGTTACATCTTTTGAGTCCTCCTCTTTTACTTCCTTCGACTTTTCACTTCCGCATCCTGCCATGCCTGCCAGCATTGATACTGTGATTCCCAGTGCCAACATTTTTTTTACTGCTTTCATTCGTATTTCCTCCTCACTTTCCCATCCCATATCTGAGATTTTCTTTCATGTTTTTATTATAGACATTGCGTTTCCTTTCGTGAATGTAAATATCCTCCCTTACACATGTTATTTTTTTACCTCTTTACAAATTGATTTTCTTTTTCTCTCCTTTATAAACCACTTGAACTTCCGTTACTTTTTCACTTGAAATCAAACGAATATGTAATCTCTCCCGCACTCTCATACTGCCTTCTGCATTTGCCAAATACAAGCTCTTCTCGTTATTTCGGTATTCCAGCCGCACGAGGCAGTACTCACCTATTTCATATGCATAACCGTCTCCTGCATCAAAATACATAGAAAAATTTCCATCCGCTCCATCATATACCTCTATTACGTTACATTTCCCTTGTCTCTCATCGGCATAGTCAATATCTCCGGATAGCGGTATGATCGCGCCGGCATGGACGAAAAGAGGAATTTTATCAATTGGAGTCTCACAGTTCACGCATTGCCCGCCCTCATATTTTTCTTTTGTCCAATAGTTATACCATACTGTCCCTTGCGGCAGATATACTTCTTTTTCTTTCCTTGGACAATCACATGCCTTACCGCCCGTCTCATAATACATAGGCCGAGTTACTGGGGAAACCAGGAATGCATCTCCAAACATGTAACTGTCCTGAATATCCCACACTCTTTTATCCTGCTTAAAATCAAAAAGCAGGCTCCTCATAATTGTTTTGTGTTCTCTTGTCACTGCTGCAGCAGATGAGTAAATGTACGGAAGCAGGCGATAACGTAGTCTGATAAATTTTAGAATTGCATCGTAAAATATGGTCCCTTTTTGGCCAAAATTCCAGGGCTCCCTTGGAGTATCCGTCCCGTGAGAACGGAATATCGGGAGAAATGTAGCATATTCAAGCCATCTGGTATAAAGCTCACAATATGCCGCGTCTTTCACACCGTCATTGTAATCGCCGTCCCAAAACCAGAGTGGATTTGGATCTCCCGCCATATTACATCCACGGTTTTCCCACTTATCCCGTACTGTGAAGAATCCGCCAATATCCAGCGTCCAATAGGGCATTCCTGTCATGCACATGTTCAGCCCTTCAGCAATCTGAATTTTCATTGTAGACCACTTGGCGGTGATATCACCTGACCACGGAATAATACCGTATTTTTGTCCGGAAATATAAGTCGACCTGCTGAGATTGACTACTCGTTTTGACGGGCACTGTAATCTCCAGTGTTCATAAATCCCCTTTCCATGCCAAAGCCCATAGCTGTTCACTTGGTTCCATGGAGCCGAATTATGTGCCTCCTTCATAATGATCTCAAAACGTTCCTTCTCGGATCTTTTTACCGCACCGCACCAGTCGGATGCTGTGAAAGGCTCTGAATTGTCACACCACCATGCGTCAATCCCGGCCCGGAACCACTCTTCACTGCATTGTTTCCAGTAAATATCCCTGGCCTTCTCCTTATACGCATCATATAAATTAGAGTTCGGAAGCAGCATTCCATTTTTTTCAAATTCTGAATGATTCTCTGTCCCTGCATCCATATTTGGCCATACAGACACCATCAGCTTAATATGCATGTCATGAAGCTGACTCACCATCCTGGGCAGATCAGGGTATCTATGTTTATCTACCGTCTTCTGCCCCCATTTTTTATCTTCCCAGGTGCACCAATCCTGAACCAGGCAGTCTATCGGAATGTCTTCCCTGCGGAAACGCTCCCCCGTCTCAAGTAATTCTTTCTGAGAACTGTACTTTTCTTTTGACTGCATATATCCAAACGCCCATCGTGGCAGCATGGATGCGCGTCCCGTAAGTTCTCTGAGATGATAGATGATTTCGTCAAAATCATCTCCTAAAATTACATAGTAAGACAGTTGTTCTTCTGCATAAATCAGGAAGGTCATCAATGTGTCCTTACTTTCAAATACCAGGCTGCTCTCCGTATCTATTAAAATTCCATAGTTGTCTGTAGACATCAAAAAAGGAATTGAAATTTTCATATTATTTTGATACAAATATTCTGTTTTTCCTTTATAATTATATGTCCCGTTCTCATGCTGGCCCAGGCCAAACAGCATCTCATCCTTTGATGATTCAAACGTCAGCCGGATCTGATGCATATATTTATCAAATTTTTTTACACCGTTCTTTAGTACCGTTACCGTACCGTTTGCGCTTTCCACCTGTTCATAAACCGGTGTGCCCTCTGGCACAAAATGAAAGGTTTCTATCTTTTGGAACTCACATCCTGTTTCTCTTAAGCATATTTGATGTCTGCCAAAACAAATTTCCTTTTCATTCCATGAAACCACATTCTCTCCCTGATTCTGTGATGACGAGATCCCTTCCATAATTCTGCCCGCCTTTTCTCCCTTTATATACTGTACATGTATTACATGCCTGTTAAGTTGTTCTATGCGCCTCTTCCAACAATCCATTTTGTCCCTCCCTCTTGACTTTTTATATTTTCACATTTATTCTAAAATGGCAGCAATAAAAATTGAATGTATAATCTGACTATTTCACATGTTATTTTTTTACTTATAGTGAGGAATGTTAATCATGATAAGAAGTAACAAAACGAAAATTAAAACAATACAATCCACTCTGATTTTTACATATTTTTTTATGCTGATCATCGTTTTTTTCAGTATTATGCTAATCTTTGCGGTAACCCAAACTCAGCGCATCAACAAAGAATCCTTCCAGCTTATCACACAAAACGTGAAAAATATTTCTTCATATCTCGAAAACGAAACAGATTCTTTAAAAACACTGGCAAACAACATTTCCTATTCCTCATTGGTGGAAAAGCACTTTCTGACATATCTGGAACACGACAGTATGGCCTCTGATACTGACATGGCTGATTATCATGATATCCAAAATACAAAAATCCTAATTGATATTCTGACCGCCATAATCGGGCCAGAACAGCCTGCCAGCCAGATTTATCTCCATTCTTTTACAGAAGGCACCTTTGGCGTAGGCTTAGATACAAGCACTTCTCAGGAATCTATTACGAATGCCGCCTGGTTCCCCCTGTTGAATTCTTCTCCTCATAAGAAAATATATCTCTGGGAAGAAGCTCCTCGTTTGGCATCATTCTTTAGTTATAAAGGCGGAGCTGACTGCCTGTCCTTTTATACCATGTATTACAACCAGTACAATAACGCCATTGGAATTATTGAAGTAAAGAAGACTTCTGCCGAGTTAAAGAGAAAAATAGAGCACATATCCAGTTCATACGGAGAGGATTTATATATTTATGACTCCTCCCAAAACTGTGTATATACCTCTTCTGCTACTCCAGCGGATTATAACAGCTTGATTCGTAAACCAAGTCGGGAAAGTAAAACCGATACCGTCATTCATACCTTTCGAAATAATAAAAATGTTTTCTATCAGACTTCGGAAAGCAATGGTTTTACAACCGTGATTGCCATAGAAAAAAGTGATTTATATGCGCCTATTTGGTCGTATATCCAGAAAAATATTTTGATATTTATTGGGTTTTCCTGCATTGCGCTGCTGCTTGCTTATCTCGTTTCCAAATCTATTTCCGCACCGATAAAGCAAATATATTCGCAGATAAAGAGCTTCCAACTCAGCCCCGCTTCCCAAAGCAGAGTCTCCGATCTCGTTTCTGTGAACACTGGAATTCTCGAGTTTAATACACTCTATGACGCTTTGATTGATATGCAGAAAAAGGCACAATTATCTATGGAACACGAAATCCTTATTCAGAATCAGGAGATGCACTCCCGGATGCTCGCGTTGCAAAGCCAGATGAATCCACATTTTCTTTATAATTCACTTGCAACAGTTCAGTCCATGGCCGAAGAGAACATGAACGAGGAAATTATCCAAATGTGTCAGACAATCAGCAAAATTCTCCGTTACATATCTTCTGACAAAGAACTGCTTGTTCCGCTAAAAGATGAAGCCTACCATACTGAAAACTACTTGAAATGTATGCAGATGCGTTACGAAGACGACATAGAATACTCCATTGACATACCAAAAGAAATGATGTCCATCCGCCTTCCAAAACTTTGTTTACAGCCTCTTGCAGAAAACTCAGTAAAATATTTAACCTCTTCAGTAAAAGCGCCTTGGAAAATCAAAATAGCCGGAAGGGTTACAACTACGTACTGGGAAGTTTCTGTCTCAGATAATGGTCTTGGGTTTACTGAGGAAGTAATCAACTCTCTGGAAGAGCAAATCAAGGAAATAGACAGAACCAGCCTGCTTCCATCTCTTGAAATTAATGGGATGGGGCTTATAAATATCTATATCAGATTTAAACTGTTTTATAAAGGATACCATATCTTCCGCGTTCGTAATAATATAGAAGGCGGGGCTACCATTACACTGGGAGGAAGTATATATGACGAATCATAAGTTTCCTGTAATCGTTGTCGATGATGAACGGTTAATTGCAAAGAATATCGCAAAAAATATTGAGCGGTGCAACTCATCTTTTCAAGTCGTAGCCATCGCTCACAACGGAGAAGATGCCCTTTCCCAGATTCAGGAACTTAGACCTTCATTTTTATTTACCGATATCCGGATGCCGGTCATGGATGGACTTCGTCTAATTCAAGAAGCCCAACATAATGTTCCTTTATTAAGATGCGTCATTATTAGCGGCTACGATGATTTTCATTATGCTAAAAAAGCCATCCAATTCGGTGTTGCAGACTATTTACTTAAGCCAGTCGATACTGAGGAACTATCCAGTCTTCTAACCCACTTAAAACAGGACATGCTGTCTGAAACAGAGCACTTTCATCTGAGTCAGAATCCAAAAGACTTTACCACCGGAGAAATTGTCCAGCTTGTAATAAATTATATCCAAAAAAACTACGCCTCTCCTTTGGATTTAAGTATTTTATCAGAACATCTTGGTTTTTCCTCATCCTATCTGACCAAAATATTTAACAAGCATAAAGGGCTTACTCCCAGCAAATATATTCGTAATTACCGCATGTCAATTGCACAGCAGCTTTTAGCTAATTCAGAATTGCCTGTCAATGACATAGCACTTGCTGTAGGTTACACAGATCCTTTCCATTTTAGTAAGTCCTTTAAAGCAGAAACCGGAGTCAGTCCTACAATATACCGTGAAAACCTGCATAACGGAAAATAGTTGAAAAGCTTTAGACTTGTCTGCGGATGGAGGCGCGAAATAAATGGATAGCCGCAAGGTCAAAATTTGCGTATTGAACGCCGTTTCTTGATACTGGCATGGGGAAGAAAGGGAACTGTCAGCGCGTGATGCTTCAGAAAAAAGTCTGCTTTTCTTTTACTTTTTTTTCACATGTGGTATACTAAATGCTGAAAACATGACGTGCGCCTCGCCGCGGTTACGCGAAGGCGCACTTGAATTTAAGGAGATTAATATGAGTGCTCAGAATCTTACATTGCTGACAGACCTGTACGAACTAACCATGATGCAGGGATATTTTGAAACTCAGGAAAATGAAACTGTTGTGTTCGATGTGTTCTTCCGGGACAATCCCAATAAAGGGGGATATTCCATTATGGCAGGACTCGAACAGGTTATAGACTATATCAAGAATCTGCATTTTTCCTATGAAGACGTAGATTACCTGAGAGGACTCGGAATATTCACCGAGAACTTTCTGAATTATCTGAGCGGGTTCCATTTCAGCGGAAGCATTTACGCCATCCCGGAGGGTTCGGTTATTTTTCCAAAAGAACCACTGGTTAAAGTAATCGCGCCCATTATGGAGGCCCAGCTTGTTGAAACTGCCATATTAAATATAATCAACCATCAGAGCCTGATTGCAACAAAGACCTCCCGCGTCGTATTTGCAGCACAGGGCGACGGAATTATGGAATTTGGGCTGAGGCGCGCCCAGGGCCCTGATGCAGGACTCTACGGCGCTAGAGCGGCCATGATCGGCGGCTGCGTAGGCACATCCAACGTACTGGCCGGCAAACTTTTTGACGTGCCCATCATGGGTACCCACGCCCACAGCTGGATCATGAGCTTCAAAGACGAATACACTGCATTTAAAGAATATGCAAAGTTATACCCCAACGCGTGCACGCTTCTGGTGGACACATACGATACGCTCAAATCCGGTGTCCCCAATGCCATCCGTGTATTCCGGGAGCTGCGCGAGGAAGGAATCCACCCCAGATCCTACGGCATCCGCCTGGACAGCGGGGACCTTGCCTACTTATCCAAGGAGGCCCGCAAGATGCTGGATGCCGCCGGCTTTACCGATGCAGTGATTGCGGCATCCAATGACCTGGACGAGCTGCTGATCCACGACCTGAAGATGCAGGGCGCAGCCATCACCTCCTGGGGAGTGGGCACTAACCTGATCACCTCCAAGGACTGTCCTTCTTTCGGCGGAGTATATAAACTCGCCGCAATTCAAAATGCAGAAGGAGAGTTCATACCCAAGATCAAGATTTCAGAGAATACGGAGAAAATCACAAATCCAGGCAACAAAACCATCTACCGTGTATATGATAAAGAGACGGGCAAAATCCGCGCCGATCTGATCTGTTTTGCCGATGAGACATACGACACCTCAGAAGAACTTTTATTATTTGACCCCAATGCAACCTGGAAGAAAACAAGGCTTCCCGGAGGCAGCTACACCATGAGAGAGATCTTAAAGCCTGTATTCATCCACGGTGAATGCGTATACAGCTCACCAACGGTTATGGAGATCGCCCATTACTGCCGTCAGGAAAAAGAGACGCTCTGGGACGAGACTAAGCGGCTCTTCTATCCGCACCGCGTTTATGTGGATTTATCCCAGAAGCTCTATGACACAAAATCACGCCTGCTGAACGATTTGAGCAGATAACGAAACGCTCCGCTCGCTGGTATAAACTCAATGAAGATAGGAGATTTAAGAAATGAAGATTATAGTATTAGCCGGAGGACTCAGCACAGAACGCGACGTATCCCTGTCCTCCAGTGCAGGCATCTGCAGAACCCTGCTTGAAAAAGGACACGATGCTTTTCTGCTGGATGTTTTCCTTGGTTTCCCCTACGATCCAGATCGCCTGGAAGAGGTATTTACCCTTCCTGACCACGGTCTCGGGATCGTCAAAAACATCGATACCACCGAACCGGACATCGAAGCGGTCAAAGCCTCCCGCCCGGATCAGCCGGACTGTTTCCTCGGCCCCAACGTCATCGAACTATGCCGCATGGCAGACATCACGTTCCTTGGGCTGCACGGCGGAGAGGGGGAGAACGGAAAACTGCAGGCTACCTTTGACCTGCTTGGAATCAGATACACCGGTCCGGATTCTCTTGGCTGCGCTGTTGCAATGGACAAAGGATTTACCAAACAGATCTTTCTGCAGTCGGGCATTGACACGCCGGCCGGAGCCTGCGTTCATAAAAAGGCAGCGGAAAAATCACTGCAGGCCCTCGGCCTCACACTTCCGGTTGTTGTAAAGCCGTGTTCCGGAGGTTCCAGCATTGGGGTATACATCGTTACCACAGAGAGCGAGTACGAAGAAGCGCTCAGCAGTTCTTTCCGCTACGAGGACGAAGTGGTAATTGAAGAATATATTAAAGGAAGAGAGTTTGCCTGCGGCATCATAGACGGAAAGGCCCTCCCTCCAATTGAGATCATACCCAGAACAGGGTTCTTCGATTATGCCAACAAGTACCAGGATGGCGCCACAGAGGAAGTCTGCCCCGCCGATATTGACGAAGATACTGCAAACCGGATGATGGAGCTCACCGTAAAGGCATACCGAGCCCTGAAGCTCAATGTATACAGCCGCGCAGATTTTCTCCTGGACAGCAGGGGAAATCTCTACTGCCTTGAGGTAAACACGCTGCCCGGCATGACAGCCGCCAGTCTACTGCCAAAGGAGGCGGCAGCAGCAGGCATTGAGTACGGTGATTTGTGTGAACTGATTATCCAAAAATCCCTGGAAGCCAGATACCAGTAAAGGACGGTACGAACGATGAAAAATATGACATTGAAGGAAATTGCCGTTGCATGCGGCGGAATCTATTACGGAGACGAGGAAAGCTATTACAAACAAGTCACATCCGTTACCATTGACAGCCGCAGGATCCAAAAAGACTGTCTGTTCATTGCACTTCGCGGCGCCCGGGTGGACGGCCATATGTTCATCCCCCAGTCCATTCAGGACGGAGCGCTGTGCGCCGTTTCAGAAAAGAGAATCGAGAGCGCTTCCTACCCCTATATCATGGTAAATTCCTGCGCCCAGGCCCTGAAGGATATCGCGGAGCACTACCGCCGTTCCCTCCGCCTGAAGGTGGTGGGTATCTCAGGCAGTGTGGGCAAGACAAGTACAAAAGAGATGATTGCCTCCGTGTTGGCACAAAAATACAGCGTCCTGAAAACCGAGGGCAATTTCAACAATGAGATCGGACTGCCCCTCACAATCTTTAACATTCGGGAAGATCATGAGGCTGCCATTCTGGAAATGGGCATCAGTGATTTTGGCGAGATGGAACGTCTTGCAAAAGTCGCGCGCCCGGATGTCTGCGTCCTGACCAATATCGGCTGTGCCCATCTGGAGCAGCTGAAGTCCCGCGAAGGCATTTTAAAAGCCAAAACGGAAATGTTTTTATATATGAATCCGGAAGGGGATATCATACTCAATGGGGATGATGATATGCTGGCATCCGTTAAGCCTGCCAACCATATTGAGCCTGTTTTCTTTGGCCTGAACCCGGATCTGGCATACTATGCAGACGAAATAGAGAACCTGGGATTAAAGGGTACGGCTGCACGCTTCCACACGCCTGATTCCGAATTCCGCGCACATATCTCCATCCCCGGGGCGCATATGGTATATAATGCACTGGCCGCCATTGCCGTCGGACGGGTTATGGGCATGAATGATAAGGAGATCCGGCAGGGAATCGAATCCCTGGCGCCTTTGGCCGGACGGAACCATCTGATTGAGACAGAGACTCTTACTATCATCGATGACTGTTACAATGCCAACCCGGCCTCCATGAAGGCTTCCCTGGATGTCCTCAGTAAGGCTGGCGGACGCACCGTCGCGATCCTTGGCGATATGTTTGAGCTTGGTCCAAAAGAACATGAGATGCACCGTGAGACGGGAGCATTCGCCGCAGATGCCGGCATAGACGAACTGATCTGCATTGGCTCCCTTGCAGAGGACATCGCCCGGGGAGCAATGGAAGTGAATCCGGAAATGCACGTGCACTATTATGAAACGAAGACCGAATTTCTGGAAAACATAGATCCCCTGATTAACACAAATGATACAATTCTGGTAAAAGCCTCCCATGCGATGGAGTTTCCGGAGATTGTCGAAGTATTAAAGAAGAGGTAAATATGGATTATCAAATGCTCGTGCTGGATCTGGACGGCACATTGACTAATTCCAGAAAAGAAATTACGGAACCCACAAGAAACGCTCTGATCGAGATCCAAAGAGAGGGGAAAAAAGTGGTTCTTGCCAGTGGACGTCCCATATTCGGAGTCCTTCCTCTGGCAGAAAAACTGCATCTGGATCATTTCGGCAGTTATATACTTTCCTATAATGGAGCCCGCATCACCCGATGCTCCGACGGTACCGATATTTATAACAAAACCCTCCCTCCGGAAATTATACCAGTTGTCTATGATATTGCGGCTTCGTTTCCAGGTGTGGATCTTCTGTCGTATAACAACAGCCATATATTGTCCGGAATCGCAGTCAACAAGTACACAGAGCAGGAATCCTTTCTTAACAAAATGCCCGTGGCAGAGATCCCTGATTTTGTCGGACACCTGAATTTCCCGGTTAATAAGCTGTTGGCTGCCGGGGATCCTGACATCATGGAAAAGATGATGGAAGCGCTGAAAAAACGTTTTCACACTTTCCTGAACATATACCGTTCCGAGCCCTTCTTTCTGGAGATTATGCCCAAGAAGATCGATAAGGCCTATTCCCTGCAGAAGCTGCTGAACAGCATCGGAATGACTGCAGACCAGATGATCTGCTGCGGAGACGGTTATAACGATGTATCCATGATTGAATATGCCGGTCTTGGCGTAGCTATGGAAAATGCCCAGAGTATCGTAAAGGATACCGCCGACTTTATTACCCGCTCCAACGATGATGACGGGATCCTCCATGTAATAGAAAAATTTATGAAAGAAAAATGAGGCCGATCAAATGGAATTACAAACATTTTATGAAAATATTGGCGCCGATTATCAAGTCGTTTTACAGAGACTGCGCAAAGAATCTCTGATCGATAAGTATCTGCATCTTCTTCTGAAAGATCCGGTTTTTGAAACTCTGGAGCATGCAGTGGAATCCAACGATCATGAAGAGATATTCAGAGCGGCTCATACAATCAAAGGAATGGCACTTAACCTGGAACTGCCCCCTCTTACGGCCGCAGCCTCTTCTTTAACAGAGTACTTAAGAACGTTGTCCCCCGGGGAGGCGGACAGCTCTGTGGTAAAAGAGAAATATGTGGATATTGTGAAGGAATATGAAACTGTCCGGGATCTGCTGGCCAGGTTCTGATTAGCCTAAGGAGCAAGTGAATGACAAGCACAGAACAAAAGAAAACCATTTTAATCGTAGATGATGCGGAACTGAACCGGGCCGTCCTGTCCGATATACTGCAGGAGGATTACAATATCATTGAGGCAGCCGATGGGACAGAGGCTATTGAGATTCTGAAAAAGAATGACGCTTCCATTTCCCTGATTCTGCTCGATATTTTAATGCCAAAAATGTCAGGATTTGATGTCCTGACAATTATGCAGAAGAACCACTGGCACGAGACTATCCCTGTAGTCATCATTTCATCGGAAAATTCCAGGGAATATATTGAAAAGGGTTACGAATACGGTGTTGTGGATTATATCAGCCGCCCCTTTGACTCGAATATCGTCCTTCAACGTGTAAAAAATACCATCATCCTTTACTCGAAACAAAAGGAGCTGGAAGGTCTCGTAAAGGAGCAGGTAATTGAGAAGGAGAGCAACAACGCTCTTATGATCAATATTCTCAGTACAATCGTCGAATTCCGTAATGGGGAATCCGGGCTCCACGTCATCCGCATACGCATTATAACTGAGATTCTACTGGAAGCGCTGCGGAAACGTTATCCGGAGTATGCGATGGATGAATCCCATATTGCACTGATCTCGAATGCGGCCGCTCTGCATGATATCGGTAAAATCGAGATTCCGGAAGAGATCTTGAATAGACCCGGCAAACTCACTGCTGAAGAGTTCGAAGTCATGAAAACCCACTCCGCACGCGGAGAGCAGATGCTGAATGAACTGCGTTTTGGCAGCAATGAGGAACTGGTAAAGTATGCAAGGCAGATCTGCCGCTGGCACCACGAACGCTGGGACGGTAATGGATACCCTGACCACTTGAAAGGGGATGAGATTCCGATCGCCGCACAGATTGTTTCCCTCGCGGATGTCTATGATGCGCTGGTTAGCGAGCGGGTATACAAACCTCCTTATACTCATAAACAGGCCATGCAGATGATCCTGAACGGAGAATGCGGCATGTTTAACAACAGGCTGATTGATTGTCTCAAAGCGGTCGATACCTATCTGGAGCATGCGGTCAGCCTGCGCAGCCGGGATCCCGCACACGTATTCAATATCAACCAGCTCTCAAAGGAACTGTTTCAAAAAAAAGGTGTCAAGCTCTCCGACCGCACGCTGTTTCTTCTGGAACAGGAACGGACCAAATATCAGTTTATCGCATCCTTATCAGAAGATGTTTTATTCGAATATGATTTCAGTACGGACACGGTCTTGTTCTCTGAAAAGTGTCAGGAAGAGTTTAATTTTCCATCTATCATAACAGATTTTGTCAAAAAGAGCCGGTTATATGGAGTCGTTGCGAAAAATGATTTTCAGGAATTGATGGAACGTATAGCGGCTACCACACCGTTCTCTCCTGTATTTCAGAAGAGAATGCTTCTGACTACTATTAGCGGGACGCAGGAATGGTATGAATTCATTGGCCGCACGCTTTGGGCCGATAATGAAGGAAATGAAGAGCTGTACAGCTGTGTCGGAAGGATATCGCTGTCCCGGAATGGAAAAGAACGGCAGATACAGGAGCTCCCCCACCGGGACGCTCTGACAAATCTGTACACACAGACAACAGCGCAAAAAATTATTGTGCAGAACATAACCAATAATCCGCAGACAACCGGCCTTATGATCATGTTTGACCTGGATAATTTCAAAAGACTGAACGAAAAAAACGGACATTTATTCGGGGATCAGATCTTAAAGCATATCGCCCGCCTTTCCGAAAACAATATCCGTAAAATGGATATCTGCTCACGGATCGGCGGAGACAGGTTCCTAATGTATTTCAGCGAACTCTTTTCAGAAGAATTTATCCAGCCATACTGTGCCTCTCTTACGAAGGCTCTGACGCAGAAGTATAAAGACTCCGAATACACGGTCAGCATGGGAGCCGCCATGTATCCGCAGGATGGGACTACATACGAAGAACTCTTCCGGCATACCAGTCAGGCTCTGGAGACATCAAAACGCAGAGGGAAAAATTGTTTTACCCGTTATCATGATTCTCTTTCCACACAGGGTTTTTCTCCGGAAGCTGTGCCAGAATAATTGCGGCAAACACCAAGGCACACCCAAACAATTCTTTCCCAGAAAGTGTTTCATGTATAATCAGCCAGCCGGTAAGCGCGGCAAATACGGATTCCAGGCTTAGTATAAGCGAAGCCACCGTGGGGTCCGTATTTTTTTGTGCAATGATCTGCAGCGTATAGGCGACACCGCAGGAGAGAACCCCCGCATAGAGAAGCGGCAGATACGCATCCAGAATACTCCCCATGGCTGGCTTTTCGCGGACAAACATCGGCACCGCGCAGAGAATCCCGCAGATAAAAAACTGTATGCAGGAGAGCTTCACGCCATCCACTTTCGGAGAAAAATAATCAATAATCAAAATATGTAACGAAAAAACAAAAGCGCAGATGATCATCAGAACATCTCCATAAGCTATGGAGAATCCCTCTTTCATACACAAGAAATACATCCCCACAACAGCCAGTCCAACACCGGCCCAGGTCTTCCCCCCTGCCCGCCGGCCCAGAAAAAGCCCAAGAACAGGTACAATCAAAATATACAGGGCCGTAATAAACCCGGCCTTCCCGGCGCTCGTATACACAAGCCCGATCTGCTGCAGCGAACTCGCCGCCGCAAGCGCAAGCCCACAGAGCAGACCCCCGATCCAGAGCGTCTTACCGATCCTATTCGCCTCGTCCCCCTGTACCTCTGTCCCTTCCGTCTTTTTCCTCCTGCCCATAACCCCAATAACAGGAAGCAGCACAATCCCGCCCAAAAAACACCGCAGAGAATTAAACGTAAACGGCCCGATATAATCCATCCCCACACTCTGAGCCACAAAAGCGCTCCCCCAGATCAGAGCGGTCAGCACAAGCATCACATTATTCTTAAACTTCGGATTCCTCATCATTCTCATCCTTTTCAACAAAATAATACATGGTAAAGTATAGCACCCCCCACCACATATTACCAGACGGAAATTTTGGGGGCGGCGGGGATTCGACTTGAAGGGCCGCCCCCCATCTCCGAATCCCCCGCGGCTAGGTGCATCAAGGCAGAACTGTACGCTGCCAGGGTGGGAATGCCGGACGGGGGCAGCGGATTGAGCTGAACTGGTGCATCGCAATGTACCCAGTTAGTTTTTATGGCTTATATTATGCTGGCTTCTGGGGCCAAGAAAGCCACGCCTTGCCCCTCCCCGTTCCGGCTTCGTCTCCCGACGGGATGCACCAGCCTGTGTGGATCGGGAGTGAGGGCTTCTCAGGGGACACATCCGGTGATTTCAGGGGCTTAGAATGCGCGTTAGAAACCGTTGCATCAAATCGGAAGCCCCGCATGGGCGGAATTTGCTCTCCAAAGCAAATTCCGAGACGACCTAAGCCGTGAAATTCATCAGAATTTCACGGTGAATGTCGTCGGTTCCATGCGGGGCTTCCGATTTGATGTTACGGTTTCTTCGCAAATGGCTGCCCCTGAAATCACCGGATGTGTCCCCTGAGAAGCCCTCACTCCCGATCCACGCAGGCGTCCCCCTTTGATGTTACGGTTTCTTCGCAAATGGCTGCCCCTGAAATCACCGGATGTGTCCACTGAGAAGCCCTCACTCCTGATTCATGCAGGCGTCCCCCCCCCTAAAGTAACAGTTTTTTTAGGGACTGGATGTATTTTTCTATGTTTTCTTCCTGCAGGCAGTAGTATACTTTCCCGTCTTTTTTCTGAACGGTGACGAGGCCGCTGCCCATTAGAATGCTCATATGGTGTGAGGTGGTGGACGGAGAAAGATCCAGTGCTTCGGCCAGTTCCAAATTGTATTTGCTGGATTCTTTCAGGGAACATAAGATGTCCAGCTTACTTTTGTCAGCGAGGGCTTTCGACTGGCGGATAACTTCCTCTTTTATGCTGATCGATGCCGACTCGTTTTTCTCTAATTCTTCATTCAATATGCCCTCGTAACAGTAAGAATACAGTACCATCTGAAGCATTGGAAATACAAGGGTTGGGTAAACTATGGGATTGTCTCCGCATGTGTTGACAAGCTTCAGGAATCCGTTATTCTCATATTTGGCAAGACGTTTTAGCTGCTTCTCCAGTGGCTTTGCCACGCTTGCACGGGCTCTTTCGAATGCGGGCATATTGAGGCGTATAGTCTCAAACAGCTGTGAAAACCAGTAGTCGGGCCTTCGCAGGAGATCCAGCACATACCATTTTTCTTCGCTTTTCAAATCCGCTTTGTCCAAAAATTCCAGCATAGACTTTTCATCGGGCAGCTGGGGCATATCTTTTATCTCAGGCAGCTGGGCATGTTCTACCGTATCAGTAATGTAAAATGCGATAAAACTCCTGAGCTTCATAGGATCTAACTGCTCCTCTCCCTCCAGGTACTTCCGGTTCTCTACTGTCATTGTGAGAACCATCATAAATAACTCCTGCGATGTGTTCTGGAAGAAAAAACCCTCGGAAGGCGTCTCTACTTTATACTTTTGAAAAGTTTCTATATATTTTTCCACTGTCTTTAAATGTTTATTATAAAATGTTTCTCCATCTATCCCATAATCATCCATCGCTTTTATGACATCTGTCTTCCAGTCTCCGCCATGTGCAATGGTAAGAAGCCCCAGTATCTCAAATACCGGATCCAGTTCGTTATAAATCTCGATACTCATAAAATTCCCCCGTTCTTAATTTCATGAGTATAGAATATCATACAAGGAGCGCAAAGTGCAAGCTCAGAAGATAATACCCGCCCGTAAATTCCCTGCTCAGAACATTTTGTATACAGATTCCAGGGCATAATAGCTGGCATCAAATATTTTTTTCATCTTGTGGTAGACTTCCTCATTGTCCGTATTTGGGGTATATTCTTTCTGAATTTTAAGGAAACGGCTGATCTCTTCGAAACTGTGGTAAACACCTGCCCCCACGCCCGCCGTTACGGCGGCGGCTATGGAGGTTGCCTCCTCCACATGGTCCGGGGTGCGAAGCTTTGCCTCTAATACATCCGAAAGTATCTGGCACACGACATCCCCTTTGGCTCCTCCGCCCGTCAGGATCAGGGAATCAACAGATAGGTATTTCCGGTAGGCAGCCAGGATCAGTTCCAGATTATATGCCACGCCCTCAATTACCGCACGGATATAATCCTCTTTCGTATGGTGCATCTTGATGCCGAGAAAAGCCCCGCTCGTCTCTTCATTCCAGCGGGGACAGCGCTCACCCAGCATATACGGAAGGAAAAGCAGTTCTTTTGCCCCGGCAGGGGACTTTTCGATCATGGCGTTCAGCTCGCTATATGGTCTCCCCGGTTCTAAAAGTCCACGTATATAGGAATACGAACTCCCGGCCGCCTGCATGGCTCCGCAGGGCATATATTTTCCTGGGATGATATTCGCAAAGCAGAAGAAAATCTTCTCTTCATCCAGGAATTTTTCTTTTGTTGTTCCGCCGATCCAGGCCGATGTCCCAAATGTTGCAAAAAGCTCGTTGTCATGGATACAGCCGGCGCCAACCGCAGCGCAGGGGCCATCCCCTCCGCCGCAGATAACAGGAGTGCCTTCGCATAATCCCGATGCCTTGGCCGCCTCTTTGGTCACTTTTCCTATTATGTCTGTGGAGTTGTGCAGTTCCGGGAGCAGACTGCGCCGGATACCAGAGGCTTCCAGAATCTCATCCGACCAGCAGAGATGTTCCAGGTCCAGCGCATTGGTGCCTGAGGCATCCGAATAATCCGTGGCAAATTCGCCAGTCAGGCGGAATAGAATATAATCTTTCGCCTGAAGTGATCTGCTTGCCTTCTGATATATCTCGGGTTCATGTTCCTTCAACCACATAATCTTTTCCAGCGTATAACTGGGATTCAGGCGATGGCCTGTCAGTTCGTACATTCTGTCAAATCCAATCTCGCGGTTCAGATATTCCGTTTCTTTTACTGCGCGCTGGTCGGCCCATATAATAGACGGACGCAGTGGCTTTCCCTTGCCGTCTACCAACAGACAGCCCTGCATCTGCGCGGAAAAGGAAATTGCGATTACATCCGTTTTTTCGATACCCTCCATTACATTTTGGGTCGCCCGGCAGACCGCGGCCCACCAGTCCTCAGGATCCTGCTCTGCACAGTTCTTACCAAAAAAATGCACTTTATAGGGAATGGTACAGCTTTTTACGAAGCGGCCGTCGATATGGAATAAAGTCGCTTTATTCCCCGATGTTCCCAGGTCATGGGCAATGATATATTGAGCCATGTAGATGCCTCCTTTGTCTTCTTATAATTCGTAAATCCTTTTATCCCCATAGGTTGCTTCCCAATCGGCTGCAAAACCTGCAATTGCAGAATCAATCATCGGATTTTCCACCATCTGTGTGTAAAGTTCCGGAGATACCGTCACCGCCTGGGCTCCTGCCATAAGCGCATCCATAACCTGTTGTGTGTTTTTGAAGCTGGCGGCTACGATCTTCGTCTGAATCTGGTTGTGTTCAAACAGCCATGCCATATCACCGATTGCTTTTTTACTGTCCACATTTATATTGTTCATACGGTTAAAATATGGCGCCACATAGTCTGCGCCTACGGATGCTGCCAGCATGGCCTGCTGAGGCATATAGATTGCAGTCGCTGTCACACGGTTTCCGCGGGATTTCAGCACCTTCATCGTCTTGATTCCTTCCTCATTGGCGGGCACCTTAATGTAAGTGTCTTTTCCAAGCCTGCCTGTCAATGCTTCGGCCTCTTTCAGCATCTCCTCACATGTACTTCCTGTCACCTGCACATGGAGCTGCTTCTCCCCGATGATGCTGCGGATTTCCAGAAGGAGCGGGAAAAATTCCGCTTTCTCCTTTGCCAGTATAGTAGGATTGGATGTAATCCCTGTGATGTCATAAATGTCGTTGTACCTGCGAATGTCTTCCAGATTTGCTGTGTCCAATATGATTTCCATAATATTTATCTCCTTTTTAATAGATTCGTAACAGTTCAGACAGGTCTGAACTGGTGCACAAGATGCCCTTATGGTATATAAAGTTGGTTTATATAGTTGCCTTTATGATATGAATGCCATGATCGACAAGATCATCCAGTACATCATCCGGAAGCCCGGAATCTGTGATCAGATACTGCACCTCATCGAGAGAGCACAGCGATACAATGCCCTGTCTGGCAAACTTGGCGGATTCCGTAATAATTACAATCTCTTCTGCATTATCAGCCATATTTTTTAATGTCTCCACACGCAGATGGTTATCCCCGGTAAAACCGCTTCCCGGCCGGTATCCGTCCGTGCCTGCAAAGAACCTCTTCACATGGAAAGCCTGGGCCGTCAGCTTTGTGACAGGTCCTACTACAGACTGGGAATCCGCCTGATAATCGCCTCCGAGCAGCACAAGATGCACGTTTGGGCGTTTTCCTATGTACTCTGCCATAAAGGTGGAGTTCGTAATAATGGTGACATTCTGCTTTGTCCGGCTGAGTTCATCTGCCAGAAGAATGCAGCAGGAGCCGGATTCGATCATCACCGTGTCTCCGTCTGCCACGAGCGATGCAGCTGCTTTTGCAAGCTGAAGCTTGGTAGAATGGTTTACTGCAAGCCGCCGCCTCATATCGCTGTCATCATTCAGAATGGCATGGCCCTGTTCTCTTCGAAGCAGTCCCCGCTCTTCCAGCTCTGTCAAGTCTTTTCGAACCGTCACAAGAGAAACCTGGCAATGCTCAGCTATTGCCGTAACCTCGCATCTTCCTTTTTCACTTAATATTTCGAGTATCTTTGCCTGTCTTTCCTCAACTTTCCCCATATGGATTCCCCTTTTTTCTTTCGAACGAAATATTTTTATATTGCGTTTGTAAACATATTATATTACGTTTTTGATTATCAGTCAACCTCATTTTATAAATTCGATTTATATAATATTTATTTGACAATATTAGAATTCTATTGTATTCTATATTCATGAAATATATTGCAATATTGTCAAATTTACATATTATAAAGGAGTCTGTTTATGAGTTTATTTAAAAAAAAAGACCGCGTCCTTTTAGCAGGTGCTGTCTTAATCGGCGGAATCAATGCCGCACTCGCGGCTTTCATTTCTATCTTGCTGCAGCAAATTATAGATGTGGCTACACAGAAAGATCTGAGCGGCTTTTCCAATTTGTTCATCATCATGCTGATTTATCTGGCAGCCCTTGGTATTATGGGATTTCTGGAAGCATTTCTTGGAAAACTGCTGCTTCGCAATGTGTCCCGTCATCTGCGGGATGACATTTTCCGCGGAGTTATCACAAAGGAGCCCGTTGCATATACCTCCCGCAACACGGCAGATTATCTTTCGGCACTGGTGAATGATGTAAAGCTGGTGGAGGAAAATTATCTAACTCCCCTCATGCTTTGTTCCCAGATGGTCGTCCTGTTCCTGACTACGCTTGGAATCTTGTTCTATCTAAGTCCGGTTATCACAGGAATACTGCTGGTTTTCCTGGTTCTTATGTTTTTGATTCCTGCGCTGCTCGGAAAGCAGATGCAGAAACGACAGGATGCCTACTCGGAAAAATTGGCTGAATTCACGCAAAAGCCAAAGATTACCTAAACGGATATGAGGTCATCCGTGGATACAGCATGCATTCTTTTATATTTAAAAAATATCGCACCGTCAATAAGGAAACCGCGAAAAAGAAGTTTGCTGCGGATACTCTTCTGGCAGTCAACGAATGTATTTCCGACATTCTATCTTCTCTAAGCGTGATTGTTATCGTATTCGCCGCTGCATATCTGCTGCTGAAAGGACAGATTACCATGGGTACTCTGCTGGCCCTCATCCAGTTGAGCAGCATGTTTGTAACCCCGGTCGTCATGCTGATGCAGAATATTCCCAAGGTCTCCAGTATGAAACCCGTTCTGAAGCACCTTGCCCAATATGCAGAAGCGGGCAGGCAGCTGCCGGACTCTGCGCTCCCAAGCACGCCCGCCTCCAGACCCGGGTCTTCTCAAAATGCAGAGAGGACAGCAGTCCAAAGTCCTGCTGTTTTCCAGGACGCCCTCGTCTGCCATGATGTTACTTTTCACTATCAGGACGGCCCGGACGTCTTAAAGAACTTAAATCTTTGCATTGAAGCCGGAAAGAAGTATGCCCTTCTGGGTGAGAGCGGCTGCGGCAAGTCAACATTAATCAAGCTTTTGACGGGATATTCCGGATGTTTCCAGGGAGAAATCTGCTATGACGGGCGGTCCGTGACGGATTTTACGCAGTCTGAGCTGAATCGTCTGGTCTCTGTAATCCATCAAAATGTGTTCCTGTTTGATGCGGATATCTACACCAATATCTGCCTGGGAGAAAGTTTTTTGGAGGAGGAACTGGAAGCTGCACTGGAGAACAGCGGGGTCAGCCAGTTTCTGCCGGGACTCAGCCAGGGCATCTACTCTCCTGTTGGGGAAAACGGCAGCCTCCTGTCCGGCGGCCAGCGTCAGCGTGTGGCTGTGGCCAGGGCACTCATCCGCCATACCCCGATCCTTATCATTGATGAGGGGACTTCCGCGGTGGATCAGCAGACCGCTTACGAGATTGAGAGCCGGCTGCTTGAGCAGAAGGAACTTACGGTCATCACCATCACTCACCATATGAACCACGATTTGGAAAACAGATACGATGATATCTTCCACCTTAAAGCTGCAGATATCAACTTTATTTAGAATACTTTTCTTTGTCTGCGCCTTTACCGCTGCCGGACACACTGATAAAGGGCTGTACACTAATCAAGTGCACAGCCCCGTATTTTACAATCTTCCTGCTTTCAAGTTACTGCCTTTTATATTTTTTTCTTACTACAATCACTATTCCGGCTCCTGCACATGCAAGTAAAATTCCCCACAATGCGATCATATTACCGCTCTCATCTCCAGTCTTTACTGTCTTCGCGGGTGTACCGCCGGAAGGCTTATTCGGATTAGAGCCACCCTGGTCCGGCTTATCTCCAGGCTCTTTTCCCGGATCTGTACCCGCCTTCACTAATCTATCGACCGCTTTCTGCAGCTCTGCAACAGCTTGGTTCAGCTCATCGTCTGTCTTCACTGTTCCAAGCGCCTCCTCTGCCGCTTTAATCGCATCCTGCAGTGCATTGTAACTTTCCTCCGTATAACCGTCACTCTTAATTGCCCTTGCTTTCTCAATCAGGTCTGATAATATGGATGTATCAAATTCGGGCTGGTCCGGATCTGGTTTGTCCGGGTCTGGCTTGTCTGGATCTGGTTCGTCCGGATCTGGTTCGTCCGGATCTGGATCTATGGGCTGCGCGTGCAGATTATACAATTCTTTTACCTGATCCCCATTTAATACTGTGTTATATACAGTGACCTCATCCAGTATGCCTTTCAGATTCATAACAGGTTCTCCTCCAGCATTATTCCGCATTGCACCAAACCATGTGGTATAAGGTGTCAGTGCATCTGAAATGCCTTCCTGGGTCTGTTCGGCAACGGCTTCACCGTTTAAATAAAGTATAACAGTATCGCCATTTTGTGACAGAGCAAACTGCTGCCATTTTCCGGCTTCTACTGCACTCTGCCCGCTCTCCAGCAGCATCGCGGTTTCTCCGTCTGCTTCGTGTCCCGGGTAGGCGCCTCTTCCGTTATTCATGCTGAATTTCAACTGTCCGTCTTCGATATACAGTTTCCACTTCCAACTGTCATAGGAATCCCGCTCTCTGCCCACTATGACCTGTATACCATCTGTATTTTCAACATTTATCCAGCCGTTGAGCGTATATTCACCGTTCCCTTTCAGAATATCTCCCAGATCCAGATAAGAAGTCACTCCATCCAGTGAAAGTCCCTGGCCCTCGATACCTTCTGTCCGTGCAAATGTCCCCTGTATTGCTCCTTCTATGCTTCCTTTACTGTTTTGTGCCGTATTGCCTTCTTCCTCTTCGAATTTATATTCTCCAAGATATCCGAATACAACCTTCAGAACATTCTCTTCGGTCATTTCATTTCCAACCAAATCTTTCACATGGTTTACGGATACATTGATCTCTTTCAACGCTTCCAGCGTTCCTTCTATCGTCAGAACGACGGATTTGCCGTCTTTTCCCTGCTCCGCCTTTATAACGGATCCGTTTTCTACTGTGTAGTTCTGAATATTTTCTGTGGTTTCTTTTTCTGTAAATTCGTTAAATGTAACTTGAATCTGGTTCTTAGAAACTGCTTCCGCTGAAACAGCCTGAGGTGCGGTATCATCGGCCATTGTGCTTACCCGGACTGCCGCGCCCTTACCTGCCACAGAATTATGGACTGCCATGATACTGTATTCATACTCCTGTTCTGCTGCAAGCGTGGTATCCATATACTCATTCGTAAAGGTTTTATCCAGATATTCCCCGTTTCGGTAGATATGATATTCCTTGACATTACGTCCTTCCATCTGCACCGGATCCCAGGCCAGTGATGCATGGTCTGATGCTGCTTCCTTTACCGATGCATTTTCCGGCGCCGGAATTTCAACGGTCTTAGCCGCGTCCTCCGGGATATTTTCAGGATCATATACTGTCAGCCATGTATAGGTATTCGGCTCTAATGTCAGTTCGACTTCGATATTTCCGTTGCTGTCGATGGTATAGTTCTTTCCATTCATATCCCCTATGCATACATAAGCCTCGTTTTCTGTAGGAACGGCATTCACTTCCGGAATCTCTGGTACCCCTGGCATCTTGACCAGCTCTGCGTAAACACCGCTTGCACGGTAATGGGAACCTTCCACCGGCGCCGGAGGGGATGCAAGGCCTGTCAGGCCGGTATAATACAGCGGGATTTTTACCGTCTGGGTCACGGTCTCCGTTGTCTGGTTGAAGAAGGCCGCCAGCCCTTTCTGCACACCATCACTGTCCACATGGATGATACCGTCTATCGCATCTGTTGTCAGGCTTGTATCGCTTGTGGCAAGCGGAGGTGCGATGTGAACAACGCTTTCCCCAAGAATATCCTTATACTTATTATAGAATTCTCCCCAGGTCTCGATTACATTCTGTGAAACTTCTCCCTGATACAGTCCGTTCCCTCCACGGTAGGAACCTGTAATTCCATACATCATATTCATGCCGATCATAAAATCATAAGCCATGATTTTCTCATCATACGGCCAGAAGGAAGAATCCGAACCGCCCTGATATGGTGACAGAGGCACCAGGGTCCATCCCATTGCCGGAACTTTCTCGAATGTACCGTAATATGCCATTTCCCTGCCGTAAATCAGCTGCCTCCATGGCGTTACATTAAACCCTGGCTCCTGATAGCCCATAACCGCCATGCTCGCTCCGACCGTAAAGTTCCAGTCCGGTGAATTGATATATACATTTCTAGCCCTTAATTCTCTGTAAAAATCATGTACTGCGTATTCCCACTGCTTTGTCTGGGAATCTTCCACGCCCTCATGTCCGCTGTGGTTTGCAGCCGTACAGATTGCACCCGGATAGATTCCGTCAACCTCCAGGCAGTCCAGGCCTGTCTGGTCAATGAATTCCAGCGTGTTCTCCAGGGTTTCATGTGCATCCGTTCCGCACATGCAGCGCATGGTTCCCCAGCATCCGCTGAAACTTTCATTACCGCCGCGCGCCGCCTGCATCACATACGCGCCAAGCAGCATTCCTTTCTTGTGGGCATAATCGCAGAGCGATTTATATTTTGCAATATTGGATGCGGAAGTATCTTCTACATTGACCCCGGAGCCAAAGGAAAGCAATACCATATTGAATCCTGCATTGTGCGCCTGGTCAATTCCCTTCTTGACCGTTGCATCGTCAGAGCTGATAATATGGTAAATTAATGGTGCATCCGCCGTCTGCGGAAACAGCACACGGTACATTTTCTTTACTTCCATCATCTGCCACTCATAATAACTATTCGAGTAGAACATCTGATACACCTTATAGGAATTAAAAGTCTCATCTTTTGCAAGGCGGTAATTTGGCCCGATATTCCCGGTATCATATCCCATACCTGAGGCAATCGTATTATCGCCCGCGGGAGCCGCATAACGGCTGATGATTTTCCCATTCGTGCCATCTACATCTTCCCATTGCTTGTAACGCTCTTTCCCATTATTCCGGTCATGGTTTTCATTGCCGGAGTTCATGGTTCCCTCTACATACAGGGCATCTTTCAGACTGACGGGCACGGGAAGTATTTCCACTTCCATTTTATCAACGATTACATCGTTATTTCCTTCGTTGGTCACATGTACGGACTTGGAGATGGATGGAATGCCGTCGTAGATCTCATATCTCACCTGGACTTTCACATCTGCAAAATCCTTGTCCGTTCCTTTTGGCGCTTTGTAGTTTACAACCAGCGCTTTGCCTGCCGCTGGCCACTGTGTATCCTTCATGGATTCCGGAGAGATTCTTTCGTCCCATTCCCAGTGGAATGGCTCTTCTGTTTTCTCTTCAATCTCATAATCAACAAACTGGAAGGAAGAAACATCCTGATTCTCAGCGCCAATGTAGAATAGCTGGTCGCCCTCCGTCGAATTATCCGCATATTCTTTATTTAATGTAATGCTCGCATCTGCCTGCAGATCCTCCGTATTCAGCAGTTCCAGTCCAGTGTACAGATTCTTATAGCTAATTGTCTGGAAGTTTTTCCCGATGTCAAATACCCTTTCCACCAGCCCGTTAGAAAGAATCAATTTCCCTTCTTTTTTCTCTACGGAAGACGTAACATCGACATCACCGGAAGCCCAGTAGTTTAAATCACTATTTTCAGAATCACCAGCCAGGTCAGTTGAGACAGAAAAGGTCCATTCTTTTTCCTGATTCACAGTTCCCTGTGCATTCACCGCAGCCCCTGCCGGTATATGATAGGTATAATTCATACCGCTCTTTAGCTTTTCAGTCGGATAGACTGCCAGCGTCTCTGTGCCTTCCACGGATTCATTGTGGTCTTCCGTCAATGCTTCCGTGGGAACCGGCTTTTTATCCTTGTCCAGAATCTGCGGCTTTTCACTGCCCAGCGCAATACTCATATTATATTCGATGCTGAGTTTTCCTTCTACGCTCAGCAGACTGCCTTCTGCAGGAGAGATACTGACTACTTCCGGCGGAATACTGTCTTTGATTCCTTCCGTACTTTTTTTTAATCTGCTCTGCGGTCAGCGCTTTGTCATAAATGCGTACATCATCCATTCTTCCTTTGAATGCATGTCCATTAAACAGACCTGTGCCGTCTTTGTTGTATCCGCAGCCAATCAGCATAGAAAGCGGGTTGGTGTCCAGGTCCATTTCCGCAAATGTCTCCTGTGCAATCAGATCGCCGTTATAATACATGCTGTAAACTGTTCCGTCACAGGTCAGGGCAAGATGATTCCAGTTGTTAAACTCATAGGCTCCTGCCCCTGCTTCCATCCATCCGTTGTTTACATCATCCCTGATTTCTGCCTCAATATTTCCGTTATTCCTCACACAAAAATAAAATGCATCTCTCGGCACCGTTGTTTTATCCCTGCCGAATATTTTATTCAGGGAATTGGCGGATGAATTATCAATATTCGTCCACGCCTCGAACGTGTACTGCGTATGTATCTGCGGCCTTCCGATATCAACATAGGTCGTGGCCCCGTCAAACTCAATGGATTTATCATAGATACCAAAATTATCTACCCGGTAATTTCCATAGATGGGATATTCTTTCTGATCGGCATGATTGACGATTACCTTCTGCCCTTCCAGCTCTCCGGTTCCGTCTTTGACCTCATCCATCGTAAATTCATAAAGCGCGTCCGGTAGTACAATGTCCTCTCCGCCGCCACCGCCATTATCGATATCGGCCAGCGTTTGAATCTCCTCCTCGGATAAAGCACGGGAATAGAGTTTTACATCATCCATTCCCCCCTGGAACAAATGGTCAGGAAATACTGCCGATGCATCCGTATTCCAGCAGGAACCTAATAAGAGGTCCAAATCCCATTCCTCCGTGGGACCCGCACATGTTTCCTCTTTTACAACGGCTCCATTCAGATAGAGTCTCTGCACTGCGCCGTCATTCGTGACCGCTACGTGCTGCCACTCATCCATAGTTACCGTTCCGGGATCTGATGCGGACCATTCCGGACACTGTGCTTCCAAAGCCCCGTTCTGCCGCATGTAGAGCGAAAGTTCATTCTCCCCGGTAACTGCCGTTCTCCCCCTTCCGAAGATCCGCATCATACCGCTATGTGCAGAGTCCGGTTTTACCCAGGCGGCTATAGTAAGCGCATTTTCTGTAACCTGGTAGTCTTTCCCCAGGTTTACATAATTTGTTTTGCCGTCCATCAGCAGCGCTTTGCCATGTCCGTCTTTTCCGTCTGTCAGTGCAGGATTATCCCCCAAAACGGCATAAGCCTTGTTATCTGCTTTATTCAGTATTGAATTTCCTTCCAGTGAATCCATATCAAAATCAATCAGTAATCCATCATTTACCAGCGCCGCCGGTTCTACCGCCTCTTCTGTCCCCAGCGGGGCGGCCGCCGAGTTAAACGACGAGAACAACAGTGCAGCCGAAAGCAGCGCGGGCAGCGTGCGTTTTATTTTCTTTGATTTCACCTTAATCTCCTTTTCCTTTCTCATAATTCTTATTGGTGCAAGTGTTTAACAGCAGCCATTTTCCTTAACCTCTTTCCAAATAGACCGCGCCGGCCTCCCAGGAGTCCTGCGGCCAGATCTTTAGTTCCCCCTTTCCAAGTTCTAATCTGCATTTTCTGCCAAAAGCATCTGTTATTTTCCACTTTCCTTCCGGCAGAGTTCCCCCGATACTGGTCGGTGGATTCGAAAAAGCATGATATATTACTAATACTTTTCCATCCATTTCCCGGAATAGAATCTGAGCGCCCTCCAAATGGTGCTGATTGTTCCTGCCGGTCCGCACGAGCCTGCTTCTTCCCTTCTTGATGATTTTTCTTACCTTCCCGTAGAAACGCATGGCGTCCTCCACTTCCCGCCATTGTTCTGCGTTTAAATCCTGAACGGGACCCGACAGGCAGCAACGCCCCAGCATTCCGGAAATCAGGCGGTACTGGATTTCCTGCAGAACAAGTTCGGGAGAGATCACCGCCCAGACCTGGCACTGCCTGGGCAGCATCAGCTGATGAAGGTTTGCCGCTATATACGGGATCTCCCGGCACTCATGCGCATCGGAAAAAGAACTCATGGCGGTAAGTTTTACTAAGGAGGGTTCCAGCCGGTGTCCTCCCGATGCACAGTTTTCAATAACCAGTTCCGGATATTCCCTGCGGAGTATACAGAAGAATTGGTGAACCGCCTGCATCTGCTGCCGCAGCCCTTCTCCCAGGCTTTCCGCACCGTCGCACCCGTATCCGATGGAGCCGTTATAATCCACTTTTAAATATTGGATTTCGTTCTCTCTTAGAAAATCCAGCACCCTTTCTTTCAGATACTGCGTAACTTCCGTCTGCCTGAAATCCCAGAAGCGCCTGATTCCTCCTGTCTGTATCACCTCCCCGTTCCGGTATAAATGCATAGAATCATATGTGCCGCTGTGCACATTTGCCCCTTTTGTCGTCACCTCGAACTCCATCCAGATCCCGGTTCGAAGTCCTGCGTCCTTAAGACGCTGTGAAAGATACTTAAGGCCATGCGGAAATTTATCCTGATCAGGTTCCCATTCCCCGTTTCCGCTCTGAGGATCCCCGTCTTCACGCTCTTTTTTGCTCCACCCGGCATCAATCACCAGATACTTTGCCGGCGTTTCTTTTAATTTTTCTGCCAAAGTAAGTATTTCTTTTTCGGTCGGTTTCCCCCAGGTTGTACACCATTCATTAAAAAGAATCGGAAGTTCCTTTTCACACTCCGGCTGCAGATCCGCATATTTATGGAACATGTCCGTGATATTTTGGCACACATCCCACAGCCCGCAGGCGCTTACGCTTATATATGCCTTTGGAGGCAGAAAACTTGCGCCCGCGGGTATTTCTTTCCACCAGCCGCCGAACTCGCAGTCCGCCACGCCTCCGGATAAGGAATAGCAGTCCCCGTCCCTTGAAAATTCCATCTGCCAGGATGAGGCCGCTTCCATCTGGACCGCCCAGAATACCCCCGCATCCCGGTCTTCCACGCATCCGAACGGGAACCAGCGCTTTACCGTATGGGACCCCAGGCAGCCATAGCGCTCACTCTCCGGAAAGGCCCTAAACCAAGTGCCTTCCAGGTTCAGCTCTTCCACTGTATCCGCCTGGTGCTTTCCCTCCAGGCTCCAGCCGCCTCTGAATCGGTGCAGCCTCAGCTTATAGGGTGCATCATCTGGTTGAAAAGGACTCAGATTATCCAAAGAAAAGCTGGTCATCATATCTAATGTAAAGGGTCTCTCCGAACGATTTTGAAACTCATTTTCCACTTCAATGCCGCTTTCCCCCTCGGTATATGTCACCGTATGCCTGACGCAGTACCCCTCTTCGGCCTCCAATAAGGTAATAATACGGATCACATTTCCTTCTTTCGTTTTTTCCTGGCTTTTATACCGCAGCTTTTTCGTACTCTCTCCATATTTCAGTGTGCAGCCCGCACCGTTGCCCTGGGCATGGTGGCGCAGGGACAAGTGGCAGAGCGCCCCTATATCCCATGCATTACAGATGTTATCCCGCATTCTCATATAGGTCCTTCTCTTTTCAAAGCAGGAATCCATCCCCTTTGGCAGCAGCACCATGGAAATATGGTCTGTCAAATCATCCCGGATATAACGCAAGGTTATACCGCCTAAAATATAATCCCACTGTGTCATAATCTTTTACTCCGCGTTTTTATTTTTTGCCGCGCTACCCCTTAACCGCGCCGGCCGTTCCGCTGACAATGTACTTCTGTCCGCAGATGTAGATGATTAAAATCGGCGCGATTGTCAGGATAATGTCTGCAAATACCATATTCCAGTCATTGAAATGCTCGCCGAAGAAATTATAGATTGAGTTTGTCATTCCCAGTTTTTTATTATCACTGAGCAGATACAGCGGAGTGACAAAGTCATTCCATGCCCCCAGGAAATTCAGAACTATCCCCGTTATGGTTGCGGGCTTCAGCAGCGGAAAGATCACCTTGAAAAATAATTGAAATGGGGTACACCCGTCTATAACGGCCGCTTCATCCAGTTCCCGGGGGATATTATCGAAAAATCCATAGTACAGGAACACCAGGAATGGAATTCCCAGGGTCGCAAATTCCAGGATAATCCCCAGATATGTATTCTGCAGATGCAGAAACTTTAATGTAAACAATGTGGTAACATAATTCACGGGTGCAATCAGCCCCATGAAGAAGTACAGATACACCCTGTTATGCGCCTTTGAACGGCGCCGGCTCAAGGCATAGGCCGCCATGGAAGAAACCAGGACAGCGATCACCGTAGACACACCCGCCATCAGCATGCTGTTGCCAAAGGCCCGCACCAGGGAGCCTGCTTTGATTACCTCCAGGTAGTTCCCCCACTGGAAAACTTCTGGCAGACTGAAACTCAGCATCCTGGACTCTTCCACTGTTTTCAGGGAATTCACCACGATAAAATAGATCGGCACAAGTATGATGCAGCTGCTGGCGGCAATAAACAGAAACTTCAGTAATTTTCTTAGGTTTTTATATGTTTTGTTTTTATTCATTTTTCCCCTTTCCGCTCAGCACTCTCTGGAGCCCTACCGCTATGATGACTGTCATCAGGAATATGACGACATTCAGCGCATTCGCCATTCCATAACGGCCCATGCCGAATTCTTTGAATACCTGTGTGTTAATAACCTCCGTCAGGCCGCCCGGTCCTCCGCCTGTCAGTGAATAGATGATATCAAATACCCGCAGGCCGTGGATTGTGTTCAATACGGTCACTGTCATCAGTGACGGACGCAGAAACGGCAGCGTGATCTTTGTAAACTTTTTCCATGCCCCGGCTCCGTCTATGGATGCGGCTTCGTAATACTCTTCCGGTATCATCTGCAGCCCGGCCAGGAGAATCATCATATTCCAGCCTGCCATCCGCCACACCTCTACCATCATCGTGGAGCCCATGGCAGTGGCGCTCTCTGTCAGCCAGGAATGGGTCAGCCCAGACATCCCCAGGGCTTCCAGAATGATGTTCAGCGGTCCGTTGGGCTTGAGAACTGATACAAATGTAATACCTATAATCAGCGGAGCCAGTGCATAGGGCAGAAAGAATATCGTCCGAAACAGATTCCTGCTCTTCAGGCCCTTGTTCAGCAAAAGAGCCAGGCCTAAGCCCAAAAGCGTTTTCAAAATAACGGTAACTACCGTAAACTCAAACGTGTGTCCTATACTTGCCAGATAATTCCCGCCCTTTGATGTGAAGATGTCCACAAAATTCTGCAGACCGATAAACTGTATATCCGGACGTGTTACATTCCAGTCTGTCATTGAGATTACCATTCCTGCTATGGTGGGAATAATATACAAAACCGTATATAAAATAAATGCAGGCAGTATAAACCTCATCCCATATAATTTTTTCTTATACATATTTCGCCTCTAACTTTTTTAGTATTTTTTGTACCAAAAAGGAGAATGACCGACAAAAGCCATTCTCCCAGCCATACATTGTTCTGCAGCTTTGCTGCAGACCCGCCCGAAGGGCATGAGTTACGGGGTGCCCTTTGGTATAACTTATTCCCTATTTGCCAAAACTCGGCTGTCTGAGGTCATCAATCCCTTTGAGTACATCCTCTGCACTGGAGTTGCCCAGGAACATGCCCTGCATTAAGTTTCCAACCTGTGCGTTGTCCCAGTATAAAACACCGTCTTCCGCCGTAAACCCTGTGCCTGATGCATTGTTTATAACGTCTTCGTATGCCGCCGGAACATTTCCCGGGATATCGGTGAAGGAACATGGTCCCAAGTCTTTTCGTGCTTCATAATATGCGGTCAGGTTCTCCGGCTGTGATAAGAATTCAAAGTAGTCCATAACAGCGTCCGCCACTTCCGTATCCTTATTTACACAGCGTCCAATTCCGCCTGCGGATACGCCGAATTCTTTGTTGTCATTCAGCGGAATCGGGAACATGCCCCATGTATCCTGTGTCATTTCCGGGTTCACTGCCTCGACCTCTGCCGGGAATGTGGTGTATACAACGCCCATTGCATAGTCGCCGGATGCCATCTTAGCTACCATGTCTTCCCAAGTGTTTGCCATAAAGTCTTTGCCGAAGTAGCCGGCTTTTTCGAGTTCAGCCATCTGATCCAGTGATTTTGCCAGTCCTTCTTTTCCTGCAAAGACCTCACTGTTCTCATTCAGGCCTGCATAAAACCCTTCGTTCTCTGCCTCTTCCTGTGTTGTCATTCCACCCAGCCAGGTTCCCAGATGCCACTGTGCTGCGCCCGGCTCATAAATCGGAGTTTTTCCTGCTGCCAGGACTTTGTCGCATGCTGCTTTAAAGCTCTCATAGTCTTTCGGCACTTCTGTAATGCCGGCTTCTTTAAAAATGTCCTTGTTATACAGGATTCCCCAGCCATCTACGCTCCATGTCTGGAACTGTACTATTTTACCGTCGTTCGATACGCCTTCCTTTGCCCAGTCAGTATAACGGGACACCCATTCCTGATCCGACATATCCAGCATGTATTTCTCCGGCTGGTATTTGTTAATCGTTACTCCGGAACGTATGTAGAAGATATCCGCGCCTTCCCCTACCGATAATTTGGAGTTCAGTACATTCTCATACTGATCGTCCGGGCTGACCTGCCACTCAATCGTATTGCCTGATTCCTCCTCATACTTTGCCGCCAGTTCCTTATCAATGTCCTTTACCCATCCTGCGGACGCCGCGATTGTGATTGTTGATCCGCCTTTTGATGTCGTGGTGTCTTCTTTCTTGTCCGATGTATCAGAACCCGAATTCCCACATCCTGCAGCAAGCGTCATCATCATTGCCGCGGTGGCCGCCATAGCTGTCATTTTTACTAACTTTTTGTTTCTCATATCCTTCCTCCTTTTTCCTGTAAACCTTATAATGCTATTATATCGTCTATCTGAAATAAATCTTTAGAAAAAATCTACCTGATGTTGTGCACATTTTGTACCAGCTTTCCGGCTCTATTGATTTTTCTCATTCTTTCCTCTATAATTTTTATAAGTAATAGTTGAGTACTCTAATTGTGAAACGAGGTGCAATAAATGAAATCGCTACACTCTAAACTGTTTTTTAGATACGCTGCACTGATTTTCCCAATTATTGTTATTTTTATGGTTATTCTTTATATTATTTTAGGCAACACGCTCCAAAAGAATGCAACCAGCGAGCTCCAGGCCGACTGTGATAATATCTCCACACTCCTGGATACACAGATGAAGCAGATTGATGAGCTTTCCAAACGTATTGTCAGCTCTGACCCGCTCCACTCTTATCTTGTCCGGGATCTATATTCCCATGATATCGATTCCTATAATAATAAGCTGGCATTTTCCACCACGCTTTTTGATATTATTAAGCTTTCTTTCAACCATATGAGCCTCAACATTGCAGACATCGAAGGACATTATATCTATGTAGGCAATAACAGTATCTTTTCGATCCGGGATCCGAAAAGTTATCGCGAGATCTCCTGGTTTAACCCAACGCTTTTAGCTTATGGCAAGAAAAAGATTCTTCCGCCTCATCTCCCCGAGCTTAACAGCTCCGAGACCCCGGTCGTATCTCTCTGCCGTGCTTTTTCCCCGGATGATACCATGAATCAGACTGCGGTTTTGGAATTGCAGCTGGAGTATTCTTATTTAGATAAAAAGATAAAGAACGCGCTTCACAACCAAAGGGAAATCAAACATATTTACGTTTATGACAGCGGTGGGACACGGGTATATCCTTATGAGGCCAGACCCCCTCAGAACCTGGAAAAACGTATGCTGGAGCTCGCCCGGTCATCGGAGTCCGACTCCCAGACCACGATTTACCAAACACGGGATAACGCTTCCACGCTGTTCGCCTGTCATGCTTCCGACTTCACAAACTGGACCGTATTTGTCACTGCAGAAGAATCGAAGATTTTCGCTCCATTCTATCAATTCAGGACGCTTTTGATTACTGCCTCCTTCCTATTATTAATCCTGCTCCTGTTTATCACCTGGCAGATTGCCAATAAGATGACCATCCCGCTGAAGAAGCTGGAGCAGACGGCGCATGCCCTTACCTTTGACAACTTAAGCTCTTACGAACTGCCGGATTATAAAAGTACGTTCAGGGAACTGGATTCTCTGTACCACTCCTTTGAACAGATGCAGCAGAATCTGCAGGACTCGCTGCAGGATGCCATTTCCGCCCATACCATGGCTGCCGATGCCAAGATGCTGGCACTGCAGTCACAGATGAATCCCCATTTTCTATACAATACGCTGGCCTCTATCAGTATTCTGGCCGAAGATGGGGAAAATGAGCAGGCGGTTAAAATGTGTGATTCACTGTCTGTCCTTCTGCGCTATATGTCATCCAACTCTTCAATGGACGTGGCGCTCTGGCAGGAGCTGGAACATCTTCGTTCTTATATATATTTGATCAAGGTAAAATATGGTGAAAGAATCCAGTTTCATATCAATATGGATGATTCCCTTTCACCAATCAAGGTTCCACGGCTGCTCATTCAGCCGCTGGTTGAAAACTGTATCAAATACGCGCTGAATGTGGATCCTCCCTGGGTTATACATATAACCGGATATATTAAGGACTCCTGCTGGATCATACAGGTTAAAGACAACGGTTCCGGTTTTCCGCCCGATTTTCTGGATTCTTTTCATAAGAAGGTTTTGGAAATCGACTGGAAAAAGCCGCTTCCCGAGCTTTCTATAAATGGCATGGGAATCTTGAATCTTTATATGAGGCTCTTTTTGAAATACAAGCAGGATCTCATTTTCAGTTTAGACAACCTTCCCGAAAATGGGGCGTGTGTTACCATCGGCGGTCCGCTGACACAAAACATAGGAGATAAGCACGATGAAAAATTATCCGATTAAAGTTTTAGTCGTAGAGGATGAGAACCTTCTGCTAAAAAATATTCAGAAGAAAATATCCGCAGTATCCCCCGATTTTCAGATTATTGGGGAGGCTTATAATGGAAAAGAGGCGCTGGAGATCATACGTGATAACCCGCCCGATATCGTTTTTACAGACATCAGAATGCCCATTATGGACGGGCTGGAACTGGCCCGGATTCTGTACGAAGAGTATCCCGATATTTCAACGGTCATCGTCAGTGGTTACGATGATTTCGAATACGCCCGCACAGTGCTGACCTACCGCGTAAAAGATTATCTCTTAAAGCCGCTGCAGCCGGAGCAGCTGAAGAGTATTTTATTTTCACTTAAGGATGCTATTGTGGAAAAAAAGAAGGCAGATATTTGCCGCACATTGCGGCACCAGCTGAACGCCGAAGAATTCCCCCCCGAATTGCTTAAGCTAAGCAGGACACTCAGTCAGACCTCTTTTTCCTTATTTTTAGTCTGCCTGGATAATCTGTATCTGCGCAGCCAGAAACACAAACACTTTTCTGAATCCGGCATCTGTTCCGGTATGCCGGATTCACTGACCCGCTTTTCCTGGGATCCGCTGGTCAGCAATACGGAATTTGTATGCTCCGGATACTGGATATTTCCCTTTGAAAGCAGGAATATATTCTTACTGGTAACGGCGGAGTTATCCCGGCCTCCAGAATGTACTGCACCGCTGATTTTCCAAAATATACAGAATTCCCAGTATACCTCCACCGTAAATCTTGTCTATGACAAGAATGACGTAACATTCCCGCAGCTGCATCAATCCCTCCAGTCATTAAAAAACCGGATGCTCTCTTCCCTTGTAATTGGAAAGTCTTCCTTAATTGCTTTGCCGGCAGAGGATCCTGTCCTTCCCCCCGCCATTCTTTCAAAGGTTTCTGTCAGCTACATACATACTATGATTTCATCCAATAACACTGCGGGTTTTAAAACAGCCCTGCTGCAGTTGTTTGAAGAATGGAAGGAGAATCCATATCCCCAGGCCTGGGTGGAAAAAGTACTGCTGCAGTTATTAAACATGTTGCAGCAAGACTTATATATCTCGGATGAAGACTATGAAAAGATGTACCTGTATGTCTTTGATATTCTGGAAACACAAAATGATCTGCTTGCTTCCGGTGAAATGATTGCTTCAGAACTTGCACACTGGATCGCCTTAACCTCAGCCATCCCTACTGATATAGAGGTTACGATAGAGGAACTGGATGCATATATCCGCCTCCATTACCGGGAAAATCTGAATCTAACCGATCTGGCCGATAAATATCATTTTAACCACTCCTATCTGACCAGAATATTTAAAAAGCAAAAGGGGCAGTCCCCTTTGAAGTTAATCAATTCGCTGAGGATCGAGGATGCAAAAGAGCTTTTATTGAATCCCGAGCTCTCCGTTCGGGAAATTAGCGAAATGCTCGGGTTCTCTGATCAGCATTATTTCAGCAGGAGCTTTAAGAACTCTACTGGTCTGTCCCCGAACGAATACAGG